>CAZGIX010000082.1:0-17793 GCA_964525785.1 uncultured Anaerolineaceae bacterium
TTCAGCCTGTATGAACGACAATAGTTTGTCGATGTTAATGTTCTAAGAGTCTAAGGCGAAGTAGGTGTTGGCGTCTTGACCGCGGGTGTTTTCGTCGGTGTGCTGGTCGAAGTGGGCGTCCGGGTGGGAGTCCGTGTGGGGGTGCGAGTAACCGTACTGGTGCGTGCTGGAGTGGGCGTACGCGTCGATGTCGGTGTCCGGGTTGGAGTAGGAGTATAAGTCTGCGTGGGTGTGGAGGTGCGCGTCCTGGTGGGTGTAGAGGTGACAGTCGGCGTAGATGTAGGGACAGTCAGCGTGGCGATATGCGTGCTGGCGATGTCCAGCCAGTCATCTGGATGCGCCTCCTCAGGCAGGTCCAGCAGTGCCTTCCAATCTGCCAGCGCCTCGCGATTGCTGCCCAGCATCTCCAGCACTGTGGCACGCCAGTAAAGCACTTGAGCTAGCTGATCATCGCCTTGAGCCGATGGCTCGAGGCTGTTGAGAACTGCCAGACCCTCCTCCAACCGGTCCGCAACCAGCAAGGCGCGCCCAAGAGCCAGGTTAATATCGAACGAATCGCTGTCCAGCTTGCGCGCCACCCAAAGATCATTGACTGCTCGTCGGCCTTGATCCATGTCAATATATGTCAGACCGCGGTAGTAATACGCATCAGGAAGCTGGTCATCCAGCTCAATGGCCTGATCGAAGGCATCCATAGCTTGTTCGGGATCTGCACCGGAGAGATAGTACGCACGTCCCAGTGCTAACCAGGCTTGAGGATTTTCCTCTTCATACGTGGTATAGGTTTCCAGGGCTTCGACCGCTGTCGCATACTCATCGTTCATCATCGCGGCTTGACCAAGGACCAGGTAAGCGGGCAGCATGGTAAGGTCCAGCTCGTTGGCGGTTTGGGCAGCTTCGAGAGCCGCAGAAAGATCACCGCTCTCCAAAGCCAGGCGAGCACGATAGACATACAGCAGAGGCGAATCCGGGAAGAAATTTTCAGCCGCAGCGATATCCTCTTCTGCCAGCTCAAGATTACCAATAGAGAGGTAATAGCCCGCCCGCGCCAGGTATGCCTCTGCAAAGTTCGGATCATATTCTATGGCCTGATCCAGATCATCGAGAACTTCTGCCTCGGGATCAATTGCCAGCCTGGCCTGCACACGGCCCAGGTACGCTGGCCCAAAGCCGGGATAGTCAGCGATGATGCTGTTGAAGGTCTCAATCGCCTTGGCGAAGTCGCCCTTCTGGCGTTGGATTTCACCAATGTAGTACTGAATATCGGCTTCTGCAGGACGCACTTGCTCGAAAAATTCCAGCGCGGTATCCCAATCCCCGCGCCCCATAGCACGTTTTCCCACCCGGTATGCCTCGCTAACCGGGTGAGGGGTATCCACGTAGGGTGGTGTGGGAGTGTAGGTGGCTTTCAATAACATCCATAAGGGTGTCGGCGAGCCGGAAAATGGTTCTATAGTTACCGTGATTTGGCGCGGGCCGCCGAGCAGTGTGGGAGTCAGGGTATAGGTTGGGGGAGGTCCGGGCGTCCGGGTCGGCCTGGCAGCCACGCGCCTGCCCCTGTCCTGCCAGAAGACAGCACCGAGGACCAATCCGATGACCACAAGACCCGCCCCACCGAAGATCACAACACGTACCAGCGGTTTCGCCCAAATGGCTTTAATGCCCGTCGGTGGCTCCGCCTCTAAATCGATCTGCCACTTGCGCCGGAGAGGCGGAGTGGGAGCCGCGCTCCGGTCTGCAGGCAGCGCCCCTGCCAGGATCAAGCCTTGCCGGGCTGCCCTGCTCCCAGGATCCAACCGCTGGACCATCTGCAAGCAGTATACGCGCTCTTTTGCCGATTCAACGACCGAGCTCATCCACAGCCAGTAGACCGGATTAGATTGGTCGGCCCGCAGCAAGCGGGTCAGCAAATCGCGGGCGCGTGCTCGCTGCCCCTGGCGTATCGCCTCGATGGCCTCATTCAGCATGACATCGTCAGACACGACATTGCCTCATAAGAGCAGTTTAGCATAGCCATGCCAAGCCGACAAGGAAGGCTATGTAGAGCTTATCAAGTCTGATAGGTTATGGAGAAAATATATGACTACAGCCCGACCGCCATAAGTGGCACAGGTGTAAACACCAGCACGAAGATCATCAGCCCAATAACAGCTACCGCCTGGCGCGATGGATCCAGTGAAGTGATCTGATCGAGCGGCTCGGCGTGAAAGCGACCGAGCATGAAGATCAGCAGCGCCCAAAGCCACCAACCGGGCCAGAAGAAGCCGAGCAGTACCAGAACGAGCAGAATAAACGGCAGCAGGGATCTGGCACGCTTGCCCAGCAGTACATAAATCACATGCCCACCGTCCAACTGCCCGGCAGGGATCAAATTCAAAGCGGTAACCAACAAACCCGCCCAACCTGCCCAGGCTACCGGATGGAGCATGACATCCACGCCTCCAAGGGGGAGCGGCTGTCCGGTGAAGAAATACTGCACCCAGTACATTAAAGGAGTCATACCCCCAAAGCTGCTGGGTGCGGGCAGCAATTGGCCAAATACCAGATACTTGCTGAACAGATAGAGGAGCGAATTACCTTCGATCTGCAATCCCTGACCTGGCGGGAGATTGGCAGGAATTTGGCTTACCTGCGACAGGCTCAGCCCAAGGATCAGCACCGGGATAGAGACCAGCAGCCCGGCGATTGGACCGGCGATGCCGATATCCAATAAGATGCGCTTGTTCTTCGGTGGCTCTTTTAGCTGGATAAAAGCACCCATTGTCCCAAAAGCGGAAAAAGGAAACGGGATGAAGTATGGCAGGGTTACATTGGTTTTATGAAAGCGACCTGCCAGATAGTGCCCAAACTCGTGCGCCAGGAGGATCGCCAGCAAGCTGGCGGTAAATGCAACTCCGCCGCCCAGGCTGGAGATTATAGATGGGAGCAGATCGCTCAAGGTCGGATTTGATGGCCCATTGTAATTACCGCCCAATGTATACATTGTGCCAGCAATGAATACACTCAGAAATGTTGCCACCAGGAGGACTATGTTGACCCAGGTCTTGGATGGTTTGGCACTTGGGAGACCCGGCACTAGCAGCACCACATGGTAGGATTTGTCACGGCGAAACAACGGCATGACATTATATGGCTTCAATGCCGATGCCAGGCGATCATACGCCTCCGCAGTATCCTCACTGTACAGCTGGCCGCGATACCGCACCAGGTATTGGTTTCGCGCATCCCCACTGGTCACATCTTCGATGCGCAGTACCCGGGATACGATGGGTGTGAAGTTATCGATCTCTGAAATGATCATTCTCTATAATTTATCCATATAAAACTGTAGGGCAAGTATTCGAACCCAGGATATTCGGCTTATAATTTCTTATCTCGAAAATCAGGGCTCAGGCCGTACCACCATTGAGTCAATCGAATCCGACAATCTGGTTTCCATAGAAACAAAATGCTGCAAATCGGTTAGAGAACATGAACTTTATAGGGTAATTATAATTCAAAAGGCGCCTGAATGTCTCGCTTGACGACCTGGGCACAGATCCCATTCATAGTTAATAGTTGCGACGTGAACATCAGCGCGTCGTAACAATGATGCTCAGCGAAGCTACTATAAGGAAAGGGCAGCGATATCCCCTTTCTTCACACAGAGCCTAGCGCCATAAAGATATACAGTACGACATCGCCCCACAAATGCATGAATATCGGAACCGCCAGTCCCTTAGTTTCAACCATTGCTTTACCAAAGAGAACGGCTACGAGTGTGAGATATACAGCACCGATCGCCCCAAATGAAATGCCGCCATAGTAGTGCCCAAGTCCGAACCAGAGCGCAGTCATCCAGACAGCTTGCCTCTTCCCAACAACCTTCCACAGCTGGGAGAGGGGTGCAGCACGGAAAGCTACCTCTTCACCAAATGCGTTCATCAGAGCGAATACGAATATGGCTGGGAGCAGGGGGAAGACTTCTGTAATCTTGGCTACCGCCTGAGGGTTTATGGCCAGGGTGCCGGCCGCCATCAGGGCAGAAAGCGGTAGAGCGATAAGCGGCCCGGCGATCAACCAGGGAAGAGGTTTTTCTCTCCTTGGCAAACGCAATCCTGGTGCTGGCGCGTTCACATTTCCATAAGTGAGAAAGTAATCCTGGCGTTTCTGTCCCATCAGCGCAAGGATCCCCACAAGGGCCAATGCTATTAATACCACTGCCAATCTCTCACCGAAAAAACTGTTGAGCCATGATCGCTCCGGGCCGAACCAGGAAATCCAGATCGAAGTTTGCTCAAGCAGTAATCGTCCACCCGTGATCACATAGATCATGGTCATTATCAGGAAGTAACCTCGCAGCGGTTTCACGGACTGCCATACATAGGTGAGCGCAAAAAGAACCGTGCCTATGATGATCCACCACAACAGCTTCCAGTCGGAGGAGGTGATGATACCTAGCTCGCTGAGGATGATCTGTGGTAACCGGCTGAGCAGCAGGGTACCTATCCAGGCGGCAGCGATCACAATTGTGGATCGGGCTGTCACCGCCTGACGCCCGGGGGTTGTGGAAATTGTCGTCATCGTGAAATCTCCTGTACGTTTAAAGTGGAAGGTGGATATCCCCGCTCTTGTCTGAAGAACAGGAAAGCCAAATAGGGCGAGATCATCGTGACCAACAAAAACAGCGACAAAGCTGATGTAAAAACTTCTGGCGGGATCACGAACAGATTGCCTCCTAAGCCAGTGGCAGCAATATGAACAATGCTGCCTGCCCAGATTGCGTTCCTGCCGCGCTCATACAAATAAGCAAAAGGAATATGCGAAACCACCGCCAGCAGCGTGGCGATTCCGGCGACAAGCGGGTCCAAAATCGTAAAAAGATGCAGATGGGCCAGACCGAAAAACAGCGCTGACAGGGCCGCGGCATGGCGGAAGGATCGACCTGGTCGCAGATGCCCAAAGATATAACCTCGAAACATCATTTCCTCGGTCAAGCCCTGCATCAGCACTACAGTCAATAATTTGTATGCCCAGTCATCGTACAGAATTAAGGGAACTCGCGTGATCAGCGAAAACAATGGGAAGTAAGCTAGCAGCGGCAGGCTGATGATCAAACCCACCAGGATCACCCCAGCTCGCGGGCGACCGATGCCGACGCTGCGGAGCGCCTCCAGCAGGGAAGATTTGAACAAAAGCATCTCCGGGATCACCACTGCGGCAACGGCCAGGCCAAACAATAGCAGAATGATTGGTACGGGATGTGCGGCGTTGGCCTCGGGTGGGAACAGATAGATTGGCCCAAGAACTGCAAGACTATAAGCCAGAAAACCAAGGATTAGCTTAAGATATAGATTGCGGTTCATTTTATTCTCCCAGGATCAGCTAGATTCAGTTGAAGGCCTGGTCATGAGATGGGGAATGGTCTGGGTGTCCATACTCACCTCGATTTGCTTTTACCTGGTCTCGGCCTGCCTGGTGCTGGCGATTCCCTGCTGGTTGACAGGGCCGCGCTGCAAGCTGGCGCCGTAGATCAGGGACAGAATGAGAGCCAGGACGAGGGTCACGCCTGTCAGCAGCCAGAGCTGCTGGGTTATTGAGATGCTCCCATTGAGAAATACAAAAAAGCTCTGCCCGACATGATACAGGATGGGAATTGCCAGGCTGCCTTGCGTTTGGAGGTAGAACCAGGTGAGGATCACGGACAACGCGGTGATGTAGAGGATGGTTGGCAGCCAGTGCGAGCCGGCGTTCATCTGCCCAGGCAGGGTCAGGGCAAGATGGGTGGTCCCCCAAATGACCCCGCTGAACAAAGCGGAAGCGAGCGCCGAACGGCCGGACAGCAACCTGGGCAGCGCATAGCCTCGCCAGCCCAGCTCCTCGGCGATGGCTCCGATCACGATAAAGAGGCCGATGACGATAAATTGAGGGGGAGACCAGTCGTTGAGCCGGATGGCAGGTATCCAACCGAACAGGAGCGCCAACAGGCTCATCACCAGACGCACCCCCAGGGCCAGGCCGATGGCCTGGATGTACCATTTGAAGCCAACCCGCCATTGGAACAGCTTTTTTAGCAGCGCCCCCACAGCGTTTCTCCCCCCGGTGAGTGCGACCAGGGTGACGGCCAGGAGGGCGGGGATGAAAACCATCGCCAGGGGAGTGATCTCCACGGGAAGGGGCAGAAAGAGAGGAATGGCGAAGCTGAGCAGCGGGACCAGGATGAGAAACACCGCCAAGGAAAACCGTTCATTGCGAGCAGCGTTCGTTTTCATGTTCCTTCACCTTTCTTGTTCACAGTCTCTCGCGGGTCTCAACCAGGCGCTCTGTTACAAGAGGGGACACGCGTTGGGAAGCGGTAACCAGCAGGACCCAACCCAAAAGGGCAACGAGAAGCATCCACAGGCTGAGCAACAGCCATGCGGATGGCGCCCCCTGGGCTGCATTGCTTGTGAGGTTCAGGTAGCCAGCCAGATTCAATAACCCATGGAAAAAAGCTGCCGGGTAAATACTGTTTCCGTGCAACACCAGGGCTCCCAAGAAAATACCCAGCCAGGATGCGACGATGATCCGAGAGAGGACCACCGCCACAGGCTCACCGGCCAGATAGACGATGTGCATAGCCCCAAAAAAGAGCGCGGAAACCAGGACGCTCTTGAGCGGGCCGCGGCCTGTATCGCCCCAGGCGCGAACCAACCCGTGCAAAATCAACCCGCGAAAGGCAACTTCTTCCAGGAATGCGTGGGCCATCAGGAACACAGCCGCCAGGCCTGCCAGCCCCAGATTGGAGACACGCAGGTCGAAATTTCCCGTCAGCGTATAGGTTGACACTGCAATTGAGTAGGCCAGCGGTAAGAGCAGGATCAGCCACGTGCGCCAGCCTGCCAGCCGCGTGAATCCGGCTGAGCTTAACCATTTCAGCCGCACAAGCACCAAAAGCAAAATTATGATCGCGGCCAGCCTGCCAATGGCACTGGCGATGTACCATCCACGCGTCTCCCCAGGCCAGGATGCGCCAACAAGGATGGCTGAAGCCAATACCATCAGAATTCCGATCAAGGTGACCCAGAAGGCCCAGGCGAGAGGCCGCCTGGCTGCCAAAGTTTCGATTTTATTCATTGTTCGTCCGATGCGGCATTCACAGAGATCAACGCCAGACCCAGGTCGCTGATGCGTTTGAGGACGCCCTGGATGCTCATCTTCATCGACATGCGCACCCTGGCTGAAGGCCTGGTCATGAGACGGGGAAAGGTCTGCGTGTCCATACTCACCTAGATTTGGTTTTATCGGGCTCGGCCTGCCTGGGGCCGGCGATTGCCTACCGCTTGGCAGAGCCGCGCTGCAAATTGACGCCGAAGAGCAGGATCAAAATGAATGCCAGGGCGAAGCCCGCAATTGCCTGCGCCCAAACCACCTGCACTGTCGGAAGCTCACTTAGGACGAACTGGGGAGAGTAATTGAACACAAAATGGAACAGAATCGCCATGGCAAGGCTGCCCTGCGTGTGGACGAACAACCAGGTGAAAATCACCGACAAGGCGAGTGGAGCCAGAAAGGTCGGCAGCCAGGGTCTGCCGGCTGCCAGTCTGAGGCCGATATGTACGATGCCCCAGGTGATCCCGATGAGAACGGCAGAAGATAGCGGCGAGCGATGAGCCAGAAGCCTGGGCAGGGCATAGCCTCGCCAGCCCAACTCCTCCAGAACAGCGATAAGCACGACCAAGATAAAGTTGAAGATCAGCTGCGAGGGCGTCGGGATACGGATCTGGAGTGTGGGCATCCATCCGAGGATGACACCCAGCACACCAGCCGCCAGGATGATGCCCACCGGCAAGAGCACGGCAACCGCATACCACTTGAGATGGATGCGCCATTGAAACAACTTCTTCAGCAGCTCAGCCAGGCTCTTGCCCCCTTCAGCCAGAGCGGTCAGCAAAATGGCTATAACCGAGGGAACCAAAAGCATCAGCAAGGCAATGGCTTCTACAGGAAGCGGCACGAAAAGAGCGATGGCGAAGCTGAGCAGCGGAACCAGGATGAGATACAGCGGGAGGAACAATTGTTGGAAAAAGGCTGGTTTCGGATTCATGGGAAATAGCTCCTTATCAATTTCCGGTGCATAGTTCACTCCTCTCCTTCTTCCTCAGCCGCCGCGTTCACGGAGATCAAGATCAATCCCAGGTCGCTGATGCGTTTGAGGACGCCCTGCAAGGCGGCCTGATCTTGCAAATAACCGGTGAGCAGCGCCTCCCCGCCCTCCTGATTTGAGATGGTCAGGTTTTCGAACCATTCGGCCCAGGCGGCATCCAGGTGACCTCTGACTTTGATCTGGTAGGTCGTTGGTTTGTCCATAGGCTAAATCAGGGGACTTCCAGCTTGACCGAGCCAACCCCGGCCTGCAGATCGAGAGTCAGCGTATGCGCTGCGGCACCAAAAGCCCGGTTGACGTACCCGTTATCATCCTTAATCAGGTTGTTGGCTGTCACGCCGACCAGTGCCGTATCCATATTGACGCGCACCCCGGTTTCGGATGGCAGCCTGACTGTGATCTCGCCGACGCCTGCCTGAATTGAAACCCTCAGGTCTTGATCCCAGGATCCGGTCAGATCGATCGTGGTGATCCCAGCACCGGTTTCGATCTCCAAACGGCTCAAGCTCAAATTGCTCAAGTCGAGGTTGCTGACGCCGGCGCCCGTATGGATCACAAGATCGAGCGGGATGCTATTGCTCAGCTGGATATCCCATTCATTGATCAATTTGTCGCCAACGGGGAGCCTTGCATCCTGGTGAGTGACCGAAAGCTCGCCCTGCGCACCGCTTTCACGGTAGCCAATCTCTGGCTTCCAATCAGCGGCGTTGTAGCGAAAAGCGGCTTCCATCAGGCTGTCCGCGCCGCCTTGCAGGGACAGCTCGCCGGCGCCCATCTCGATTTGGACGCTGGCCGAGGTGGCCGAATCCACAGAGACGGCCTGCGTATCGGTCCTCAGCTCAGCGACTCGCGTGATTGGGATGGCATTACAGGCCAGGGCAGCCAGCCAGAGCGCCAGAGCTGCCACACCCAGGCGTTTATCCAGGCGAAAAGCGTTCATCTTAGCCTCCTTGATCCAGCAGATCCATCAGTTTCCGGTTTTAGAACTCTTCGCGCCCAAAGCGCCACAGAGCGACGGCAGTCATCACGATGATCCCGCACGACACGGCCAGGATTGGCACAAACCAACCAGGCGGCAAGGGCATCTCCAGCGCCAGCGCGCCGCTGAGGTCTGGGAACAGCCAGGGGGTGAAGAGCATGACCTCAAGCGGGATAAAGCCTTTGAACAACAAGCCAGACATGATCATGACGACCCCAATTGCAGCGACGGGGCCGCGGCTGCTGAATAGTGTGCCCAGCATCAAGGTCAGGACGATATAGAAAAGGAGATGCAATACCGCTACAGCCATCCCGGCCAGAAAAGGCATCCAGGGGAGCGAGGCGGGGATCAACCAGCGCATTTCGAAGTAAAAAATTACCGAGGGGATCAGAATAGCGCTGATCGACAATCCAACGGCATAGGCGATGATCTTTGCCAGGATAAAGGCCGAACGCGAAGCCGGTTTCGACATGACCCAGGCGGCCGTCCCCAGCTCTTTTTCGCCAACAACTGCGTCTTGCACGGTAATGATCGTTCCGATCCCAACTGCCCCAACCATCATAGGCAGGAAAGTCTGCACCACTTCTTCCAGAATCTCGGCGTGTGCGACCGGTTCGGACAGCGCGACGATGGTAGAAACACCGTTCAGGAGCAACACCCAGATGAGGGCTTGCAACCACCAGGTGCGGGTGCCCAACCACTGGCCCAATTCCTTACTCAGCATGTTGCCAAAGCCGCCCAGCCAGGAGCGTTCAGCTACGGGGCGCAATCCCTTGCGGGCTGCCAGGATGAGATCTTGGGTAATAGCTGTTTTCGATTGTGTGGTCATTTTGACGACTCCTCTCTGACCAAGTTCAAGAACACTTCTTCCAGGTTGTGCGTTTTGCGCCCGAAGCTTTTCACGCGCAGGCTGCGGTCTTCCAGGATCAGGGGCAGCAGCTCATCTTCGGCGGCGCCATCGTCGGTCACGCCGACCTGCCAGGTGGTGAGCCCATCGTGGGCTTCGCTGCCCAGAGATTGGACCCAGGGCTGGGCAGCCACGCGCCTCTGCGCCAGGCTGGCATCGCCTTTGATGGTCACACTGTAGACCGCAGCCGAGCCGCTGCCATTCAGGAGCTCCTGGATGGGGGCCTCGGCCACCAGCCGGCCGTGATTCAGAATGGCAACCTGGTCGCTGACGCGCTGTACGTCTTCCAGGATATGGGTCGAATAGAAAATGGTGGTGTATTTGCGCAGGGTTTCCATCACAGCCAGCACGTCGTGGCGCCCCTGCGGATCGAGGGAGGCGGCGGGCTCGTCCAGGATGAGCAGATCGGGGTAGTTGATCTCTGCCTGGGCGATGCCCAGGCGCTGGCGCTCGCCGCCTGAGAAGCCTTTGATTGACCGGTCGGCTTTGTTGCTCAGCCCGGTGAGATCCAGCATCTCTTCAATGCGCGCCTCCAGCAGGTCTCGGGGGCCGCGATAGAAAAAGCGGGCCGTGTAGCGCAGGGTCTGGCGGGCGGTCATGTGGGCGTAGTAGCGCGGGTCCTGGGCCAGGTACCCCACCCGGCGGCGCACCGCCAGGCTATCCTGGGTGATGTCGCGCCCGAAGATGGCAGCCTTGCCCGAGGTGGGGCGGGTCAATCCCAGCAGCATCTTAATCGTGGTGCTCTTGCCGGCTCCATTGGGGCCCAAAAAACCGAAGATGGAATTCTTGGACACCTGCAAGTTGAGGCCATCCAGGGCTTTTGCGCCCTGGTAGGCTTTGGTCAATCCCTGAGTGTGGATAACATTTCCATTAGAGTGATTCACCTGTACCTCCTTATTTGATCGAGATCATTTCTGCGTACGGCTTATCCGGAACCATTTGCCAGCGGCTGGCCTGTGCGGGCAGACTCCAACACCTGGCGGATGGTCGCAGCGACTACCCGGGCGTGCTCCTGCTCGGCCACCAGGCCCTCGTGGGTCGCGCCTTGGAGGATGTAATGGATGCTGTTGCTCGAAAGAGTGGACAGATCAGCCTGCAAGCTGGTGAGGACGTCGGCGAAGTAAGGCTGTTCGGTCACGCTGAGCACCGCCAACGGCAGGTCGCCCAGCCTGCGTGCCTGGTTGATCTGCGGGCGTGAGCGGTCATTCCAGATCATGAGGACCTCGCCGCCAATCTTCCAGGGCTGCGGTTGGGCCAGGATCGCTTGCATCTCGGCTGCCGGCCGCTCAGGCAGCCCAGCGGAGAGCGATTTTTCCAAATGGAAGAAGCGCACAACACCGAATCGTGCTAATATGCCCGAGATGATCATGGATTGAGCATTGACCTTGCCCTCCCGAGAGACAGGCATGTGGACCCATTGATCGGGGTGGGATGCGTCGACCAACACCATCCCCACGACCTCGTTTGGATACAGGTCGGTGAATGCGCGCACAACCAGACCGCCGTAGGAATGACCGGCAACCACGTAAGGAGATTGAATATCGGCAGCTTGCAGCGCAGCGTGAAGGTCGTGAGCGCTTTGCTGCGCATCTTGCGGCTCGGGAGCGGGATCGCTCCAACCCAGCCCGGCGCGGTCGTAAGCGACCACCCGGGTGGCAGTAGCCAGCTCACTTTGTATCCAGTAGAAGTTGCTGGAAAAAGAGGCCATACCGGCTTCCAGAATCACAGCCGGTTGGCCGGTATCCTCGCCCATTACGACCAGATGGATGCGGCGACCACCGATATCCACCAGGTGGCCCGGTGGGGTATAGGAGCGCCGGTCTTTAGCTGTGGCAATGGTCTGGTAGATTGCCCCGATTCCGGCGAGACCGATGACCGTGAGGGTCAGCCCGAAGAAGCCACGTTTGAGCCAGGTTCGCACGCCTCCCCTGGTTTTCGAAAGGCCGGCTGGTAAAGCGTTGGGTGAAGTGGTGGTTATACTCATTCGATTGACTCCGTGCTTCCAATTTCAACTCTTATTTCGCTGCAAGCTGCTGGCTCGTGACCATCCTCTCCGTGGCTGTTTCCGGCTTGCGGCCGAATTCCTTTCCGGTCAGGATGGGCAAGGGTTGGTTACCATCCTGGACGAGCCCTGGAATTATCCGTCGTTCCCAGCAGATGTACCGGTGCCTGAAAACGGCAGACCGGAGGCTCGTCCGTCCGGGTGACAAACAGGGGCCACCGGCTCAGTTCACCTTGGCGGCGTGTATCTCCTGGCCGCCCTCGTGGATGACCAACTCAGTCACGGCCCCGTCCGCGCCCACCTCGAAGTGCAATTTGATGTCGGCGATCTTGGCGAAGAACTCCGTTTCGGAGGTCGGGAAGATCTCGAACTTCGGCTGGTTGGGCACCTCGGCGAACAGGTGACCGGCCTCGGCCGTGATGGTAAACGTAATGTCGGCTGAGACCTGGTAACTGCCGGCGTATTTCTGAAGGACTGCCGGGTCGACCTCCACAGCCTCCACAGCGGGCGGTTGCCCGGGCATGTCATACGGCTCGCCGTAGGCGATGGCCGCTAGGCCTTGCGCCACATCCTGCACGGCCGGATTCTCGACGTTGCTCAACACAATGACGTAAAGTTGAGTGGCCGGGTCGCGGATGACGAAGGTCACGAAGCCGTTAACCTCGCCGCCGTGAACAGCCAGGGTGTGTTCCGGCGTGTCCATGATCCGCCAGCCATAGGCAGAGCTCGTCCCCTCGCCCATGCTCACCGAAGGCGCAAAGTACGCTTCACGCGCCGCCGCGCTCAGAACCGCATCCGTGTACAGCGCGCGATCCCACTTGTACATGTCGCCCACGGTCGAGTTCAGTATCCCCGCTCCGCCTACGTTCGACATGTCAACGAACTCGGCGTTGCGATAGGTCTGGCCATCCCAGGTGTAGCCCGCGGCGCGGTGCGGCACGACCGGGCCGGCCTCGTCGATGCCAGTCGCGGTCATGCCTGCCGGCTGGAAGATGTGCTCCGCCATATACTCCGCGTAGGACTGGCCGCTGACCTTTTCCACAATGCAGCCCAGCATCACGTAGCATATGTTGCAGTATTTGTACTGACCGCCGGGCGTGAATTCCAGCGGCTGGCCCGCTGCCTGGCCAATCATTTCGTCCGGGGTGTGGGCCTGGCGCCACTCGGCGCCGTAGCTCGCCAGCGAATCGGGGATGCCCGAAGAGTGGTTGAGCAATTGGTGCACCGTGATCTCGCTCCCATGCGGGAAATCGGGCAGGTATCGGTCAACCGTGTCGTTGACATTCAATCGCCCCTGGTCCTGCAATTGCAGGATGGCCGCCGCCGTGAACTGTTTGGTGAGCGAGCCGATGCGAAACACAGACTCGGGCGTGTTCGGCACGTCCAGTTCCAGATCGGCCTTGCCATAGCCACCCTGGAACAGCACCTCGTCGCCGCGCGCCACCAGCACCGCCCCCATGAAATTCCCGGTTGCCAGGTGCGCCTGCACAAAGGCCTCCATTTCCTGCTGCTGGGTGGGCTGGGGCGTGGCCCCCAGGCCGATTTGCCCACAGCCCGCCACCGCCAGCAAGGCCAGGGCCATAATGACGGTTCGAATGCAAGTTTTCCAGGACATGATTGCGCCTCCTCGTTGTTTCTCAATGGCGGATAAAGAACGCCGGGCCGATATGCTGATACCATATCCGCCTGGCGGGTGGAGCGTCGTCCACCGAAAGGTGGAGGAGCGGGTGGAAATCGCCTCACTCTTTGGGGGCCGCGCGCCGCCCAGGGCGATACCCCAGAAGACGGCCTGGGGATAGCGTTTGATAAACGAAGTGATAGGGTTCATTTGATTCTCCTTCTGAAAGGTTATTCATTGTGTCCTTGAACATGAGAAAACAAGGACACAGTCATTGGAGTATGATCCCTTATCTCGCCATTGCCGGTTGCTCCACAGCCATCGTGTCCATCGCTGGTTCCGATTTACGGCCTAGTTCCCGTCCTGCAAAGACGCGTAACAGGATAGCCACAGCGATAAAAGCAGCCCCATGCCAGATATCGGCAGTTATGCGGTCTGGACCCGAAAACAACGAACTTATGATGCCGCCGACTGCATCCGAGGAGGCGTGCATAAGCATTGCAATGAAAACGCTTCCATTTGTGTGGTTAAAGATCCAGGTGAATATAAAGGCTGCACACAGCGGGTTCACAAGCATGAATACCGATTCCTCCCCTCCGATGACCAGCGGAAGATGCCAGATCGCATGTAGTACTCCTAAAATCAAGCTCGCAGTCCATGCCGAGCGCCCCGCCAGAAAACGAGGCAGGGAAAAGCCGCGGAAGCCGGGTTCTTCGCCCAGCGAAATCGTGAAGAACGAGAATATGAATACCTCCGCAATAGCGCCAAACGCGGGGAAGCCTCCTACTACTTCAGCACCTGACAATCTATTTAGCATAAACGCAATAGAACCGAGCGCGAACGGGGTCAACAATGCGATGGCATACCATTGGATGCCAGCACGCCAGCGCACAAGCCGGCTGAAGTAAGTCTTCACCCCGGCTCTTCCATCAACAATCCCCGTGATTAGCGCACCGCTGATGAAAATGCCCCACAGGACAAAGATCCAGAGGTCGCTTGGATACAGTCTTCCCAGGATATATCCACCGCCAGCGATGATGTAGGCGATCGCCCAAAAAGTGGCCTGGGAGTGGCGTTTAATGAATGAGGTGATTGGATTCATATCATTCTCCTTATGCTTGTGTAAATTCATTAGGTATGAGGTGAAAGCTCCTTAATAAAGCAACAACGATCTGATATGTCTAAAATACCAGATCGTTGGGTGCAGTGTCACCCACCAAAGGGTGGAATCGGGGGATGGATTAAGTATCTATCCGAAAATTGTATTTTCTTTGTGGTGTGAATTAGCCCGACAGAAGACCCAGATCTCGTGCGATGGCAATGGCTTGAGTGCGCCGGTTGGTACCGAGTTTGGCGTACAGGTTGTTGATGTGGGATTTTACCGTGCTGACGGCAATCACCAATATTTCAGCAATTTCCTGATTGGTGCGACCCGTAGCGATAAGCCGCAGGATATCCAATTCGCGTTCACTCAAGGGCTCAAGGTTCGTTTTTGACTTCGTTTCACCAACAGGAGCGGATTGTGAGATTGTGGCTAATAGTTTGTCGATATAAGTCAACAGGCGCAGGGATCCAATATCTACACTTTCAGTGATCCTCTTCTTGATGATTTCTTGAAGGTTCAGAAGTAGAATGCGCATGGAATCCCCCTCGTCAACAAAGATACGCACATAACCCTCCGGTTCAGCGAGTCCCAGCGAGTATTCTAAGGATTCTCGAGCGAGGGCTGTATTACCTTGAGCCTGGAAGATCAAGCCTCGAAGGGCGAGGATTTCGATAGCGCTGCTGCGCCAATCTTGATCGAGGGAAGATACCAGCAGCCGGTCCAGAAGAGACAGCGCTTGCTGGTGAAGCCCTTGAGCGCTGAGCACGCGCGCGTAGGTGATAAATTCCATTTCACGCAGACCAGAATGACTGGCCTGCGGATCCTCAGGATCGAGACCGCACTCCGATGCCCAGTTTGTGGCGGACACTAGATCACCCACAGCAAGATGCAGGCGGGCGCGCAAGGCTGCTGCTTGGGTCATAACGAACTGCGACTGGGCACTCTCACCACTTTTATACGCCCGGTTTAATGCATCAAATGCCTCTATCCAGTTGCCCTTCGCCTGCTGTATACGGGCCAGAGTCCGGTAGAGCCAAAGGGCTGTCCCAGGGCCGCCGACTTGATCTAGCTGTTCAAGCACCGAATGAACATGAGCATATGCAGCATCCAATTGGTTCCGCTCACAGAGAACATTAGCCATACCAGCATGAGCCAAGAGGGCCCCCTTTTGAGGAATGTCAGGATCATCATAAGTTAATACCTGCCGGTACAGCTCCATGGCGCCTCCCAAACGACCCTGAAACGCTTGAATGTCTGCCAGAAAGCTGCCGGCAAGCAACTGGGTATAAAGCGCACCTTCGGCCTGGCTTAGGCGCAAGGCTTCTGTCAGGACGGGCGTTGCGGCTAAAAATTCGCCGGCAGCAAAAAGTGCAGAGCCCAGACAAAAGGTGGTCACACCCAGCCAGGGACTGTCGGTTGGTAGATGATCCAGGGCATGGCGGGCGAGCTTTCGACTGAGATCCAGATCAACCCGAATTGTAGCGATCAAGGCCTTGATGGCGAAAATTTCTCCTTCAAGGTCAGGTCCAGGCATCGAACCTGGGGCTGTCTCCTTGGACGCAAGTTGTATCCATTCCTCAGCGGTCTCCAGACTGAATACCGGTCCCCACAAATAGGTCCAGCCGCGAGCAAGACATAACCGCGGATGGGCCCGAATCGTCTGGTCGGGTACGGCATCCAGCCACCGGATCAGGGATGCGGCCATACCCTTGCGTAACATTTTTCCAGCTACACGTTCAATCAAACCAGCAGCCTGTTCATAGTCGGCGCCAGAAAGGGCATGATGTAATGCATCATCTAACATCTCCTGGTCAGCAAACCAGTTGCTGGCCCGGCGATGTAGCTCGTGTACGTAGTCACGCCTGGTTCGAGTCAGTCGAGCTTGAAGCACCTCAGCGAAAAGATGATGGTAGCGAAACCACCTGCCCTCGTTATCCAGCGGTGTGATGAACAGGTTGGCAAGATCGAGCTTCTCAAGTGTCACCTGCCCGCTCGGATCTCCTGTAACTGCATCGCACAGCGGCCCACATAAACGATTAAGTATGGAAGTCTGCACCAGAAATTGCAGAGCGTCCTCGGGTTGCTGATTGAGCACTTCTTCAGCCAGATACCCAAGGATATGTCGGTGGCTACCAGAGAAGGTTTGAATGAATCTAGAAATATCGTCGCGACCCTGAAGGGAAAGCCCAGCAATTTGCAGACCAGCAATCCAGCCTTCAGTGCGTGTCTCCAATACGGTGATTTCTTCCACTGACAGATTCAGCTTCATCACCCGATTAAGAAACGCGGCTGCTTCATCGGCAGTAAAGCGCAGGTCGTTGGCACGGATTTCGATCAGCTGGTCCCGAGCGCGCAAGCGCGCCAACGGTAGTGGCGGGTCAATGCGCGTTGTAATAACCAGATTCATATTAACCGGCAAATGATCGATTAAATAGGCCAGCGCTTCGTGGATGGGTTGGGAGTCAATCACATGGTAATCGTCGAGCACCGTAGCGAAGGTGTCCGGGAAGGCGCTAAGATCATTGATCAATCCCGTCAGGATGGATTGTATTGGGGGGCCCTGGGGTGATTGTAGAAGGGCCAACCCTGCAGCCCCGAGATCTGGGCGCAGTTGCTGCAAAGATGTGGAAAAGTAAGTCCAAAACTGGGTTGGATCGTTATCGCCTTCGTCGAGCGAGAGCCAGGTGACGCAGTGCGGGCTTGTGGGGATCCATTCGCTCAGCAATGTGGTTTTACCATACCCAGCAGGTGCGGCGATCAGCGTGAGCTTCTTTTCAAGCCCTGCGTTCAGACGCTCGATTAATCGCGGACGTGAAACCAGATTTGGCCGAGGACGGGGGATAAATAGCTTTGTTCGCAGTAGCTCAACCATTGGACCCCTCTGTGTCTGGAGTTCATGTCTACATGGTAGCCCTACCAAAAGGGAGACAGAGTTGAGTAGAGGGGAAGCCTCTCGATTGGGCTGGTAAATATGAGATTTATAAGGTAATTATAGTCTAGTTTATAATCGAGTAGGGGGCGGGGACTAACCGCCCCCTCTCACACCACCGGACATGC
>CAZGIX010000083.1:0-17658 GCA_964525785.1 uncultured Anaerolineaceae bacterium
ATTACATGCTTCAGTTGTTAAGGTGCTGTTTTTTCAGTAAAGCCATCCGTGTACAAAATTTCCGACGCTTCAAACTGTCAGGTGAATAGTGCCATAATCAGCTCTATAAATAACCGCCTCTTGTAAACTCGGAGGCGGTTCGTGTTTGCCCGGCGTTTTTCCGCAAGGGACATCTGAATAACCCTTTTGAATTTCTACCAGGATGGCGTCCGCAGCTTCACCCACACATCTGAACTGGTGTAAAATCTATCTATCATATCGAACGAATTGTACAATCCAAGACTTTCGGAATGAGTTTATGAAATCTAACCTGTCCATTGGTCTGCCAAGGATGCACCTGGAAACGAGGGAGAAAAGGGATTTCCTACCTGAGTTTGTCCAGCGCCTGTACCATTATGGATTTGAGATTTTCCTGGAGCAAGGCTACGGCGCGGGGATGGGTTACCAGGATGTCGATTACCTGGCTTTGGCCCCAACTGCCCATTTCACGACGTACGAAGAGACACTTCAGAAAGACATAGTACTTGTGCTGCGCTATCCGGGGGATTCCGTGGTTGCTACCATGCAGCCGGGCACATGTCTGATCTCGATGCTGCACTTTCCAACGCGACCGCGCCGGGTAGCACTCTTAACCGAAATCGGACTTGAGGCGATATCCCTGGATTCTATAAAAGATGATGTTGGTCGACGTCTCATCGAGAACCTGCGGGCGGTTGCCTGGAATGGTGTCGAGGTAGCCTTTAGAGTATTGAAAGAGCATTATCCTCCGCCTGGTCTGGAAGATCCAAATCGTTTGCCAGTCAAAGTAACTGTGCTCGGTGCTGGCGCGGTGGGAATGTTGGCTATCCAGGCTGCAATTCGTTATGGGAATGTAAACACCTGGCATCATATGGCCAGCATCGGAGCTACCGGTGTACAGGTTACTGCTGTAGATCACGATTTGACAAATCATCCGGCCATCACGCAGCAGATCTTGAAGTATACGGATATCCTGGTCGATGCCACTCAACGGCCGGATGCAACAAAGCCAGTTATCCAGAACGAGTGGATCGGCCCGATGCGTCCGCACGCCGTGCTGTTGGATCTATCTGTGGACCCGTATGACTGCGACGGGGAGCTTAACTCGGTGAAAGGGATTGAGGGGATCCCGCAGGGGAATCTGGATCAATATGTTTTCATGCCTGATGATCCTGCATACGAAGTGATCCCTTCTTGTATTCCGACGAAAGAAAGGCGGCTGGCAGTCTCTTGCTATTCCTGGCCAGGGATTTATCCTAAGGAATGCATGGAGCTCTATGGAAAGCAACTGACTCCGCTGATGCATGAAATTGCAAAGCGCCAGGGGGTCAAAAATATCGACCCGCAAGGGAGCTTTTTCCAGCGCGCGATTGGGCGTGCGATGCTATCTCATTTCAAGAATACAGCAGAGAAGGGAGACAAACGTTGAAAAACCATACTACAGTGGGATTTCCGCGGATGCGTAAAGAACCCGGAGAGAAACGCGTTTTCCCACCAGATTTCATCCAAATGCTGACCCGCTATGCTGAAGTTTACCTTTCCGAAGGCTATGGCAGTCGTCTGGGTTATAGTTTTGACGATTATCGCCAGGGCAATCCGAAGGTTTTCCAGGTAGAGCAAAAAGAAGCCTTTCAAAAAGACTATGTGATCATGCTGCGTTCACCCAACAGCGAGGAGTTCGAGTTACTAAACCGAGGCGCATGTCTGGTTTCGATGCTTCACTATCCTACTCGCCCACAGAGGGTGAAAAAACTCAATGAATTGGGTATCCACTCGATCTCCCTGGACAGTATTGTCGATGATAACAATTTGCGGCTTGTCGAGAATATGCGCGCTGTGGCGTGGAACGGCCTGGAGGTTGCCTTTGACTTACTGGAGATAGTCTTGCCAGGCTTGCAGCGCGACAATGGCAGGCCGTTTTATGTCTTGATTCTCGGGAGTGGTATGATCGGCAAACATGCTGTGGAAGCGGCCACAAAGCTGGGTAATATTGAACGGAATACCCGTCAAATCGAGTGTAATGGATTGGGATCGATTGCCCTCAGCGTTGGGCGCAACCTTACCACCAATCGCCTGGCTATGGAAGCTTTGTTGCAGCAGGCGGATGTGCTCGTAGACGCAACACAACGCCGTAATCCTGGCCTGCCGGTCATACCCAATGACTGGCTGGCCTGTCTACCTCCGGAAGCGATTATTGCTGACCTGGCTGTTGATCCGTACTTGCTGGACCATGAGCCGCCAGTGGTCAGGGGGATCGAAGGAATACCTCAAGGCAATCTGGATAAGTATGTATTCAAGCCAACCGATGTTGAATGGGATGCCACTGTTCCGGCAACAGTTCCGTCTGAGCATCGCAGAACTACGGTCTCCTGCTATTCATGGCCAGGTATTCATCCCGAAACGTGTATGGTTCATTATGCGCGCCAGATGACTCCCTTAATAAAGGAATTACTGACCAAGGGCTACGAAGGTCTGTCATTGGAGGGGGGGTATTTCGAGCGAGCTTTATATCACGCCAGGCTGCCTGTGCCCGAATAACCCTGAGTTGAGGTCAGACCGGACCCCTCGCGAGAGTTATAAAGGCTTCGTTATGTTTCTGGCGGGTACATACGGAGATCACCAGGCAGATGTGCCGCTGCCTCACCAATGACGATCAATTTCCGCCAATCTGGTCGAGGAGATGGGCAAATAGGCAGCACTACGGTTTGGTTAGGTGCTGCCGTTGGTGGTAACATAGCTTTCGAACTCAGTTTAAAGATCCTGCAAAGCCGATAGAATGAGTGCATCATAGCTAACGAGGAGGGGTCGTCCGTGCAAACAAAAGCCGTCGTTGTACGTGAAGTAGGAAGCCTGTCCGTCGAGACAATATCGCTTGATCCGCCCAAATCGACCGAGATCTTGGTAAGGATGCATGCTGCTGGGGTATGTCATTCAGATCTGCATACCCTGCGGGGTGAGCTTCGTGCCCAACCGCCTTTGGTTATCGGTCACGAGGGCTCAGGGATCGTGGAGCAAGTGGGAGCAGACGTCAAAAGGATCAAACCCGGCGACCGTATCCTGGTGAATTGGATCCCTGCCTGCCGCAACTGCGGGCCTTGTCTCCAGGGCTACCCAAACCAGTGCGAAAGACTGGCGGATACCACCCTGAAAGGATATCTGCCAGATGGCACCTCTCGTCTCCGTACGCTGGATGGAATACAGCTCAAGCATTATCTCAGCTCGGCAACGATGGCTGAGTATATTGTCATCGACGAAGCCAGTGCGGTGGTTGTACCGGAGGATGTACCCTTCGAGATCGCAGCCATTGTTGGCTGCGCTGTCGTCACAGGCTTCGGCGCGGTGGTAAATACTGCCCAGATCAAACCTGGCAGCTCGGCGGCAGTGATCGGTTGTGGGGGGGTTGGGTTGAGTATGCTGTTGGGATGTAAGCTGGCTGGTTGCAATCCGCTCGTTGCAGTAGATGTGGTCCCGGCAAAGCTCGATCTGGCTCGTAAGATGGGCGCTACCGAGATTATTAATGCATCTCAAGGGGATGTAGTTGATCGCCTGAAAATGATTCCAGGAAAAGGGCCATCCTATGTCTTCGATAGTGTTGGCTCCGTTATTACCGTCCCACAAGCAATCATGGCGGCTCGTCCCCGCGGTACGATAGTAGTTGCCGGGATGTATGCCGCCAAGATTGAAATTTCCATACCCATCGGTCCATTGATTTTTCAAGAAAAGAAGCTCATGGGATCTTTCGTCGGCTCGAGTAATCCGTTGATTGATCTACCAAAAATCATCGAGTTGTACAGGGACGGCTTGCTGGACCTGGATCCACTGGTCAGCCAGAGGTACCCACTTGCTGATGCACAACGGGCATTTAATGATCTTGAGGCAGGTCAAGCAGGTAGAGGCGTTATCATGTTCCCATAGAAACTGGAGTGGAAATCATGGGCCCAGAGATAGTTACCTTAGGGGAACCTTTGCTGGAATTTAATGCCTCGCATCCCGGTTCGCTGCGGGACGTCGAAACATATGAGGTTGGATGGGGAGGCGACACATCAAATTTCGCCATTGCCGCCAGCCGCTTGGGCGGAAGTGCTGGATACATCTGTCGATTGGGTGATGATGATTTCGGTCAAATTCTGTTAGATTTATGGCACCGTGAAGGGGTTGATACGAGATTTGTCATTCGAGATGAACATGCCCAAACCGGGATATATTTTGTCTCCAGGCAATCGGAGACGCATTCATTTACCTATTATCGCAGTGGATCTGCAGCCAGCCGCATCGCGCCGGCGGATGTGCCAAGTGAATATATCGCCGGTGCGAAGATATTCCATGCCTCGGGAATCAGCCAGGGTATCAGTAACTCTGCATGTGATGCGGTATTCTATGCTATAGATATCGCTCGTGATGCTGGGGTGTTAGTCTCCTATGATCCAAACATCCGGCTTAAACTCTGGAGCAAAGGAAGGGCTTGCGCGATCGTCAATGAAACCATTGGATTGGCCGACTTCGTCCTCCTGAGTATCGAAGACGCAAGCATTCTCACCGGAAAATCAGAGCCCGAGGAAATCGCTGCAAAGCTGCTTGAAAAAGGTCCGCGTGTTGTCGCAGTTAAAATGGGTGGAGACGGAGCTCTAATATCTACTTCCGGCACATGTATCCGCATCCCTCCATTTATCGTAAATGTCCTCGATGCGACCGGGGCAGGGGATACATTCGATGCGGCTTTTGTAACTGCTTATTTGCGGGGCTGCTCTTTAGAAGAATGCGGAAAATTCGCCAATGCTGCAGCCGCTCTGTCGACTACCGGGTTGGGAGCAGTAAAGGGTATACCCCGAAAACACGAGGTTGACGCCTTGTTGAAGAAGTTATTATTAATCAAAAATCAGGGGAGGGTCCACTTATGCAGATACTAATTATCATTGCGCTGGTAATCGCCATTTTTGCAGTACTTTTCGCTCTGCAAAACCTGGCTGTAGTTACCGTATCCTTCTTATTCTGGGATTTCGAGGGCTCGCTTGCCCTGGTGCTGTTGATCACGCTGGCGGCTGGGGTGTTGATCAGCCTCCTGGCTTCACTGCCCGGTTTGGTGCGCGGCAAATGGAACACCTCCAGCCAGAAAAAGAAGCTGGTCACCCTGGAAGCCGAGCGCAATACCTACCAACAAAAGGCTGAAGCAGCCGAGAAGGATATTAAGAATCTGGAAGAACAGCTCGCTAGCCTCTCCACTGTGGTCGAAAAACACCTGCCTGACGAGACACCTACACGACCTGAGGATTATTTAGGTCATAATAACTCGTAGGCATCCTTCAAAGCGTACACCTGCTTCCAAATTCGCCCGGCGCGCTCTTCATCCACCACGGGCTTGCACAGCATGCGCAGGCAAAGTTCCATCTGCCGGCTCGAGGTGCTGGGTTTCGAGTATAGCTGCAGGGCGTGCTTTGAGAAGTCGCGCACCAGGCAGTTGAAGATCTGCTCTAGCAGGTCGTCACCGACATCTTCCGCATAAATGCGGGCGTTTTCCAGGATCAGCTGCGCGTAAACGACCAGTGCAAACAGCTCACCGAGCGCCAGCAGGAAATCGACATCTTTTTGCTGTTTTTCATCCGGGGTGGCGGTTGCCAGGAATTCCCGTAAGGTGGAGGCTTGCTCGGCGAAGATGTTCACATTCGGCAGGTCGAAGCCTTCAAATGCGGTGTGGAGATCGTTGAAGCGGATCTGTCCCAGGCCGCGCGCTGGTCCCTGGTTCCACAGGAAAACATCGTCTTGCGGGTCATCGCGTCGCGGGACAGGCGGGTAGACCCCCGGGTTGAAGAAATAATTGGGCATGAACTTGACGATCAGGGCAATGTTGACATGCACGGTGCCTTCCAGCTTTGGCAGGGCACGGATGTCGCGGGCAGCCATCTCGAAGTAGGTGTCTTTTTCGAAACCTTTGGCCGCGATCACATCCCACAACAGGTTGATCACCTCTTCACCCTGTGTGGTGACCTTCATCTTGACCATGGGATTGTATAGCAGGTAGCGCCGGTCGGTTGGGGAAGCTGAGCGCTGGTAATCCGCCGCCCGCAAGGTGAACAGCTTCATCGCAGCCAGGCGGGCATAGGCATCGGTGAACATCTGGCGTACATGGCTGAAGTCGGTCACATACATGCTGTACAGGCGGCGGTTGGCAGCGTGGCGTATGGCTTCATAGAACGCATGGGTGCAAATGCCGATCGACGCCCAGCCCAGGTTGTACTTGCCCACATTGACCGTATTGAGCGCCGAGTTCCAGGCTTCTTCTCCCCGGGATTGGATTTCCGCCTCCGTGACCGGATAGTTGCACAGAGCGTATTGGGCGACGTAATTCTGGCTGGCGGTCACGTTCTGCAGCAGCTGATAGCTTGGGCGGCGGTAGTCGGCGCTGAAGAACACGTACTCGCCTGTCCCGGCGATCTTGCCAAAGGTGGACACCATCGGAGCCAGGTTGGCATTGCCAATGTAATACTTCTCGCCATTCGCCAGGTAGGTCCCATCGGGCTGGGGGGTGAGGCTCATCTCGGTGGCGTAGATATCGGCACCATGCGCCCTTTCGGATAGGCCGAAAGCGAATACGTGCCCCTGGTGCAGCATCTCAGCCGCCTGCCGCTTCAGGGTTTCGTTTTGACTCATCCATACCGGACCCAGGCCCAGGATGCTCACCTGCCAGGTGTACCAATAGGCCAGCCCGTAAAAACCCAATATCTCGTTGAACTCACAGTTGCGCCAGGAATCCCAGCGGCAGTCAGCATCGAAGCCATAGGCTGAGGGGGTGAGCAGGGTGGCAAACAGGTGCTCATTTTTTTGGAACTCCAGAAAGTCGCCGTACCAGGCGCGGTTGCGGTCATCTTCTTTAATCCGGTGTTTGCCCTTGCGCTCGAAGAATTTAATAGTTTGGAGCATGATCTGGCGCGAGCGTTCGTCCGGATAATAACGGCTGTGGGAATGGGGATTGAGCAGGATCATTGTGACGCTCCTTGATCTATTGTAAAGTTTATCACAAGGTGGAAGATGACCCGAGGTTCCCCTTGAATTGAGTGGAGATTGCCTTTATACTGTTTGAAATTCTCCACAATCCAGTTCCGCACGTTCCTGTTTGGAAGGGAGGATCAGCATGATCAGAGTCATCGCCGGAGTATTTCTTGTGTTGCACGGTCTCGTCCATCTGCTCTATCTCGGGCAGAGCGCCAGGCGGTTCGAGCTGCAGCCGGGCATGGTCTGGCCTGACAATTCGTGGGTTTTTTCGAAGCTGCTCGGGGAGGGTGGCACCCGCACGCTGGCCGGCATCTTCTGTGTCCTTGCAGCCGCAGGCTTTGTGATCGGTGGCGCTGGGATCTTCTTCAGCCAATCCTGGTGGCGTACGGCAGTCATCGCATCGGCTGTGTTTTCTGGGATTCTCTACCTCCTCTTCTGGGATGGTCGTTTGCAGCAGTTGCCGAACAAGGGAGCTGTAGGCATTCTGATTGACGTCGCCATCCTGGTGGCTATTCTCGTGTTCCGCTGGCCCCAATTCGACTTCTGAGCGAGCATCTCGTTTTTCCCTATACAAGTGCCCGGTGAAAAGGGCACATACCTGCTATCGTGTAGGGCCGTTCGCGGCTATTTGCAGCCCGCTTAATTTCACCACCCATCAAGGAGAAACTTATGGCATTCATTACCACCATTCCAGAAGACGAAGCCTCCCCTGAAGTGAAACAAATGTATGCAGAAGACCTGGAATCGAAAGGTTATATTCCCAATTATTCCCGGGTTTTCAGCCACCGGCCTCAAGTAATGGATGCCTGGGGGAATCTGTTGGGGAGCATCCGTGGTAATATGGATCCGCGGCGCTATGAGCTGGTTACCCTGGCGGCAGCCCGCGTCCTGAAGAGCTCTTATTGTTCGCTGGCTCATAGTTCCGTTCTGCTTAAGGAGTTTTATACCCCCGAACAATTGATCGCAATCGCCAAGGACTATCGTTCAGCGGATTTAACCCCGGCTGAAGTGGTGATGATAGCCTACGCTGAACAGGTTGTGAGGGATACAACGGCAATCACCCAAAAGGATATTGACGAACTGCGAGAGCATGGTTTTTCGGACGCCGAGATATTTGATATCACAGCCGCCGCCGCAGTGCGCTGTTTTTTTAGCAAAACAGTCGATGCGCTTGGGGCCGAAGCGGACCAGAAATTCCTTGAACTGGAAGGTGAGCTTCGGGAGGTCCTTGTAGTTGGGCGTCCCATTAGTGGACAAACCACAGAATAAATGCGAGTCTATCGTCAACAGTAAAAGCTGCTGTTTAAATACAGGGGAACCACATCCGATCAAAAGAGAGCGCCGTTATGGGATGAATGCTCTCATGCCGTGGTGACCGGAAATCTTGATGCGACCGCGTACCTTTTCCCGCGTGCCGCCAGCAGAGAACAGTCAGACTGCAGCCCACAGCCGGCGCAGTATTTCCCATCCGGTCCGATCTCGACCAGCCTGCCCTTTTTGACCAGCAGGTCGATCATAGACAGCACAGCCGATGGCTGAGCCTCCAGCTTGCGGCTGATCTCAGCCAGGCTCAAGCCATTTTTGTGCGCTTCCAGCAAATCGATCAGGGATGCCAGCATGGAGCGCTTACCCCAATCCCAGTAGCCTTCCGCCTTGATAGACGATAAAGGCTGCCACCCATGCCACGGCGGTTTGATAGACTGCCGAAGTCACCGCCCATGATCTGCCGAACTCGTGCTTGATGGCACCAAGCGTAGCCACACAAGGTACATAGAGCAGGACGAACACCAGCAGCGCCACGGCGCTTAAGGGTGTGAAACGATCTCGCAGGCTGAGGCTGAGGGCAGTATCCTCAGTTTCTGAGCTTTCGCCTACCAGATCCACACCAGGGACGATGCTCAACAAAATCCTGCCCGAGCTGACAGCGGCCTCCAGGAAGCCGCGACCGATGCCGAGCAGCTCCTCGCCGGTGGAAACGGATTCGACAGCTTCCCTCTCCCCGCTGCCCAGGTAGATCTGACTCATGGTGCTGACGACGACCTCCTTGGCCATGAACCCGGTGACCAGCGCTCCTCCGGTCTCCCAGTTCCCAAATCCGAGTGGGCTAAATACCGGCGCGATTGTGCTGCTGGCTTTGCCAAAATATGAATCGCGTTGGTTGCTGACTCCCCAGGGCAGGTTGAGCAGCAGCCACATGACCACGGCGGCACTCAGGATAGTCGTCCCGGCTTTACGCACGAATTCGCGCGTGTTCTCCCACATGTGGATGAGTACGCTCTTGAGCGCCGGCTGGCGATAAGGGGGCAGCTCGAGCACGAAGGCGGATGATACATCTGGCTTGAGCAGGGTGCGGGTGAAGATCATCCCTGCCAGCATGGCGACCACGATCCCTAATGCATACATAGACCAGATGACCGTCCCAGCCCGTGCGCCGAAGAATGCCAGTCCGAAGACCACATATACCGGCAGGCGCGCCGAACAGGACATCAGCGGTACAAGCAGGGCGGTGAGGATACGGTCGCGGCGGCTGGCGATGGTGCGCGTGGCATAGATGGCGGGCACGGCGCACCCGAAGCCCAGGATCATGGGGATGAAGGATTTGCCGTGCAGACCAACCACGCGCATGAAGCGGTCCATCACAAAAGCCGCCCGGGACATATAGCCGGAGTCTTCGAGCAAGGCCAGGAAGAAGTATAGGATCAGCAGCCCGGGGACGAAGACCAGCACACCGCCAACGCCTGACACGATCCCATCGATGACGAGAGAGTCCAGCCAGGATGGTGCCTGTAATAATTCGAGCAGGGATGAAAGCCAGCCTGCGATCGGACCGTTGATCACTGCGTCGGTCCAATCCAGGAATGGGGCAGATACGTCGATCACCAGACGGAAGACGACGTACATCACCGAAAAGAAGATCGGCAGACCCAACCACCTGTGGGTGACGATATCATCGATACGATCCGTCAGGGTGAGGCGGTCCACCAAGGGACGCTGGAGCGACTGCCGCACCACACCATTGATGTATCCATAGCGTTTGTCCGCCGTGAGCAGATCGACGTCATCACCGAGTATAGACCTCAATTTTTCGGTGCCCTGCCGGGCGTCAGCAATGATCGCCTCGCCGTTCGGCATGCCCTGGACGCGCTTCAGAATTTCGGCGTCAGCTTCCAGCAATTTTATTGCCAGCCAGCGTTTGGGATAACGCTTCGGGTCGAATTTGTTATCGTCAAAGGATTTACAGATCCGTGCAATCTCGCGCTCGAGCTTGCTGCCGTAATCGAGTCGGAAAAAGGTGGGATCCATTAATGCCTCCTGGCGGAGCGCACGGCGGTGGCGATCAAGTCTTGAATGCCCTGGCCTTTATTTGCTGTTGTAGAAACGATGGGAATCCCGCCGAGGTATTGTGAGAGCCGCTCGATGTTGATCTTTGCGCCTGTTTTTTGCAGGTCATCGGCCATGTTGAGCGCCATCACCACGGCTACATCCAGCTCTAATATCTGGACGGTTAAATACAGGTTCCGTTCCAGGTTGGTAGCATCGACCACATTGATGACCACATCCGGGCGCTCTTCGATGATATAGTCGCGGGCGATGATCTCTTCGGGGGAGTAAGCTGTCAGGCTGTAAGTCCCAGGCAGGTCCACGATATTGATCTTCAACCTGCCGTATTCGATCTGGCCCTCTTTTCTTTCTACGGTCTTGCCAGGCCAGTTGCCTGTGTGTTGGTGCAGCCCCGTCAGCGCGTTGAAAATCGTGGTTTTGCCGGCATTCGGGTTGCCTCCCAAGGCGATGGTCATATCAGCCATTATCACCTCCGAGCAGGGTGACTTCGATCTGGGCGGCTTCCTCTTTCCGTAATGCCAGATGGTAGCCTTTGATGAAGTATTCTATGGGATCGCCCAACGGAGCGCTGCGTTCGATGAGGATGGTTTCTCCCCTGACGATACCCATCTCCACGAAGCGCCGGCGCAGGGCGCTGGCTCCATTGATGCGGTATATAATCGCGCGTTGGCCTGGTTGCAATAAATGAAGCTGGATGGCGGCAGGCATTTGTGGGACTCCTTATCCGCCGGACGCGGCTTTCACGATCACAAACTCAGCCAGGGCTAACCCGAGTGCTACATCCCGTCCATTTTTCCCGGCGGGGATCACGCGCAATGTAAGGGGACCTTGGAGGGGGGCGGCTTCCATGACGGTCAGCTCTTGCCCGGGCAAAATGTCCCGCTCCTGCAGGTGCTTGAGCACATCGGTTGCCGTAGCGGTAATGGCGAGCACGCGTACCGTTTCGCCGACTGGCGCCGTGCTCAACGGTATTCCATCCAGCGGGGTGAACGATCCATCTGCCGCGGGGATCGGATTGCCGCGCGGACAGGTATGCGGGTTGTCCAAAAAGACTGCCAGAGCCTCTGCCACTTCGGGAGCGGTGGCATGCTCCAGCGAGCAGGCAAATTCATAGATCTTGGCCCAGTCAATTTTTAGATGGTCGTACAGGAAACATTCCCACAATCGCTGGCTGCGCAGCACCTTGCCTGCCATTTCGTGTCCCCTTACGGTCAGCGCCACGCCTTTATAGGGAATGTGCTTGACAAAACCTTGCTCGTCCAACCGCCGCACCATCTCATTTGCCGAAACCGGTGTTACACCCAGGCGCTCTGCCAGGCGGCCAACCGCCACCATATCGTGGTTGCCCAGTTCAGCCAGTGCCTTCAAATACATCTCTGTGCTTTCGCTCATCCGCGGGAGGGTCATAAGGGTATCCTTATAATAATTGTATGGCGTACCTTATTATTTCAGATGGCGGGCATTGGCGAAATGGATAAATGTCACAACTTTTATGTGAATAAACGCCGCTTTTCCGGCATGTCGTTCCCTGGGTATCTGGTTCCCCGCCAATGCCTTCGATCAAGGGTGGAAAATATTCAACAAGGTTGTAAATGAATATAAATCGAATGTAGTTCGTGTTTAAACCGCCCTGCTGGATTGTTACCGGGATTATCGGTATACTGAGGGCGTCTTAATCGGATAGATATTATCAAGTATTGTACGGTCAAAGGAGCTGCATGATGGAAACCCCTCTTTCCGCCCGTTTACGCCACGGCACTCAGGAGTCTCACCGCCTAGCTGAAAACACACCCTTCATTCGGGATTTCTTCAAGGGCAATTTATCGCTCGCCTCCTATCGGGAGTTTTTGGTGCAGTTGTACTCCATTTATTCCGCCCTGGAAAAAAGCCAGGAGTTGCACCGGTCACACCGGATATATTCGCTTCTTTACTTCCCTGCCTTGTACCGCACCGCTGCCCTGGAGAGGGACCTAGACTTTTTCTACGGGGATGCTGCTTGGCGCGATGTCCAGCCCCTTGCGGCCACGGAAGAGTATGTCCAGCGAATTTTGATGCTTTCGCAGACCTGGGTAGAAGGTCTGGTTGCCCATCATTACACCCGTTATCTGGGCGACCTGTCTGGTGGGCAGGTGCTCAAACGTGTCGTGGCGAAGACATTCGATCTGCCCTCTGGGCAGGGGCAAGCCTTTTACGAATTCCCCCACATTGCCGATCACAAAGCATTCAAGGAAGAGTACCGCGCCCGGCTGGATGGTTTGGCCCTGGATGATAACACTGCGCAGGAGGTTGTGAATGAGGCGATCTTTGCCTTTGAATTGAACCGGCGGGTATTTTATGCCATGTTGGAGCCGGCGAATTTGACACCGCCGCAGCCTTGAATTTCAGGATAGATTTATCCTGGCGATAGGGATAATGGAGGCAGCTTGTTGCCCATCCCCACCTTCTTCACTTCCACCCAGATGGACGCAGACAGCTCATACCCAAGAAAATGATTGTGCGGCGCTATCTGCAGGCGCAGCGGACCTTGAAATGGGGCGCAGCTGATCAGGTGGAATGGAACGCCCGGGATCAGGCCCAGCTCGGCGATGTAGCGCAGTTTCTCGGGATCATGGGTGCGCACGCGGCTGACGATGCAATCGGACCCCGAGGGGACATTCACCAAAGGCTCATCTCGGACTTGTGGCATGACGCCATCTTTAGACGGGATTGGCTCACCATGTGGACAACGGGTAGGGCGGCCCGCCAGCTCAAAGACCCGGTCTTCGAGCTCGTGGTTCAACCCTTTCTCCAGTACGTCCGACAGCTCATGGGCAGATGCCCAATCGTATCCCATCACCTTCACGAGAAAGCTCTCCGTCAGGCGGTGGCGGCGCAGGGCGGGCATGGCTAGCTTTTCGCCGCTGGGGGTGAGGCGCACACCGCGATAGGGCTCATGCACCAGGTAGCCGGTTTTGCTCAGGCGTTTGACCATGGTGGCAATTGCCTGCGTCGAGGCATTCATCTCGTAGCTCAATTGCGATAGGGATACCAGTTCGTGATCTTGCTGCAATCGATAAATCTCGGCAGCGTAGCGCTGCATAGTAGGGCTGGCGGTCATTGAGGCATTCTCCAACGGGGGGAATTACGATAAACACCTATCCGGAGATTATTTTTGTGGTGTGTGCGGCGGCTACGCCGCCGCACACACCACAAATAAAATTCAATTTTCGGTTAGATAATAAGGGCATGCGTTTCTGCGAGTGGATATCGGTAAATATTAAGATAATTATCTAGATTATTGGTCCTGAAAATTATACTACCAGTTTTCCATATGTCATTGTTGCACTTATACCTGAGATAGACCTTCCGAAGCACGACATTCCTCAGTTGGACAGTATTTCGGATACAATTGGTGGATATTTTTGGGCTGGTCTAAATATCCCACGTCATCAACATTATGAAGCCTATCGATATCGCACAACTGCGCCTCCGCAACCAACGCCTGACTGGACCCGCATTCGGCACGGCAGCCGAGGTGGTCGACTGGCTGGTCGCTGTCCAGGCTCAAGATTATGCCGGGGCCAAATGGGCATTAAGCCTGCGGATGCAAGCCGCAACGGACAGCAGCCTGGACAAAGCCTTTGCGGATAGATCTATCCTGCGCACGCACGTAATGCGGCCCACCTGGCATTTTGTGACGCCGGCTGATATCCGTTGGATGCTGGCGCTCACCGCGCCGCGCGTCTATGCGGTCAGCGCTTATATGATCCGCAGGGTGGGATTGGATGCTGCCACGATAAAACGCAGCCTCGATGTGATAGCTGGTGCATTGCAAGGAGGTGTGCAGCTTACACGCGATGAGCTGCGCGACCGACTTCAAGGGTCGGGTATTGCCGTCGACAATGGAACCCGCCTGGCATATATAATGATGTGCGCCGAGCTGGAGGGACTGATTTGCAGCGGCGCCAGGCGAGGGAGGCAGTTCACGTATGCCCTCTTGGAAGAACGCGCCCCGGGAGCCAGGACCCTGCCGCGCGACCAGGCCTTGGCTGAGCTGGCCCAGCGCTACTTTTTGAGCCGCGGGTCAGCCACGGATTACGATTTTGCGAAGTGGTCAGGGTTGGCGGTATCAGATGCCAGGCAAGGCCTGGAAAATGTCAAGACCTTGCTGCAGGAAGCTGTGGTAGATGGTCAAACGTACTGGCTGCCTGATCTTGAGCAGGAAAAAAGCGGTCATCATCCAACCGCTCACCTGCTTTCCATATGTGATGAGTATATTTCGAGCTATAAAGATCGCAGCGCCATAGGGGAAGCTGAGTTCGGTCCGGCGCTGATTGCCATGGGCAACGCCCTCAGCTATATCATCGTGCTCGATGGTCAGATTGCCGGTACCTGGAGGCGCACGCTCAAGAATACCAGGGCGATCGTCGAGACCAAACTTTTCAGCCGCTTAACCGCATCCGAAAAACAGGCCGTCGCCGCGGCATTCAAACGCTATGGTGAATTTCTTGAGATGCCGGTGGTGGTTTCGTAGGATCGTTAAAACGCTTCGTATCGCTCGATCTCGAAGGTAAAGATTGTCGCTCCGCCGATTGTAACCGGGATAGGCTCTGCCGCGGAGACCGGCATGCCTTCGAGAGGGGTAGACAGGTAGATGACCCGCTGGCGGCAGCTGGTTTCTAAAGCATGCACGGCAGCGCGTTCGTGCCCATGTTCGAGACCTACCAGCAAAGTCGTATTGCGCCTGCGCAGGAAACCGCCGCTGCTGGGCAGGCGGGTGAGGCTGAAGCCCAGCTTGGTGAGGGCGCTGAAGGCATTTTCCAGATCGTCGTACTGAATGACAATTGCCATCAGCCGGTCGATGTTCCCACGGTTCGCGTCACGACTGCCAAGCAGTTCTGGCCAGCCGACACTGGCTTCTGCCAGGGCTGCGTCGACCTCGCTCACCAGGATGGCGTAATTATCGTCTGATATCACCCGATCTCGGCGAAGGGCGGTAATTGCGCTGCGTTGGGCGCGCAAGGCTTCCCGGCGAGCAGTGTCCAGCTCTTCGGCCTCCACACTGGGGTCAGAGGTCATTACCTCCTTCACAGCCTCTACCAGGCGGCGGTTGTGCTCGCTCAGATACGGAGACAGGCTCTTCCATGTATGATCAGAGAGCAGCCCCTGGCGGTATCGCCGTTCCAGGTGCTCGTAAGATGCCCGGTTGGCGACTGCACGTGCATGGCGGCGTTCATATTCGTCCTGCATCTCGCTGCGTTCTACCAGCCCCAGCCTCCGCACCAGACGCGCCATGCTAAATCCCTGCACTAACAGCGTGAACAGCACAACCCCGAAGGCCATGAACTGCAGCTGACCTGTCTCTTTCAGGGCCGATGGCAGGCTAAGGGCAAGCGCCAGCGAGATTGCACCCCGCAAGCCGCCCCAGAACAAGACGTGCTTCCATTTGTGGGGAATGTCGCCCGTCATGGCTGTGATCCCGTAAACACTGATGGCGCGGGCGATTAACACCGCCGCCACAGCCCAGACCACCAGATACCAGGCCTGGAACAGGTCGTTCAAGTCAATGCGCAGCCCGATCAGTAAAAAGATGAAGGAGTTAGCCAGGAAGGCAGCAAACTCCCAGAAGTTGATCACCACGATGCGCGTGGTGGGCGACATGCCGTGCGGGCCGATATTGCCGTTTACCAACCCGGCTGCCACCACTGCCAGCACGCCGCTGACGCCTAGCAGGTGCTCAGCAATCAGATAAGATCCATAGGCGAGTACAGCGGTCAGCGTGGTCTCGATCAGGTAATCGTCGATGCGGCTGATTACCATGGAAGCCAGCATGCCCAAACTGAAGCCGACCACCAATCCGCCTCCCGCCACGCGCAAGAAATCGCCCAGGGTGGAGGCCAGGCTGAACGTGCCAATCCCCTGCAAAGCCACTACAATCACAAGGTCGAAAATGACGATGGCGGTGCCGTCGTTCAACAGGCTCTCGCCTTCCAGGAGTATCTGCAAACGTTTTGGCACGCCCATGCTTCGGAAGAGCGCCACTACTGAAACAGGGTCGGTTGCCGAGACCAGCGCGCCGAAGACCAGTGCAGCCGATAGCGATAGGCCCGTACCCCAGGCAACAATCCCACCCACGATGAGGGTGGTCAATATTACCCCCAGCACCGCCAGCAGCAGGAGGGGTGCCAGGTTTTGGCGCAAATCACTGATATTCAGATGAAAAGCAGCTTCGAAGATCAGCGGCGGCAGCAATAAAGCCAGGATCAAGTTGGGTGAGATTTGGATCTCTACCTGACCGATGAGGGTCAATGCCAGGCCAATGATGACCAGTCCAACTGTATAAGGCAAGCCCACCCGTTTGGCGCCAATGCCCACCAGTGCTGCGACGAGTAACAGCCCAATGATGATCTCCTCGATCACCAGTATTTGTTCGTCTTCCCCCGCTTCGGCAGAGCCGGATTCCGCCGACCCGTCCTGCGACTGCGGTGACGGGGTTTCCTGGGGTGCATTTTCATCTTCCGGATGGATTGAGAACAATCCTGTATCGATCTGGACCTGTTCGCCCAAGGTAAGAGGCGTGCACGCGCTCAGCGCCAGCACGATTAATGCGTACAGCAACAGGAACGAGATAACCCGTCTGCCAGGATGTGTGTTTAATCCACTGAGGAGATCCATCGGTAAGAGATATTTTACCGCATGGTTTTCGGCCGCGCCGCAGCGCAGCTGCTGAATTCCGAGCGACCGCGATGCTAAAACGCGCTTTCATTTAGGGGGGGAGCTGTGACCAGGCCGGTCTATAAGCCGCATTCTGTCCGGCGCAGGTAGCAGGTTTACACCACGTAGGGCGTCTTCCCCGCTCTGCACCTGGGCGACCATCTCTCTGGGACGCGTGTCTCCACGCGCCTCGTGCGGCCTACCCAGGACTGCGGCATCCGCCAGGAGACGAGCAGCCTCCCCTCAGCCCGAAGGCTGAGATCGTCCCTGCTTGGCCTTGCTCCCGGAGGGGGTCGCCTGGCCGCCGGCATTGCTGCCGGCGCCGGTGGTCTCTTACACCACCTTTTCACCCTGACCCTCCAACCCCGTGGGGTATAGAGGGCGGATTGTTTCTGTGGCCCGATCCGATAGGTTGCCCCATCCCGGGGGTTGCCCGGCACCGTGCTCTTTGGAGTGCGGACTTTCCTCGACTCTGGCTTACGCCAGAACCGCGATCGCCCAACCGGCCTGGTTCAAGAAGATGATACCCTTTTTTCGATGGGGTGTCAAATACCGGAAAAGATTGATGGCTTTCTCAAAGTTCCTTGACAAATGAATAAAAACGGTCCTCTTCGGTAA
>CAZGIX010000084.1:0-17649 GCA_964525785.1 uncultured Anaerolineaceae bacterium
CTCCGGCGCCGCTGACCTCGATACCGTCCTGGCTGAAATCGACGCCTCCTGGCCTAGGTAACTGTGTAATTCGTAATGAAGACTGCCAGTCATGAATATGACTGGCAGTCTTCCAAAGGAGCTGTCTCATGACACAACTTGATACGGCACGATCTCAAGAGGGCAGCGCTTTAACCAAGCTCATTGCATGGGTCGGACGCCTGTTTGTGGCCGTCGTCATCCCCCTGCTGGCTTTCCTGGTCATCTACTACGGATTCATCTTCCTGAGGGACACGAAAGCAGACCGCTGGGTGATGGCGACAGTCGCCATCATCTGGGGTGTGGGCGGTGTGGCCTTGCTCTACTGGGTGTTCAACGGCATCGTCGAGCGCCTGCCCGACTTGTGGAAAGCGCATCTCACGCCATTTGTCTTCGTTGGACCTGCCCTGGTAATCTTGTTCTGGTACCTGGCTTTTCCGGTGGCACGAACATTCTGGCTGAGCCTGTTCGGTCGTGATGGTCCCCCACGAGGCGCTGGTATCTTTGAAGCTCTGCAGAGCGATGCCTTTGTTGGCTTGAGCAACTACGTGTCGCTGTTCTCAGAACGCCTTCTGCAGGAAGCCATGCGCAACAACCTGATGTGGATCATCTTCGGCAGCACGTTTTCGGTGGCATTCGGTCTGCTGGTGGCAACCCTCGCCGACCGCAGCAAATTTGAGCGCGTATCCAAATCGCTGATCTTCCTGCCGATGGCGATCTCGTTTGTCGGTGCCAGCGTGATCTGGAATTTTATATATGAAGTCCGCCCCATTGAGCAACCGCAAATCGGCCTGTTAAACGCGATCACAATCGCTTTGGGGGGCCAACCTCACCCCTGGGATAAATGGATCGCAATCGTGCCCTGGAACAACCTGTTCTTGATCCTGATCGTCATCTGGCTGCAAACGGGATATTCCATGGTGCTTTTCTCGGCGGCATTAAAGGGCATTCCAGAAGAAATCATTGAAGCTTCACGGGTGGACGGCGCCACCGAAATCCAGGTGTTCTTCCGCATCATGATCCCCTACATCATGGGCACCATTATAACGGTGTGGACGACGATCGTAATTTTTACGCTAAAGATATTCGACGTGGTCTGGGTGATGACCGGCGGGCAGTTTGGCACGCATGTGATCGCCACCCAGTTTTACCGCCAGTCGTTCACTGCCAGGAACTCAGGGGTAGGCTCCGCGATTGCTATCATCCTGCTGATCACCGTGATCCCGGTGATGATCTACAATCTGCGCCAGTTCAGGCAACAGGAGGCATTTTAACATGGGCAAACAAACAAGATCTAATGCGATCCTGGTCAATCTGCTCCTGGCTCTGCTCGTCCTAATCTGGACCATCCCAACCCTGGGTTTGTTCATCTCTTCGTTTCGCAACCGATTCGATATTCAGACTAACGGATGGTGGAATATCTTTCCCCATCGCGAGTGGGAAACGGTGTCCACCGTGGATCCAAAAGAGCTAGGCCTGGACCCAGACGGGGTGATGTCCGTGGAAGGTGCACAGGGAACTTTTGAAGAGCTGCGCGCAGGGGTAGAAGCCCCCGATGGGAGCACGCGGGTCACCTGGGTTGGCAACAAGCGCCTGGGGCGCATTGAAGTTCAAAAGCGGATCTGGACGGTGACCTGGAATTTCACCCTGGATAACTACAAGCAGATCCTCACCCCCAGCAGCTATGAGATCACCAAAGCGGACGGCACCACCGAAACTGTACCGGGTCAGAACATGATCCAGGCCTTCATTAACAGCCTGGCAGTATCGATCCCATCGACGATCATCCCCATCCTGATCGCGGCCTTTGCGGCCTATGGCTTTGCCTGGATGCATTTCCCCGGACGGCGCACATTTTTCATCTTAGTCATCGGTCTGCTGGTAGTCCCGTTGCAAATCGCCCTGGTCCCAATTCTGCGAGACTACAACACGATCGGTCTGAACGGCACCTTTCTGGCGGTCTGGCTTGCGCATACCGGCTTCGGACTGGCTTTGGCGACCTACCTGCTGTTCAACTACATCAGCACGCTGCCGCGCGAGACGATGGAGTCGGCTTTCATCGATGGCGCCTCGCATTTCACCGTCTTTACCAGGCTGGTGCTGCCCCTGTCCGTACCGGCGCTGGCCTCCTTCGCCATTTTCCAGTTCCTGTGGGTCTGGAACGACTACCTGGTGGCGCTAACTTTCTTAGGCACCGACCCGTCCTTTAAAGTGGTCACCCAGCGGTTGGCGGACTTAACCGGCACCTTCGGCAGCGATTGGCACTTGCTGACTGCCGGTGCTTTTTTCACGATGCTCCTGCCGCTGGCAGTTTTCTTTGGCTTGCAGCGCTACTTTGTGCGCGGCATGCTGGCTGGTTCTGTGAAAGGATAGCAAGTCAAGATAAATCAATCGGCAGCAACCATCCATTCTACGGGGCTTTCAGGCATCTGAAGCGCCCAAATCTGCGGCTGACACCGACTCTAGGTACTCCTGGTGTGCGGATGTTGTTGGTATTGCAAGCTAAAAGATTTTATGTCTGAAGCGAAAACCCTGTCTTTCGATTGGGCTCTGTGGTTCCAATGGATGATGGCAACCGCCCTGGGCTGGGTGCTGGGCAGGTTTCTGCTGCCGAACCTGGCCTTCCTGGTCATTGGGATAGGCCTCGGCATCCTGCAGTGGTTGGTCCTGCAGCACAGGATCGGTAACTCCCCCCGGTGGATCGTGGCCACGACCCTGGGCTGGATCCTGGGATCGACGATCATCCTGGGAGTCCTGGTACCCTTTGAAATGGAACTTCTATCAGGACCAATTATCGGTACAACAGTCGGGGTAGCGCAGTGGCTTATCTTGCGCAAAGAGGTTTACTGGTCTGGCTGGTGGATCGTCATCAGCATTGTGGGATGGACTACAGGTATGGCGCTTCTGCCCGGGGTGATGCTGACCGGCGTCATGGCTGGCGTTTTAACCGGTATAGCCATGGCGCTGTTATTGCAGTACCCGAAACCTGGTCCGCAAACCCCATAAATCGTAATCCTACCGGTTCCTGGAGCAATTGGATCCCGGACTTCGGATCTGATCCCAGGCAAGGCTTAGACGATGTCAATGTCTGATGAATTTATCTGGTGGCAGCGCGGGGTGATCTATCAAGTGTATCCGCGCAGCTTCATGGATTCAAACGGCGATGGCGTCGGGGATCTGGCAGGCATTACCAGCCGCCTGGATTACCTGGCTGATACTCTGGGCGTTGACACCATCTGGCTGTCACCCTTCTACCCATCTCCTATGGCTGATTTCGGCTACGATGTCATGGACTATACGGGCGTTGATCCGATCTTCGGGGACCTGGCAGCTTTTGATGAGCTGGTCCGCCAGGCCCACCGCCGTGATCTCAAAGTTATTATCGATATCGTGCCCAACCACTCCTCCGACCGGCATCCCTGGTTCGTTGAATCGCGGGCTTCACGCAGCAGCCCCAAACGCGACTGGTACGTTTGGGCAGATGCACGCCCGGACGGTTCGCCTCCCAATAACTGGCTGAGCGTCTTCGCTGGTCCAGCCTGGGAGTGGGATGCCCTTACCGGGCAGTATTACCTGCACTCCTTCTTAAAAGAACAGCCTGATCTGAACTGGCGCAACCCGCAGCTCAAGGCTGCCATGCTGGACGTGCTGCGCTCCTGGCTGGAACGCGGGGTAGACGGTTTCCGCATCGATGTGGCGCACTTTATTATGAAAGACCCCTTGCTGCGCGATAACCCGGTAAAATCCACAGCCACGCAGTCGTTCCATAAGCCTATGGGTGAATACGACACGTTGGAGCACATCTACGACAATAACCACCCAGATGCCCACGCGGTCTACCGGGATATCCGCCAGCTGTTGGATGCCTACAGCGTTCAGCGGCCGCGCGTTTCCATTGGCGAGATCCACATCTTTGACTGGAAAAGATGGGCAGCCTACTATGGGGCTCAGCTGGACGAGATCCATATGCCGTTCAACTTCAATCTTCTGAGAATTCCATGGCAGGCACCGGCCATTCGCGACATGGTCGATGCGCTGGAAGCTGCTCTGCCGGATGGCGCCTGGCCCAACTACGTGCTGGGCAATCATGATGAAATCCGGCTGGCGAGCCGCATTGGCCCTCAAGGAGCGCGCCAGGCTGCCCTGCTGCTGCTGACCCTGAGGGGCACACCCACTTTGTATTATGGCGACGAGATCGGTATGAAGAACGTCGACATACCTTTGGAACTTCAGCAAGATCCCTGGGGGAAGCGCGTGCCAGGGCTGGGTAGAGATGGCTGCCGGACGCCGATGCAGTGGGATGACAACCCGTACGGTGGTTTCTCCCCTGCCGGTGGGCGCGGCCCCTGGCTGCCGCTGGCGGAAGACTATCATCAAGTGAACGTCCAGCGCCAGTTAGAGCAGCCTGATTCGATCCTGAACCTTTACCGCCGGCTACTGGCACTGCGCAAGGCTTCAGCCGCTCTGCAGGCGGGGGATTACCAGCCGCTGGACCTGGCCCCGGAAGTTTGCTTTGCATATCTGCGCACCCTTCCCGGACAAACCGGCTATCTGACAGCGATTAATTTCTCGCCTACAGAGATAACCCTGGAATATCCCAATATGGCGACCGGCAACCTGGTCTTATCGACCTTCTTAGACCGCCGCGAGCCATTAAAGTTTTCAAAGTTAACCCTGCGCCCCTACGAGGGAGTTCTGATCGAGCTGGCAGGCGCCCGGAACGCCAGCTGACCATTTAGGGATCAAAACATGGATAGACAGCATCTCTGGTATAAGAACGCGGTGTTTTACCAAATATATGTGCGCGCCTACGCTGACGGAAACGGCGATGGCCACGGAGACCTGCGCGGCCTGTACCATAAGCTGGATTACCTGAGTGAGCTGGGGGTCGACTGCCTGTGGCTGATGCCGATCTACCCCTCGCCCCTGCTTGATGATGGCTATGACATCGCCGACTTCTACAGCATCCTGGATACATACGGCGACCTGGATGATTTTCGCCTCCTCGTCGAGGCAGCTCACCAGCGCGGCATGCGCGTGATTGCCGACCTGGTGCTCAACCATACCTCCGACCAGCACCCCTGGTTTCAGGACGCCCGATCCAGCCGCGATTCCCGCTACCGGGACTATTATGTGTGGAGCGATACCGATCAGAAATATCAGGATGCGCGCATAATCTTCCTGGATACCGAAAAATCCAACTGGGCATGGGATGAGCACAGCGGTCAGTATTACTGGCATCGTTTCTATTCTTCCCAACCGGACCTCAATTACGACAGCCCCTCCGTCCAGGAGGAGATGCTGAACGTTGCGCGTTTCTGGTTGGAGCTTGGCATCGATGGTTTTCGCGCCGATGCTGTGCCCTATCTGGTCGAACGCGAAGGCACTAACTGCGAAAACTTGCCGGAAACGCATGTCTATCTCAAGCGCTTGCGCCAATTCATCGATCAGCACTATCCGGGAAAAGTCCTGCTCTGTGAGGCAAACCAGTGGCCGGAGGATGTGCGACCCTATTTCGGGGACGGCGATGAATTCCACATGAGCTTCCATTTTCCGATCATGCCGCGCATCTACATGGCTTTGCGCCAGGGTGATAAAACGCCGCTGGTATGGATTATAGAGCGCACCCCAGAAATCCCGGAAGAGTGCCAGTGGTGTGTTTTTCTACGCAATCATGATGAGCTGACCCTGGAGATGGTCACCGAAGAGGAGCGGCAGTGGATGTGGCAGGAGTATGCTCCCGAAAAGCGCATGCGCCTCAATCTCGGCATCCGCCGCCGACTGGCGCCGCTGCTCGATAACGACCGCCGCAAGATCGAGCTGGCAAACTCGCTGCTCTTCACCTTGCGCGGCTCGCCGATCATATACTACGGCGATGAGATCGGCATGGGAGACAACATCGACCTCCCTGACCGCAATGGAGTGCGCACCCCCATGCAGTGGAACAACAGCCCAGGGGCGGGATTCTCACCGGCAAATCCGGGGAAATTTTATGCCCCAGTCATCCACGGCGAACCATTTGGCCCCCAATGGGTGAATGTAGCCGCCCAGCGGGCTGCCCCCGGCTCACTCTGGAACACCCTGCGGCGTATGATCCACCTGCACAAAGAACACCCGGTTTTCGGTTGGGGCAGCTTCGCCTGGGCAGAAACTGGCACCCCGGCTGTGGTCGCCTATTGGCGCGTTTCTGACGCAGAGTGGCTGCTGATCATTAACAACCTTTCTGGCGCGCTTCAGGAGGTCAAGATTGCCCTGCCGTTCTCGGGACCAGTCGCGGCACACAATCTAATCACCTCTGAGGAAATGATCCTCGGTCACGAGGGAGGCGTGCTCGGCTTGCAGATGATGCCCTATCAGTATCTCTGGTTGAGGGTGGGTGATTCCGGATGAAAACCGCCACAATCCGAGATGTAGCCAAACGAGCCGGGGTCGGTCTGGGGACGGTCTCTCGGGTGATTAACGGGAGCCCCCAGGTCAGTGAAGCGACGCGCCAGCAAGTTCTGGCAGTTATTTCAGAGTTGAGGTACTTCCCAAACCCTATCGCACGCCAGCTCTCCCTCGGAAAAACGCTGACGATTGCCGTGGTGGTACCGTTTTTCACCCGCCCGGCGCAAATCGGACGCCTGCAGGGCATTGAGAACACCCTGGCGGAGAGCGATTATGATCTGACGATCTACAATGTCGAGACGGTCAAGCGCCGGGATATCTGCCTTCACGAGATTCCATGCAAAAAGCGCGCCGATGGAGTTATCATCATTTCTCTCTCCCCTCGCGACGAAGACATCCCCTATCTGGCACACGCAGATGTTCCGGTTGTCCTGGTGGATGCTAATAATCCCTTGCTCTCGCAGTTAAACCGCGTGGTCATCGATGATGTCGAAGGTGGTCGCATCGCCACCCGGCACCTGGTTGGTCTGGGACACCAACGCATCGGCTACATCAGCGACTACCTGGAAACAGCGTTCAATTTTACCTCCAGCCGGGATCGTTATGCCGGTTATCGCAGCGCCTTACTATCTGCGGGTATTGAGATACGATCCGAATACCATCTGCAGGGAGAGCACGGTCGCTGCGAGGCCTATCTATTAGCTCTGCAGATGCTGAACTTGCCGGTGCCACCTACTGCTATTTTCGCTGCCAGCGATACACAAGCCATGGGCGTGCTCCAGGCTGCCGATGAGCTTGATCTGAAAGTACCCGATGATCTGTCCGTGGTTGGTTATGACGATATTGAAGTTGCGGAGTATCTGGGTCTGACCACCGTGCGCCAGCTATTGTACGAATCCGGTCGACGCGGCGTAGAGCTGCTCTTCAAGACCCTGCTCGATCCCACTACCGAACCAACCTGCGAAACGCTGCTCACCGAACTGGTGGTGCGTAACACAACTGCTCCTCCAAAATGCTCTGGATGATCTGAGAAGAAAGAGCCGGAAAACCCATTATGACACCCACAGAACGCCAGATCCAAACCAGTCTGGCACGCATACTCGAACGCCTGGACGCACGCTACGCCATGGTTGCAAAAAAGAAGCCGAACGTCTGGAAGACATTCCTTCGCCGGCTGAATGAGCACTTTCCGCACCTGTTCGACTTGTACTTTCGGCTGTATGCCGACCAGTACGATTTCTTCTACCATCTTGAGGATCTGATCACTTCTCTGGCGCAGATGTGGTTGGAGCGCCCGTCTGATTTGCAGGAGCTGGACGCTGCGCGCGAGGCAAAAGCTGGTTGGTTCCAATCCAACCAGATGATAGGGGGAGTCGCGTACGTTGACCTGTACGCCGGGGATCTGAAAGGCATACGACGTAAGATACCCGACATGAAAGAATTGGGCCTGACATACCTGCACCTGATGCCCCTTTTTCAGGTCCCAGATGGCGAGAACGATGGCGGATATGCGGTCAGCAGCTACCGGGACGTGAATCCTGCATTAGGGACAATGCAGGAGCTGGCCGATCTGGCACACGAGCTGCGCCAGAACGGTATAAGCCTGGTGCTGGATCTGGTTTTCAACCACACATCGAACGAACATATCTGGGCACAGCGTGCCATCGCGGGCGATGCAGAATATCAGGATTATTACCGCATATTTCCAGATCGCATAGTCCCAGACGAATACGAAAAAAACCTGCGTGAGATCTTTCCCGATGAGCACCCGGGCGCATTTACCTTCAATGCGGAGATGCAAAAGTGGGTCTGGACTACCTTCCATTCCTACCAATGGGACTTGAATTACGCCAATCCGGTGGTGTTCAACCGCATGGCAGAAGAAATGCTCTTCCTGGCAAACAACGGGGTGGAAGTGCTGCGTCTGGACGCGGTGGCTTTTATCTGGAAGCAGATGGGCACATCCTGCGAGAATCTTGCCCAGGCGCACTGGCTGATCCAGGCATTTAACGCCGTCGCCCGTATTGCTGCCCCAGCCTTGCTCTTCAAATCGGAAGCCATTGTCCATCCAGATGAAGTGGCAAGATACATCCATGCGGATGAATGCCAGCTCTCCTACAACCCACTTCTGATGGCGCTGCTGTGGGAGTCGCTGGCCACACGCAAGGTGACCCTTCTCAGCCAGGCGCTACTCGAGCGCTTCAAAATTCCATCTGCCTGCGCCTGGGTGAATTACGTACGCGTCCACGACGATATTGGCTGGACATTTTCAGATGAAGATGCTGCCCGGCTGGGGATCAATGGCTACGAACACCGTAAGTTCCTGAATGCCTTTTATACCGGGCGCTTCGAGGGCAGCTTCGCCCGCGGCCTGCCCTTCCAGGAAAACCCCAAAACCGGCGATGCGCGCATCTCCGGCACCTGCGCCTCGCTGGCGGGATTGGAGAAAGCGCAGCGCGAGGAGACCGCCGTCGAAGTTGCCCTTGCCATCCAGCGCATCCTGCTTATCCACGCTGTGATCCTGACCATTGGCGGCATTCCCCTCATCTACCTGGGAGATGAGGTAGGCACACTGAACGACTACGGCTATCGGGATGATCCCGCCAGAGCTGCGGACAGCCGTTGGATCCACCGATCGAGCGCTGATCCGCAGAAGTACGCTCGCCGTACAGACCCTGCCACCATCGAAGGGCGTATATACCAGGGGCTACGCAGGCTGATCGATTTGCGTCTTACGCATCCAGCCTTCGGCGGGCAGGAGATTCAGGTCATCGATACCGGCAGCCCGCACGTATTAGGCTACGTACGTTCGAACGCCAACCAGCGCGTTCTGATTTTCGCCAACTTCTCTGAAGGGGAACAGACCCTGCCAGCTAATTTGCTGCGGCTGTACGGCATGAGCTACCAATATATGGACATTCTGCGGGGAAAGCCGATCCCGGAAGGCAAGATTGGATTGGGAGCGTACGAATTCCTGGCGATCACTCCGTGCTAACTTAAACAGGTCGAACGACCACCATCGCTTTTTGAGCCGCAAACCGCTCCAGGTCTGGTCGATGATAGCTCAGCGGCAGTCCCTCCAGACGCATCAGCAGCCCAACAAATAGTGGATGTCGCTCCAGGCGCAGCTGAAAAAAGTCGGCCACGCGTTTCGGGTCGGATACAACCTCCGCCATGCCAGTGAATCGATTTCCCTGGACCTGGATTTCGACCTGCGGATTATCCAGGATGTTACGCACCCAGTCAGCCTGCAGACCGCGCGCTGAGCCAATATAATATGTGCCATTCAAATTCTCATACTGCAACGGCGTGGTGCGAGGCAGACCGCTTTTCCGCCCACTTGTGGTTAACAACAAGACAAAGCCATAGGCTCTAAAGCCCGGGCCGTATTTCGCTGCAACGAGTCGGTTCAGGCGCCGCATAGCGCGCCAGATCACGCCCGGATTACCTTTTCCTATTGCCATCATTTTCCCCTCAACCTGGCAGAAACTAAGCCTCGACCGCCATAGAGACGCGTTTCACGATCCTCAGTGCCAGCAGGGTCAGCCAGGGTGAGGCCGCCTTCTTATTGGCAAACGACCAGCCATTCGATAGTCTGGTTCATTAAATAGTCTTCAGGACACGCAGCGCCCGCAATGTCACCCATTTGTTGGGCTGTTTCTTGGCTCCGAAGTCCACCCAGGTTTTGCCCGTATAGTCGTATTCCAGGGCCCAGCGCCCCCGGGCATCTTGCTTCTCACGGATGATCTCGATTGCGTTTGCCAGGCGCGGGTCGCCGCCATACCCCAGGCCAACCAGGGCCTCGACGATCTGGAGCAGATCGGTGACATAGAACACCGGGTAGCCAAACTTCCACCAATTTCCACTGGGTTTGTCGCTGTAACCGGTCGGGTAGGCGGCTTTCGCCGGATCGACGCCAAGCAGAAAGTCAACTCCCTGAGTGATGGCGCGTTCAATGAGTGGAGTGCGCCACTGCACAGGCAGCCTGCTGAACGCCAGCATCACTTTGACCGCTCCCCAGGCGCAGGGCAGCTTATTATTCGACCCGCAGGCGAAATTCGGACCGCACTTGCCGGCATAGTAGCGCACAGCTGCTCCCCGTTCGCTGGCTGGGGCGATCCCCTCCCCGGTCACGCTTCGCGCCATCCATTCAAATGCGTGCTCCAAATCAGGGTTGCCTGATCCAAGTTCCAACAAGGCGTAGCATAAATTGCCCTGGATGCAGTCCGCCGTGCCGGAAGGTGCTCCGTTCACCGAAAACTGCCCACCCTCCGTCAGAGTGTGGTCAAGAAGGTAGGAACAGGCCTTGGAGATACGCCCATCGCAATCTGAATCAGCCCCCAGCATAGCCAGTGTAATCAGGGACCAGATCGTGGAGTGATACTTGGGATAATAACCGGGGCCTGGCTCGACCCAATATCCTTCAGGATTCATCTCTGCCAGAATGCAAGCAATTGGGCCTTGAGCTTGGGCGGCCTCCCGAGCCAAGATCAGCTCCGGATCATCCAACGAGCAGTCCAACAGGTCGCGCATAGCCAGATATCGCACGCCGGGCGACTCAGCCTCCAGCAGCCAGGGCAGTGGATCGGATTTAAGCTGATCGGTCCAGGTCATCTTTACACCTTCCTCACCTGGTGGCGCAGGATGGTTTTCAGCTTCTCTGGGGCAGCTTTAGTCGGGTCACCCAGATAAATCTCGTGGTGCTTGCCATACAGTTTGTATCCGTTCTTGCCGGCGAAAGCTACCATCTTGTCGATGGTCCCCATCTCGGTTGCATACGGGCCAATATGCATCATCTGGATGCATAAGCCTTCCCGGAATCTCTCCAGGCGCAGTTTAGCGAAGGCAGGCTGGTCGCCGCGCTTTTTGCGCATCTGCGCCAATCCCTCCAGGTACATCTCCATGCTAATATGCTCCGGCTGCATCATCATCAGCGTATATTTCCAGCCCGACGGCCTGGTAATATCGAATTCGGCACCTTCAACCCACCACAGCCCTTCCAATGCCATCACAGGATAATCGATCGGATTACCCTTGCCCAGCTTTGACATAAACTTCAGGGTGTAGGAGATGCCATACAGTGCGCCCATGGCATCTCGAAAACTTGGCGATGTGCCCGGCATCATTCCTTCCTCGATCTCCCCATCCAGCATGGTAAATTGGAAATCCGGCACATCGACGACCTGCACCACCTTTGCCGACGGCGCATAGAGGTATTTCAGCTCTTTACGCAGATCAAGTTTTTCCATATGCCACCTCCTTAATGATTATGGCACATACAGATCGAAAAATAAAGCTGCCGTTGGATATCAGGGTATTTATTCTCTAAAATCCAACAGCAGTCTGGTTTCAAGCAGAGCCAGCAAGTGGCGGGCGATACTGAGGCAGTTAAACCTGCACTGGTTGAGAGCGCTTGCGGAATGCTTTGATCCAGCGCATAGCATACTCGTCCCGGCCCATCAGCAGGTCACAGGCAAGCAGCATGGTCTGGATCTCGGGCACAGTTGGGTCAGTAATGGCGGCTGTCAGCCCGCGAGCAATTGCCAGGGCGAGATAAGCGATGTTGATCACCTTACGATCCGGCAATCCAAATGACACATTGCTGGCGCCAAGGCTTAGATTGACGCCCATCTCGTCACGTACCAGCCCGATCGAGTCCAGGGTGACCTGCCCGGCTTTATGATCTGCCCCGACGGTCAAAGCCAGGCAGTCGATCAGCACATCTTCGGGAGGGATACCGTAATCGGCTGCCCGGTCCACCAGTTTACGCGCCACTGCCAGGCGCGCTCCCGGCGTGGCAGGGATGCCGTTCTCATCGGTAATCACGCCGATGACGGCGGCACCGTACTGCTTCGCCAGCGGCAGCACGTGCGACATCATACTCTCTTCAGCAGTGGTCGAATTGATCAGCGCCTTACCCGGGTAGATCTCCAGGGCGGCTTTCAGTGCTTCGGGATTGGCAGAATCAAAGCACAGGGGTACCTGTGCAACCTCCATCAACGCTTGCACCGCTCCACAGATCAGAGCGGGTTCATCGGCTCCAGGGATGCCAGCGTTGACATCCAGTATGCGCGCCCCCGCCTCCACCTGTTTACGGGCATCTTCTTGCACGACTGAGAAGTCACCCAGCGCCATGCTCTCCGCCAGCTTCTTGCGCCGGGTAGGATTGATCCGTTCACCGATAACCGCGAAGGGCTGCTCTGGGCTGATGATGACAGACTGGTCTCTAAAAGTCAATCTGGTTTCCATGTACGATCCTTAACCAATCAGCTTGCGCACCGTGCGCACAGCCCCAGAAGCATCCTGGGCATAGGCGTCTGCGCCAATCTGGCGAGCGAAATCTTCCGTAACGGGTGCCCCTCCGACGATAACTTTCACCCGGCCGCGCAGCCCGGCTTCCTGGAGCGCCTGGACGGTATTCTTCATGTTGCTCATTGTGGTGGTCAGCAATGCCGACATGCCCACTATTTGGGCGCCATCCTGGGCTGCCTGGACGAATGATTGTGGGGGCACGTCCACTCCCAGGTCCTGCACCTCGAATCCTGCGCCTTCCAGCATCATTCCTACCAGGTTTTTACCAATATCGTGCAGGTCGCCCTTGACCGTACCAATGGCAACCTTGCCAGCAGCTTTCACCCCACTCTCGACCAGCAGGGGTTTGAGCAGCGCCAGTCCAGCCTGCATGGCGCGCGCCGCGATCAGCATCTCCGGAACGTAGAACTCGCCCTCTTCGAAGCGCCGACCAACCTCGTTCATGGCTGCAATCAACCCCTGGTTCAAGATCATATCCGCCGCAACTCCCTGGGCCAGAGCAGCCTTCACGCCTGCCTGGACCTGCGGGGCATCCCCATCGATGACGGCATTGTATAGTTCTGTCAGGTCCATATCGTTTTCCTTTGTGATGTAATCCATCGTTTTGGGATTTTTGGTGAGCGAATCTCCTCGCGCTTGAGTATTTTATCATGTGATAATAGTGTGCTGCCGCAGAGCAGTCGTGATTTAACACAACGCTCTGCCCGGTAATTACTCAAAAGGAGCGCACAGCGATGGAATTTGCAGACCGCGTTGCCAATTTGGTTCCAGAGGGAGCCTACTTCATGTTGGGGAAAGCCCAGGCGCTGGAGGCCGCCGGGCGGGAGATCATCCACCTGGAGATCGGACAGCCAGACGTACCCACCTTTGAGAAAATTGCACAGGCGGGGGTGAAAGCTATCCAGGACGGCTACACGCGCTACACACCATCAGCGGGTATACCGGCTTTACGCCAGGCGATCGCCGATGAAGCCTCCCGGCGCCGGGGCATCCTGGTGAATGCAGAGCAGGTGGTCATCGGTCCGGGCGCCAAGCCAGCGCTGTTCTTCCCGACCCTGGCACTGGTACGACCTGGCGATGAAGTCATCTACCCCGACCCAGGCTTCCCCACCTACGCTGCCATGATCGAGGTGGCTGGCGGCATCCCGGTGCCAGTGCCTCTGCGCGAAGAGGAGGATTTCTCCTTCGATCTGGATGCTTTCGACCGATTGCTGAGTACACGCACGCGTATGATCGTGCTCAACTCGCCCAGCAATCCAACCGGCGGGGTGATGTCCCTCGCCGCCCTCAAACACATCGCCAACGCAGCGCAGAAGCTGGATATCTGGGTCCTGTCCGACGAGATCTACTCGCGGCTGGTGTATGAGACTCCCGCGTCCAGTATCGCCGCCCAGCATGGTATGGCGGAGCGCACTATCATCTGCGACGGTTTCTCAAAGACATATGCCATGACCGGCTGGCGGCTGGGCTACGGGATCATGCCGCGGGTGCTGGCAGAGCGGGTAGAGCTGCTACTGACCCACTCGGTGGGCTGCACTGCCAGCTTCACGCAGGTCGCCGGGCTGGAGGCCGTGTGGGGTCCGCAGGAACAGGCTGACGCGGTGGTGGCAGAATATCGCCGCCGGCGGGACGTTCTAGTGGCGGGTCTGAATGCCATTCCCGGTGTGCGCTGCCGCACACCCCAAGGAGCGTTCTACGCCTATCCAAATGTGAGCTCGTTCGGTCGCAGCGCCGACTGGTTGGCGGAGTACCTGCTGGAAGAAGCCGGTGTGGCGCTACTACCGGGGACCTCGTTCGGTGCAAACGGAGAGGGTTACCTCAGGCTGTGTTTTGCCAACTCGATGGAGAATATACTGCAAGCGTTAGAGCAGATGAAAATCACACTCTCAAAACTAAGCTGAGCAGCGGTTTGGCATGTTTGCCACCGATAACTCGAATAAGTTCCTCTATATGGCTGGTGCAGGATTTGGGCATACTCGAGTAAACCAACGACTCTCCGTTCCACTGGTTGGCAATAAGTTGTGACAGGTAGTACAATTACCTCATTATAATTAAAAGGAAAAAATCAATATAACAGGGAGTGCCTGTGGTTCTAGACGGAACATTCGGCACATGGATCAAAAGACGCCGAAAAGCGTTAGATTTAACTCAAAAAGACCTTGCCGATCGGGTCGGCTGCTCCACAGCCACGATCCATAAGATAGAGCGCGAAGAGCGCCGGCCATCGCGCCAGATTGCCGGGCTGCTGGCAAAAGTTCTAGAAATCCCCCCGGAACAGCAGTTGGATTTCATTAAAGTCGCACGCGGTGAGCGGTCAACAGACCGGATCCCGGATTCTACTCTGCCTGCGGTCCAGACCTCTGCCTCCCGGCAGGTGGTCTCTGTCTCCAGGCTACCGGTCTCCCTGACACCCATTATCGGTAGGGGCGCTGAGTTGGCTGAGATACACCGCCTGCTCTACCAGGATGACTGCCACCTTCTCACAATCATCGGAGAAGGGGGCATCGGCAAGACTCGCCTGGCAATCGAGGTAGCCCGGCGACTGGAAACGTTCGATGAAGCTTGCGTGGAAAAAATCTTCCCGGATGGCGTCTATTATGTCCCGCTTGAGTCTGTCTCCACGCCAGAGCAGCTCGTACTGTCTATCGCCAAAGCCATCGGGTTTAAGTTTTACGGTCAGGTAGATCACCGGGCACAGTTTATCGATTATCTACGCGATAAGTGCATGTTGTTATTGTTAGATAATTTTGAACACCTTCTCCAGGAGACTACTCAACTGACCGATATGCTCACCGCTGCCGCGGGAGTCAAAGTGCTGGTAACTTCTATTGAACGCCTGAAATTACAAGGGGAATGGGTTTTTACGCTGCAAGGTTTGCCTTACCCGCCCATGCCCGGGGTACCCACTCCACCCGCCATCTGGCAGAACGACAGAGCCAACCTGGAGAGTTTTAGCGCGGTGGCACTGTTCGTCCAATGCGCCCGCCGGAGATCGGTCGATTTCCAGATCTCAGAAGACAACCAGATACCCATCTTACAGATCTGCCAGCTCGTCGATGGGCTGCCGTTAGGGATCGAGCTGGCAGCTTCCTGGATCAGCGCCCTCAGCCCCGAAGAGATCGTACGAGAGATCGAGAAAGACACGGCTTTCCTCGAAACGTCCACGCGTGACATCCCGGAAAGACACCGCTCCATCCGGGCAGTTTTTGATCATTCCTGGAAGCTGCTTTCCGAGAAGGAAAAGCGAGCCTTACGGCAGCTAACAGTCTTCCGGAACGAGTTTACACGCCAGGCTGCCGAACTCGTGGCGGGCGCCAGCCTCTCCATTCTGATAAGCCTGATGGATAAATCACTGCTTCACCGCACCCATAGCGGGCGGTACAAGATGCATGATCTCGTGCGCCAGTATGCCGTCGACCGGCTGTCGGAAAATCCGCAGGAGTACCGCCAGACGCGCACATTGCACAGCAGCTATTTCCTGAGCCTGCTGGCATCACGTGAGCAAGACATGCACGGTCCCCGCAAACAGGCTACCCTCGAAGAGCTGTCGGATTTCATTATCGATATACGCCTGGCGTGGGAATGGGCATATAAGGAACACCACCTGCAAGACCTGAAACTGGCTTCCGCAGCCTTCCTCCAGTATCACGAATTTCGCAATCTGTTCCCACAAGGGCATGCGGTGTTCAATGATACCTTGCAGGAACTTCAGGCCTCCAAGCCGGTGGCTCAAACTGACTGCACCGCATATGAAATCGCTTTAGGCGACGTGCTCAGCAGGTCGGCCTATTTCACGCTCCGAATAGGGCGTATTCAAGAAGGAATCGCCAAACTGCAAGCGGGCACAGAGCTGCTTGAAAAGCAGAACAACCCGGCTTTGCTCGCCGATCTATCCTGGTATAAAATATACGCTTGCGCCGTTGCCGGCAGCTTTGCCGAGGCCATAGAAGCAGCCAGAGCAGCAAGGGAATTGAACCGTCGCCTGGGTAATAAATGGCAGGAAAGCATGAGCCTGATGATTTGTGGACATGCTTTGTCGGAACTGGGTGAACTGGACGAGGCCAGGCAGGTGCTGACGGAAGGCTTGTCGCTGGCGCGCGGGATAGGCGATTCACGCCTGATCATCCTGGGCATCGGCACCTTGAGCCGCGTGGACATAGAATCAGGCGATCCCAAGAGCGCATTGACCCTTTTAGAGGAAGGTCAGCAAATTGCCGCTGAAACCGGCGACTACTTTGCAATTACCCTGGCACTGCATCGCATGGCAATTGCCACACAAGCCATTCAGGATTACTCAAACGCACGCCATCTTTTCCTGAAATCGATTGAGTTCTACCGGAAGATCAGCGATTATTGGGGGCTTTCGCGCTGTCTCACCCGGTACGGTCAGTTCTTGCTTGAGATAGGAGCAGTCGAAGAATCTGGTGAGCCGCTATTGGAGGCACTGGGGATCGCCAATGCTGCAGGCGCAACACCGGTCATGGTCGAAAGCCTGATCAACCTGGCAATGCTGAAAAACAGGCTTGGGGATGCAGGGTATGCCATCCAGATCCTCGATCTGTTAATCGAATATCCCAATACGAGCCAGCCGATCCTTGAGCGCGCCAGCGCGCAGAAGGCGGAAGTCCTGGCTGATTTACCGGACGACGCTCAGAGCAGGCCAACAGCACCTGCGATCCTGGAGGATGTCATTGCCGATCTGCTGAAGGGTCATTAGTCATGGGTATTTAGAAAGCAAACCAGGGTCGCCGCTGGAACGGACGATATTCGTATGAAATTACGAGGAACGAATGGGGTTGAGAAGGGAAAAAAGAGGCCGGTTCAGAGACGTGTGACGAGGGACGAGAGAGCGGATTTCATCAATAAGATAGTTTAATTGTAACTGCTCAGGCATAAAGCCTGTTGAACATTAACATTGTCAAAATCGCAAAA
>CAZGIX010000085.1:0-17372 GCA_964525785.1 uncultured Anaerolineaceae bacterium
TAACATAGTGTACCCCAGATGACAGTCGTCATTTTAAAGTGTCCGGTAATCAGATACCAGATAGGATTGGCAATCTCGATGAGATTGCCAATCTCTATATTAATAAGGAGTTACGCTCTTCAGGGGTATTCGGGGGTGTTTGGGCGGGTTACGCCCGCCCAAACACCCCCATCCACTCTCCAACTGCGTAATTACTGTTAATATAAGACTTACTCAGTTGGTGAGTGATTGGTTATCCGGCTATAAGAGAAAACGAACAGCCGGGCTGCATGACGGTACGTAATAGACAGCCCGTGCTCAATTCAGTGCAGATTCTGGCTGAATTTGCTTGTTTACACTGGCGGCAGGTTGCGACGGATCATTGGGTAGAGACCGATACCGCGCCATGCGCCTTCCGCCACGCAGGTGGTGGGGTTATCCACCAGGTAGGATGGCACACCCAGCTCCTTGGTGAGCAGCTGGTCGATACCCCGCAGCAGCGCCCCTCCCCCAGTGAGTGCCACCCCGCGATCGATGATATCTGAGACCAGCTCAGGTGGAGTCTTCTCCAGCACCCGCCGGGCGGTTTCGACGATATCCATCAGCGGCTCGTGAATGGCCTCCACCACCTCGCCCGTGGTGAAGGAAGCCGGCTTGGGCAGGCCACTCACCTGGTCCTGGCCCTGTATCTCCATGCTTTGCTCTTCATCCTGTGGAACCGCGGCGCCGATCTTGAACTTGATCTGCTCGGCTGTGACCTGCCCGATGATCAGCCCATATTTCTTGCGCACATAAGCGACGATGGCTTCGTCGAGGGACATACCCCCACGCCGCAGGGTTTCTGCAGCCACCACCCCATACATTGCCAGCACGGCTGCTTGCGTTGCCCCACCGCCGAGGCAAAGGAGCATATTGCCTGATGGCGTGCTGATTGGCAGGTCGACTCCCAGGGCAGCTGCCAGGGGCTGCTGGATCAGGTAGGCCTCCCGGCTGCCGGCTTGCAGGGCGGCTTCATGCACTGCCCGACTCTCCACACTAGTGATCCCGTAGGGCACGGTCACCATCACGCGCGGCCGCATGATGCGCAGCGGGCCGCTCAGCTTACGCAGCAGTGCTGCCAGCAGGTACTCGGTAACCTCGTAATCAGCGATGACCCCATGATGCAACGGGCGCATCACTTCCATGCTTTCAGGCACGCGCCCGTACATATCCTGGGCTTCTTTCCCCCAGGCAACCATTTTCTGCTCGTCGATGACGATAGCTGCCATAGTGGGCTCATCCAGCACCACTTTATCGCCTTCGACTACACGCAAGAACATTGTTCCTAGGTCGATGCCCAGGTCTTTACTGAAAAGTGCCATGAACGGCTAGGATTCTTTCTCGCCCGTCCCATAGTGACGCGGCGCACGCGCACCACGGAAGCGGCGCGCTGCCTCCAGGCGCAGGTTCGAGCGTTGTAGAGCAGATTGCAGCGCCAGATACTCATCAGTATCTGGGGGTGGACCAGCTTTGAGATATTCCTCCGCCCGCTGCCGGGCTGCCTGAGCGCGGGCGACATCGATCTCCTCCACGTTCTCGGCAGCATCTGCCAGCACGGTGACGATCTCCGGTTGGATCTCCGCCACACCGCCCGAGACGGTGAATACCTCTTCATTGCCCTGTGATCTGAGGCGCAGTATCCCGAATTTGAGCGTCGTGAGCAAAGGGGCGTGGTTGGGCAGGATGCCCATCTCGCCTTCGGTGCCCGGCAGGATGACCACATCCACATCGCCTTCAAACACCATGCGATCTTGCGAGACGATTTCACAACGAATAGGCATTGAACTCCTTGAAATAGAGAGGTATTGGATAACCAGGTAATCAGTTGCTTAGGTAATCAGGTGAAGCAGCAGTCATCTGCTCCCTGATTACCAAATTCCTTATCGCCTTCTCCCTGATCTTGCCTCACATCTTCCCCGCTTTCTCTCGGGCGTCCTCGATCGTGCCGACCATGAGGAAGGCCTGCTCCGGCAGGTCGTCGTGCTTGCCATCCAGGATCTCACGGAAGCCGCGCACGGTCTCGCGCAGCGGCACATAGCGCCCATCCAGCCCGGTGAACTGCTGCGCAACAAAGAATGGCTGCGAGAAGAACCGTTCGATCTTGCGGGCGCGCGCCACGATCAGCTTATCATCTTCGCTAAGCTCGTCCACGCCCAGGATGGCGATAATATCCTGCAGGTCTTTATATCGCTGCAGTACGCGCTGCACTTCGCGGGCGGTGTTGTAGTGCTCTAAACCGACAATATTGGGATCCAGGATGCGCGAAGTGGACGCCAGCGGGTCGACCGCCGGGTAGATGCCCTTCTCCACGATCGAGCGCTCCAGGGCGATGGTGGCATCCAGGTGAGTGAAAGTCGCCACTGGCGCCGGATCAGAGTAATCGTCGGCTGGCACGTAAACCGCCTGCATCGAGGTGATCGAGCCGGTGTGCGTGGAGGTGATGCGCTCCTGCAGCTCGCCCATCTCGGTCGCCAGGGTGGGCTGGTAGCCAACTGCCGAAGGCATGCGCCCGAGCAGCGCCGACACTTCAGAACCCGACATGCTGAAGCGGAAGATATTGTCGATGAAAAGCAGGACATCGCGCCCCTGGTCGCGGAAATATTCCGACATTGAGAGGGCCGATAGAGCTACCCGCAGACGTACCCCGGACGGCTCATTCATCTGACCAAACACCATCACGGTATCTTTCATCACGCCCGATTCGAGCATCTCGCGGTAAAGCTGAGTGCCTTCTCGTGTGCGCTCACCCACGCCTGCAAAAACCGAGTTCCCCTGGTGGACGGTGGCGATCGAGCGGATCAGCTCCATAATGATCACAGTCTTTCCCACGCCGGCGCCGCCGAAAATGCCCGTTTTACCACCTTTCGTGAAGGGCGCAATCAAGTCCACCACCTTGATCCCGGTTTCGAAGACTTCCACACGCGTGGCCTGGTCAGTAAACCCCGGTGCCGGGCGGTGGATAGGGTATTTCAGCTTGGCATCCACCGGACCAAGTTTGTCTACCGGTTTCCCCAACACATTGAACACCCGCCCCAACGTCTCGGGGCCGACCGGCACCATGATGGGCGAACCGGTGCTATAAGCTGGTTTGCCGCGCTGCAAGCCCTCCGTTGAATCCATCGCCACGCAGCGCACCCAATTGTTGCCCAGATGCTTGTTCACCTCTAACACCAGGGGAGAACCATCCTGCGGCACCTCGATCGCTTCGTAAATCTCCGGCATCTCATCCGGAGGGAATTCGACATCCACAACACCGCCTAATATCTGTACAACTCGCCCTTTCGCCATATTAACTCCTCCAGGTATTCGTTCCATGCAAGCAGGGATTCGAACCTAATCCCTCATTCCTGATCCCTGATTCCATATTTTTTCTCATCCCTTCGACAGCGCCTCGGTGCCGCTGGCAATGTCCAGCATCTCGCTGGTGATCGACTGCTGGCGAGCCTTGTTATACTGCAAGGTCAGTGCGGCTGCCAGATCGGTAGCCGAGTCGGTGGCATTTTTCATCGCCAGCATGCGGGCCGCGTGCTCGCTTGCCAGCGACTCCAGGATCGCCTGGTACACCTGCAAAGCCGTGAAGCGCGGCACGATCTCATCCAGGATCTCGTTCTGTCCTGGCTCGTAAATATAAGTTGCCGCCAGCTTGTGTGCTGCAGGGGCAAATTCCTGTACCCGTGGGGCTTCCCCCACTTCCAGGGGCAGCAGCTTCTTCACCTGTGGGACCTGCCGGACCATGTTGACGAAAGTGGTATAGGATAGATAAACCTCGTCCACCAGGCCTGCCAGGTAGTCATCCACAGCCAGGCGCCCGATGGCAGATACATCGGCAAACGAAGGGGCGGCAGGTAAACCGCTGAACTCTGCCAGGATCTCTTTACGCCGGCGCAGCATCAGATCGCGGCCTTTGCGCCCGATGGTTATATAGGTTACCGGTGCCTCGAATTGATCGAAGTGCTGGGTGGTGAAGCGCACAATATTGGTATTGTAAGCGCCAGCCAGGCCGCGATCGCCAGTGACCAACACCACCAACACCTTACGAACCTCTGCCCGGCGGGTAAGCAGTGGGTGCAGCGTCTCCCGCCCGGGCTGCCCGGCAATGTGAATGAGCACTTGCCAGGCCTTGGTGGCATAAGGGCGGGTGTCCATGACGGCCTTCATGGAGCGGCGCACCTTACTGGCGCTCACCGCCTGCAGGGCGCGTGTTACCTGGGATATGTTTTTTACGCTTTGGATGCGGAGCCTGACTTCTCTTAAGGATGCCATTATCGGTTACCCTGCTGTCTGGCTGCCCGGCTCATTACTGCCAGGTATTATTGAACGAATCCAGGGCTTCGCGCAGCCGGGCCTCGTTCTCATCGGTAATCCGCTTCGTCTCGCGAATATCAGCACCGATCTCAGGATGAGATGATTCCATGAAACGGACCAGGTCATTTTCCCAACGACGCATTGCCTCTAATGGTACCTGGTCAGCGTAGCCACGCGTGCCGGCATAGATGACGATCACCTGGTTTTCGAGTGGAACCGGGGCGTACTGCGGCTGCTTGAGCAGCTCCTGCAAGTGCAGACCGCGGTTGAGTTGCGCCTGGGTAGATTTATCCAGGTCGGAGCCGAATTGGGCGAAGGCTGCCAGTTCGCGGAAAGAAGCCATATCGAGGCGCAGGCGAGCCGCCACCTGCTTCATCGCCTTGGTCAGCGCATCGCCGCCCACGCGTGAAACTGAGATACCCACGTTAATTGCCGGGCGGATACCGGCGTAGAACAGGTTGCTCTCCAGGTAAATCTGTCCATCGGTGATAGAAATGACGTTGGTCGGGACGTAAGCCGAGACATCCCCCAGCAAGGTCTCGATAATCGGCAGAGCGGTCAGCGATCCGCCGGAACCGAGGCGCTTAAGGATCTTGTAGGCTTCCGGGTTATCCAGTTTCTTCAACGCTTCTTCGGCGTTGTGCCGGGCTAGCGGTCCACTGTAGACGGTCTCATTGACCGCATCTTTAGCTTCCGCCATCTCACCCTCATTCTCTTTGGGCACGATGACGAACTCGTCCGCCAGGCGGGCAGCCCTCTCCAGCAGGCGTGAATGCAGGTAAAACAGATCACCGGGGTAAGCCTCACGCCCCGGAGGTCGGCGCAACAGTAAGGATACCTGGCGGTAGGCCCAGGCGTGCTTGGAGAGGTCGTCGTAGACCACCAGGGCATCGCGTCCCGTCTCCATGAACTCCTCGCCGATCGTGCAGCCGGAATATGGGGCGATGTACTGCAAAGCAGCTGGCTCATCGGCAGCAGCCACGACTACGGTCGTGTAGTCCATGGCACCAGCGCGCTCCAGGATCGCTACGGTGCGTGCAATTGCAGCTTTTTTCTGACCGATCGCCACGTATATGCACAGCAGGTCTTTGCCCTTTTGGTTGAGAATGGTATCGATGGCGATGGCTGTCTTGCCTGTTTGCCGGTCGCCGATGATCAGCTCACGCTGGCCGCGGCCGATGGGGATCATCGAGTCGATGGCTTTGATGCCGGTCTGTACCGGGGTATCCACATCTTTGCGGGAAACTACCCCCGGAGCAATGCGCTCGATAGGACGGTAGCTGGAGAACTGCACCGGACCTTTACCGTCGATCGGCAGTCCCAGGGCGTTGACAACGCGCCCTACCATTCCGTCGCCGACTGGAACAGATGCGATTCGCCCGGTGGAGTGCACAACCATGCCTTCTTCGACGCCGGAATACTCACCCATGATGATTACGCCCACCGCGTCGGCTTCCAGGTTGAAGGCGATGCCGAGCACTCCGTTGCTGAACTGCACCAGCTCCTGGGCACGCACGTCAGACAGGCCGCTTACCCTGGCGATACCATCGCCGGCCTCCATCACCGCACCGACATCCCGGACTTCCATTTCGGGCTCGTAAGCTTCGATTTGTTTTTTCAGATCCGCAGTAATTTGACTGATCAGATCAGACATTGGGCCTCCGTAGGGAAGAATTGCGAATTAGGAACTATAAATTGCAGGAACGCAGATGGCAGAAGGCAGACCGCGGCCTGCGGTCGATCGTCTGCTGTCATTCAGTAAGGCTCCTCACCGTGTCTGCATCCAGCTTCTTGACGACTGCCACCAGCAGCTTGAGGGCGTTATCGTAGTCATCCCGGTGCAGGATAGCGCTGTGGGAATGGATGTGCCGCGCTGCCACGCCAACCACCACCGTGGGCACACCGGTGCCGTGCAGGTGAATAGCAGCGCCATCGGTCGCGCCGCCTTCCACGTAGGAGACCTGCACTGGGATGTCCAGCTCTTTGGCAGTCTCAAACAGAAGATCGCGCAGCAGCAGGTTGGGGATCATGCGGGCGTCGTAGATCATAATGGTGGGGCCTTTGCCCAGTTTGACGGACGACTCGTGCGCCTTGATGCCCGGGACATCGCCAGCGATATCCGATTCGAGCACGATGGCAACATCCGGGTCGATAGCCCGCACGCTGGTCGTCGCGCCGCGCACACCCACTTCTTCCATGACGGTAGCTACCCCGTAAACGCTGTTGGGATGCGGTATTTTCTGCAGCTCCTGCAGCACAGATATCACCAGGGCAGATCCGACCCGGTTGTCAAAGGCTTTCGACAGGTAGGTCTTGCCGTTGGCCAGGATGGTGAAATCAGCCCGCGGTACCACCGGATCGCCGGGACGCACCCCAGCCGCCTGCACTTCTTCCCGACTGCTGGCGCCGATATCGATATACATATCTTTCTTCTCGACCGGCTTCTTGCGCTCATCTGCGGGCAGCAGATGCGGCGGCTTGGCACCGATCACCCCAACCACGTCACCCTGGCTGGTCTTGACAATCACCCGCTGTCCCAGCAGCACCTGGTCGAACCAGCCGCCCAGCGGCAAGAAGCTCAAGAAGCCTTCATCGGTGATATGCTTGACCATGAAGCCGATCTCATCCATATGTCCCGCCAGCATGACCCGCGGCGACTGGGCGGTGCCGTCTTTGCGGCAGATGATGCTGCCGATTTTATCCTGACTGACCTCGCCCAGACCATCCAGGTATTTATGCATAACGGCCCGGACAGGGGCTTCGTATCCGGGCACGCCATGCGCTTCGGTTAGTTCTTTTAATAATTCGATTACAGCATCCATAATTGGGGAAGTCGCCTCTCCGACCTGAGTTAATCGGTCAAATGATACCTGAAAGCGGTGATCTTGTAAAGAACTTCACATACTCATCGGTTCGTAGCGGTATGCGACCACAACGCTATCAATCTGCTCTTCCAGCCCCTGCAGGCATTCCAGCTGACCCTCGTTCAGGCTGGCAGCCTTCAGCTCCAGCAGGGCAAAGCGCACGCCTCGCGGCGTCTCCAGCTCGTAGGGCTGGTAGACCAGCAGGAAATCGGCGCCCAGGGTGGCTTCCGCTTCAGCAACCAGGTCCAGCTGCGTTCCATTCAGATTTGCCCACGTCCATCCGTTGGTTGCCATCGATTCACCTCATCTTCGATATGGATGTTAATATTCTACTATGCGCCTGCTAAATTACCTGCACCTGCGCGCCTCTCACCTCATCATCGTCGGTCGATTTGCGTGATACGAGCAGAGTACCACCACATGCTCCACAGAAAGTCGTAAAAGCGGGTATATCTTCTACCCCGGGAATGAGTTGGAAAGATCTCTTAATAATCTCGGATGGTGGATCGAAGAGTTCAGATAACCCACACTTGTTGCATGGCTCAATTATCCAATTCTGGCGTTCTTCTAAATATTGATCGGTAACTAAGATCGGATACTTCCCACCCTCGGGAGCCAGGAAACAAATCGTATCACCTTCCTTGACTGTCAGTAATTGATGCGGCTGGTTGAGAACACGCCCTTCAAAGATATTATCGTCCTGGGTGGTTACCCTTACCCATACGATTTCCGGCCTGCGTGTTGAAATCCGCGGCCCTCCATCGTGAACCATTACTTCCAAATCATCCGGAGTATCCGGATGGAAACGCCCGACCAAGCGTGGATGCTTGCGCCACTCGCCAGCAATAAAAAAATCAGGGATGGCATTGTGGAAATGAGACCCGCTGATTTCCGCTTCGGGATATCGTTGCTTTACCTCATTAACTACATCGAACATGTCTTCTCTGATCCAATAGGTTACGCTATCGTCCGTTTCCTGTGCGTTTAACTTCACGAATGAATTGTGAAAATCGTCCTGTTCACGAGCATAGATCAGGAAGGAATAATCTACGGGAATTGTCAATTTCGCACTTTTTCCGTAGAGAGGGCGGTAGGCCCCGGTTTCAACTGCCTCCTGCGCCAACTGAAGCGCCTGTTCAACCCGTCTCGATGGTACAAGCAGCAGGCTCAATTTCCCAGACAGGTGCTTCAGCAATCTTGCTGCTTGCTCGCCGCCAATGTAACCAAGCACCTCGATACAAGTAATGAGCAAATAATAGGAGAGCTCACGATATGTAAGCTCATCTTGGAGGATTTCTCCAATTACATCGAACGCGCTTTTGCTGCCGGTGCTCCCCAGAGATCGAACGATCTCTTCTAATTCTCTATTGCGTTTCGCAGCATAGAGATATTCCATTGATTTTGCTCTCTCGGAAGCGCCATAGTGAGCATAGGTATCAAAGCTTACTGCCACAACTTCATCAATTCTCTCGTGGAGTGAAACCAAATCCTGGTCGACTGATTTCTCGCCCAAATATCCAAGGGTCCGTAAGACCTCAAGCTGGACCGGGATCGATCCGCTTTTCATCAACGAGGTGTAGACCTCACGATCATGGTGTCCCATCCGGATTAATGTCCGTATCGTCATAATTCGAAGCCAGAGTTCGGACTCGCCGGATGTGGCTGCATTGATCAGCCAATGGAGCCCTTCGATGTGCCCTATTTGAGCCAGTGCGGAAGCCGATTCAACCAACGTGGGGATATGATTGGTCTTCATCTTTTTGAACAACACTTGCTCTGCCCTCTGTTTGCCAGCCTCCTCCAGATCTAGATAACCGAGAATTTCCACGCTCTCAGTGGCTTTCGCTTCCGACAATTGGCTGACTTGATTGACGAACGTCGAATTATCGAAAATCTCAGAAGCATTATCTTGTTTAAAGTGATCATCCACCCGGATCAGTAGACCGAAAGTATCCGACTCCACGATCTCGGATGAATTAAAGATTAAGCGCAACCTGGCGACTACTTCTACTGCACTGGGTTTGTAAGCAGACCAAGCAATCTTCTTTGTGCCGCTCGCTTCCAGGACCTCTGCGGATTCGCCATCGATATAAACTGTCGACTCGTCTACAATGCCTGATAGATATCCAGGGATCGCTCCCACAACTAAATGGAAACGATCAGCGGAACCGGGTTGGACAACAAAGGATAGGTCTCTGGCAGTAGATTTCGGATTTACAGAGTCTATCAGGATATGATAGATGTGCGATACTGTCAGGGGCGGTGATGTGGAAATTTCTCGCACATGGATTTTGCTGGAAACAACGACAAGTTCCATCCTATGAATTAACGCCGCAACAGAGTCCCTGTTTAGCAACTTAATATCCAGGATTGGGAATGGATCTCTTTCGATAGCAGTCAAAGATACGATCTGAAGGCTTTTACGGATTACAGGCAGATTATTTTTCGATCTGTCAGCCAAGATCGGTTTTTCCCCGGTAATGCCCCAGATAAGGCGTTCCAAACTATCGTTGAATAATGCCTCATCTCGAAAATCCACGAAATTGCGATTGGCTAAAAAACCTGGCAGTTCACTATCACGAAGCAAGACGGGGATCAACTGCAACGGCTGGTCAGAGGACTGGGCCAGGCTAAGGGCTCGGGAATACTCTTCCCTTACCCAGCCGGAAGCCATCGCTTCTGGGGATACGATCAAGGCTACCGACCGGCTGGATTCCAGTCCATTTTCCAACGCGTCAACGAACAAATCCCCGGGTCGTATCTGATCTTGATCTAACCAGACCTTCAAACCGCGCTGCTGCAGCTCATCCCGCAATCGAGCAACCCAGTGCTTATCGATGCTTTTATAACTGATAAATACATCGAACGTTTTTCCCAAATCCATTTCGCACCTCAGGCGCTGGAATATTATCCATCATGCTGCCAGTCAATCGCTCTTCAATACTCTTAAGGGAGAGATTCTGCATCCCTGAGTTAATATTATCAATTCAGCCTATTTTATCCTGTTGGTAGGATTTGTGCATCTCCAATCAGGCACATTCCCTTCTGCCACCAGCAAGCCCTCCTCAGCTTCCATCCGGAGGCGATCCCCTCTGCTTGCACTTGCGAAAGTGGGGATTTTACGTTCACAGACTGATATGATCGTATAATAATGATATACACGGAAAGCGGTGTTGCCGATGAAGGCAGCCTGACGAGTCGGATACGCCGAGCGGCATATCCAATCACCCAGCATAGTTCGGAACAGGGATGAGATTGTATCGTATCTCTATTATTTTGCTTTATGTTGCTCTCAGCATCCTGGCGATTTACGCCGCCTTCTGGGCGCTGTTTGGTGTTGGGGAGGTCTTGGTGGGCAACTTCCCCGGCGCGATCTACCTGACACCAACGATCCTGCTGGCTGGATTGATGTATGTATCGTTCAAGCGCCCGGCGATGGGCGGGGCAGTATCCCTGCTGGTCGGGCTGGCGCTGTTCGCGCGTTTCTACCTGGCGATGGACAATCCCACCGATAAGATCAGCGCCGCTCTGGTGATTGGGGGACCCTTCATCCTGGTTGGTGTGTTACTGATCCTGTCCGCTGCCTTTGCGAGAGGGCAGCTCGCCGACCAAAACAGCAACCTACCATAATGAATGTCGTCACCGGGGCTTTTGGCTATATAGGCCGCTATATCACCCGCCGCCTGCACGAGCTTGGCGAGCCGGTGCGCACGATCACCACCCATCCCGAGAAGCCCAATCCTTTCGGAGCCGCCGTCCAGGCGCATCCGTACAGCTTCGACCAACCTGATCGCCTGGCAGCCAGCCTGGCTGGTGCAGACACGCTGTACAACACCTACTGGATCCGTTTCGAGTACGGCGGCGCCACCTACCAGCAGGCGATTGACAATACCCGCATCCTGTTCCAGGCCGCCCGCCTGGCCGGTATCCGCAAGATCGTGCACATCAGCGTCACCCGGGCCTCGCTCGATGCGGACCTGCCGTACTATCGCGGCAAAGCCCTGCAGGAGCAGCTGCTGGTCGATTCGGGGATGCTATACAGCATCGTCCGGCCCACATTGGTGTACGGTGTGGAGGATATCCTGGTCAACAACATCGCCTGGCTGGTGCGAACCTTCCCCCTTTTCCCGATCTTCGGCGATGGGCAGTACCGTCTGCAGCCCGTTTACGTAGAAGACCTGGCAAAGATTGCTGTCGCAAGCGCCCAGTCTACGGAAAACGCCTTGATCGACGCCATTGGGCCAGAGGCGTTTACCTTTGAAGAATTGGTGCGGTTGATCGCCGCCCGCCTGAAGCCAGGGATCAGGCTGGTGCATATTCCACCCGGTCTCGGCATCGCCCTGGGTGGCTTGATCAGGCTGACGCTGGGAGATATCGTGCTGACCCGCGATGAGCTGAGGGGGCTGATGCAAGAACGCCTCACCTCGGACCAAACTCCCAACGGCGAGACGTTATTCACCCAGTGGTTGGCTGATAACCACGAACAATTAGGGGCCACGTACACCTCGGAGATCGGCAGGCACTTCAAATGGCGCCAGCGGGCCCTGTGAAATTCAGCACAGATACCATCAAGACCCAAGACGAGGCGCGCGGCATCATACAGCGCTACGGGATATTCATCGGGCAGAAGTGATGGAGAAAAGATCGAAGCTATTATACGAGCACCGTTCTGAGCCGCTCCTGCCGCGCCGCCTGTTCATGCGCCGCCTGCTGTTCCACGCCTTCTTCGCAGGGTGTGTGTTGATCTTCTCACTTGGGATCGGCATACTGGGCTATCACTTCCTGGAAAGAATGACCTGGGTGGACGCACTCCTGAATGCATCGATGATCCTTGGCGGTATGGGACCCGTCAGTCAGATGACCACCACAGCCGGGAAGGTATTTGCTTCCCTTTACGCGCTGTTCTCAGGGATTGTCTTCCTGCTTATATCCGGCATCATCCTGGCTCCGTTCGCCCACCGGCTGATGCACCGCCTGCACCTTGAAGACAATCCGGACTAGCCTGCCGGGATTGAACACGCCCGGCTCTTGATGGCGGAGGGGCTGTCGGCAGCACTCCCAGTCGAAAGCGAGATCCCAGGATCCAGCCGCCCTGGTTTCAGGGGTACGAGGTGAAGTCATTATCTGTCGCCATCAGCTCCAGCGCCGCAAGGGGGATGAGTGGAGCAAGCCACACCAGGTAGCTTGTGAACAGCACTGAATTGAAAAAGGCGAAGACCGCCATGGTCAGCAAGGCAGCGGGGAAGACGGGGATTTTCCGCTTCCATGCTTGCCAGTAGAGCAGCAGCAGCACCAGCAGAAGCGGGATTTTCCCGGCAATGCCATTAACGCCCAGCAGGGTATCCAGCGAGTAGGCTTCGAACATTGCTGCCGGGTCGCGCGTGGCGGAAAAGGTGATCGACTTGATAAAACCCTCGGCATTCTGGATAAGAAAGGGCAGCGAAGAAAGCAGAGGGATGGCTGCAATCGCCAATCCGACAATGACCGTCCGCCTACCTGACCCCGATCGCGCCTCTCGCCAGGTCCATATCAGATACAGTGGAGCCAGGAATATGCCCATCTGTTTAATCCCCAGGGACAGCCCGAACAGAAGGCAGGCAGCCAAACGGTGACGCCGGAACAGCGCCAGGGAAAGCATCAGGAAGAACAGCGGTATAAAATCGATATCAAACGTGCGTGATACGTGCAGAGTCCAGCGGTTGAAACACCAGAACAGGGCCGCAAACACGGCGTAAATGAGCAACCCCCGCCGGGCGGGCAGTATGAAAACCAGCGCTGCGATCAGTATATTGAAGACCAGGAAGACCACTCGCCACAGGGAGAGCCAATCGAAGAAAGTGCGCAACCCCGCCTTCTGCGTCCACCACGACAGGTAGTAAAAGATCGGGAAGTAGGTGGCATACTTGCGATTGACGCGCATGTCGCCATCCAGCACGCGCGTGTAAGGATTTACCCCGCGCAGAAGGCGATCGCCCTCCAGATAAGTAGCATAAATATCTTGCTCTGCAGTCGGGGCGAAATCCCAAAGATGGATGTTCACCAGCACGGCAGAGAGGAGGATCACCAGCAGCACGAGCAATGGGAACATTTTTACCGGTGTGGCTCCCGGAGCAAGCAGCACCAGGCTAATCAGGGTGAGCACGCCGAGCGCCAGCGCCCAGGCTGCCAGGGGCAGTAGCCGGAATGGATAAAATGGCCCACCGAACACCGGTAGAACCGCCACAAACAGCACGGCTGCCAGGATAGTCACCAGCAAGGCCACAAAGAAAGCTCCCGTGATCTCAGCCTGCCGGGTGGAAATCTGATCTACCCAGGCTTGCAAGCGCACCTTTCCGGATAGCGCCAGCAGTGCAAAAAGCACGCTGGCAAGCGCCAGGAATCCGGCAGCCAACAGCCGGCTTACGGAATAGCCCACCAGCAGGTTGTTGGAAGCCGTGCTGGGCGTCCAGAGAAGCCAGACCAGGGCAGCCAGGCTGGCCGCTGTGCACAGGATGAAATAAGAGCGCAGGGTGGCGGGAGTATTTGACTGTGAATTCATCTGCGGATTGTGGCATATTGTATTATAAAAACAGTGCTGCCTGCGGTCGAAGCTCGCAAGCAGCACTGTTCATGTCCTGGTTATGCCAGGTTATCCGCGTTCAGCGGTTTATTCGAATGGCATGTAATCCAGGTTGGATGAGCACTTCACGCCATCCCCGTAGACACAGGTGTTGTGGTTCAGCCACCAGTTCTCGGCGAAGGTGAAATTGGGCGGATTGCCGCTGACATCCGGGTAGGCCACATCCAGGCGCACGCGCTCCTCGGGCCAGGCCCAGTTGATGTCGGGGACGCTGAGCATGCGCAGATCTCCCTTGTGGATGACCGCCTCTCGATCGAGCACTTCCAGGTATGGATCAAAGAACAGGCCTTCTCCGTGCGGGATGCTGATGCGTTCCTCGGTCAGGATTTCCTGGTTGAAGGGACCTGGATCGTAGAACTGGATGCTCAGCTCGGCTGTACGCTGCGTGGGATGGTAGGGCCGATCTTCGAAAGCATTCACCACCTCGCCTGCTAGCGGGAAAGCCTCACTGGTAAACGGCAGCACGACAAAGTCGTTGTCCTGGGAGGCATCGAACGGCAGATCCTCTGAGCTGACCACATTTCCGCTATTGTCCCAGATCGTCAGGGTCGCCGAGCCATCGCCGGTGAAGGTATCTGCCGGGATCAGGATATGGTAAGCGTGTGATCGGACACCACCACGCGCTTCGGGGTTGATGAAGAAGTTGATCCGGTAAAGATCCTGCGTTGCCTCGTCAACCAGCAGGCGGGTATCGATAACTGCCACCCAGTCGTTGTAGTCGAAATCCATGTCGGGACGACCGAGATCCAGGTCCTCGTAGCCCAGTGTCATCGGCACCAGTGATTCGATGACCTTCTCGCTCTCGGCATTCGGCAGGTACACCTTGTACATGCCGATCACCACTTTGGCATCGTCCGAGTCGTCTACTTTGTTGCCTTCGTCGTCCTCGCCCTCAGCGGTCACTGTGTCGATCTCGAAATCGCCAGACGCCCCCTCCACAAGCGTGGTAAACTCACAGGTGTAGCTTTCACCTGGCTGGATAGTCTGCGGCACTGAGCAGGTGCCCTGCCCGTTCAGGTCGCCATGAATGTCATCCACCATACTGGTGATAGTCACCGGATCATCCGGATTGCTCAGGTTGGTTACCACCACGGTGAAGGTCACCTCTCCACCCGGCTCAGGCAGGAAGCTCGGATTGGCTGTCTTATCAACTTCAATCTCGGGCAGGCCATCCGCCGTGACGATCTCCACGATAGCATCGTCAGAATCGCTGACGGGATTGCCGTGCTCATCCTCGCCCTCAGCATTGACAATATCTGTCTCACTATCGCCCGCTGCGCCTTCCACTGGAGCCGTGAACTCACAGGTGTAGCTCTCACCAGGCTGGATGGTCTGCGGCACCGAGCAGGTTCCCTGCCCGTTCAGGTCGCCATGAATGTTATCCACCAGGCTGGTAATGGTCACCGGAACATCGGGTGCGCTGTTGTTGGCCACCACCACGGTGAATACCACATCACCGCCCGGTTCCTGCACCACCACCGGATCAGCGGTCTTGACCACCTCGATAACTGGTAAGCCGCCAACCGGCGTGATGGTCACCGTGGCATCGTCGTCATCTTCCACCTGGTTGCCGTCATCGTCCTCGCCGGTGGCGGTGACCACGTCCGTCTCACTGTCGCCGGCGACGCCCTCCACCATCTCAGTGAACTGGCAGATGTAGCTCTCACCCACATCCAGGGTCTGCGGCACATCGCAGGTGCCTCTGCCATCCAGGTTCCCGTAGATGCTGTCCACCAGGCTGTTGATGGTCAGCGCCTCGGCCTCGCTCTCGTTGCTCACCACTACCGTGAATGTCACCAGGCCGCCCGGCGCCTGCACTGTGGTCGGATCGGTGGTCTTGATCACCTGGATCGTCGGCAGCACATCGGTGAATTCAACGACTGCATCATCGTCGTCGCTGGCGGGGTTGCCTTCGTCGTCCTCAGCCACGGCGGTAAACACATTGACGTGGTCAGGATCGCCATAATCACCCTCAACCGCCTGAGTGACCGTAAAGGCGCAAGTGGCACCGACTGGTAGGAAGGTGCCAACCTGGCAATCCGCATCGCCTGCAAGCACGCCAAAGACATCATCTTCCAGGCTGGTGATGGTCACGTCTTCGATACCAATATTTTCGACCACGTAGGTGAAGAGCACTTCCCCACCCGGCTCGGGTATGCTGGTCGGATCAGCCGTCTTGGTCACCTGGATCTCTGGCAGTACATCGGTAAATACAACTGTTGCGTCATCATCTTCGGTAGCGAAATTACCGAATTCATCCTCGGCCACGGCGGTGAACACGTTGACGTGTGCAGGATCGCCGTAATCGCCCTCGACTGGTCGGGTGATTGAGAATTCGCAGGAAGCCCCCACCGGCAGGAGGGTGCCGACCTGGCAATCTGCATCACCTGCCAGCACACCAAAGACGTCATCTTCCAGGCTGGTGATAGTCACATCCACCACGCCAATGTTATCCACCACGTAGGTGAAAAGCACATCCCCGCCCGGCTCAGGTAAGCTGGCCGGATCAGCGGTCTTGGTCACCTGGAGGGCTGGCAAAGGTGTGAGGGTCACATCAGCATCATCATAATCGCTCACCGGGGTGCCCTCATCGTCTGACCCGTAAGCTGTCACAGTATCTGTTTCCACGTAGCCGCCAACGCCGACGACTTCTCGAAGGAAGTAGCAGGTATAGCTTGCTCCAGGATGGATAGTGACGGGTAAATCGCAGGTGCCTTGACCGTCCAGATCGTAAACATCGCTGCCGATTTGATCGAACAGATCGGTAATGGTCACCGGATCGGTAGTACCGCTGTTGTTGGTGATGACTACAGTGAAGGTAACCCAGCCCCCTGGCTCGGGCAGACTGGTGGGAGCGGCAGTCTTCAACACATTGATATCTGGCGGTGGCTCAATGACGGTTACCGTGGCATCATCCCAGTCACTGACCGGAATTCCGTTTTGATTTGTTCCAGTAGCGACGACAGTATCAACTTCTACATATCCAGCATTTCCTGAAACTTGAGCAATAAAGAAGCACGTATAGCTCCCACCAAAAGGAATAGTTTGCGGCACAGAGCATGTCCCCTGTCCATTTAAATTCCCGTGCACATCGTCCAGCAGGCTGTTGATTGTGATGGTATGGTCCACCAGGCTTGTATTGTAGATAACAACCGAAAAGGTCACCAGCCCACCTGGCTCAACAACCTGCGTCGGATTGGCTGTCTTCACCACATTAATAGAAGGTGGGGGATTAGCGGGAGCTGTTACATCCCTCGCCAGCCACACTTTCCCTACCGATAGATCGTGAGTTCCTTGATCAGCTTGTGCAAAAACGACGCTCATGCTCAGCAGAGATGCTAACAGCGTCACCAGAATAATTAAACCCAGCTTTTTCATTTTCTGCATCCTCCATACATTATCTAAAGATCTATATACCACCCATATCGAGACTACACTTACCAGTCCCTCTACTCACCGCCGCCTCGTCCCCCGATCGGATTACTGCGGCACAATTGTGAACGTACTCACGATATAATCGAGTAGGGGGCGGGGACTAACCGCCCCCTCTCACACCACCGGACATG
>CAZGIX010000086.1:0-17307 GCA_964525785.1 uncultured Anaerolineaceae bacterium
CGTTTGTAAATCAGATATTAATGACCTTTATAATCGAATATTTGTGGTGGGTAATAAATCAAGGAAAACCCTCATGCAGATCGCGCCGGGTATCTACAGCATTTCTCAAAGGCAAGGCATCTTTGTCCACGCTTTCCTGCTGGATGGCGGCGACGGGTTGACATTGATCGATACGCTTTATTCTGAAGACGCCAGTCCAATCTATGATGAGCTCAAACAGATCGATAGGCAGGTCACCGATATTAAAGATATCGTGCTGACCCACGCCCACCGCGCCCACCTCGGCGGGCTGGCGCGCCTCAAAGCCGCCAGCCAGGCTCGGCTGCACTGCCACGCCTGGGAAGAGGATATCGTCGCCGGAGAACGCAAGCCGCAGTGCATGAGCCTGGGCTTCATGCGCCCTTACCGCCTGTGGATATATCAGGTAGGGTCTCGGTTTGGTCGGCACAAACCTGCTGAGGTGGATTATCTCATCCAGGATGGTGACCGTGTCGGGCCGCTGGATGTCATCCATGCGCCTGGGCATACTCCAGGGCACTTGGTGTTCTACTGGCGCGAGAAGCAGGCGTTGTTTGCCGGAGACGCCCTGGTGACCTATCCCGTTCTTGAAGCTGGCTGGCCGGCATTTACATTAAATATCAAGCAGAACCTGGCTACCGTGCGATCCCTGGCTCAGCTCGACCTGGCAGTTTTGGGCGTCGGGCACGGCGATCCGCTGAGGGTGGACGTCTCTGCGCAGCTTGACAGGTACCTGGCGTCGATAAATTGAATAATCAAGGAGGGAGAAGATGAGCGCGCCGCAGAGCATCTTGATCGTGGGCGGTTTATTAAATTTATTTCTGAACATCATTGTGGCTTATGTCCTATACTGGCAGCGTGTACGCTTTCCAGACCTGCCTGCCCAGCGCTACGCCCTGGTATCCCATAAAATAACCCTGTGGAATGGGTTTTTGCTCTTGGGACTATCCGTGGCAATCGATCACACCGGATATGTACCGTATGTCAACATCGGATTGGCGCTCGCCCAGGTAGCTGTCACTTTGGCGGCCGATGTGGGCAACTTCATGCGCTGGTCTCAGGGACTTCAGGACCAGTTCCGACAGGGACCAGAATGGCGAGTACGTATGATCGGCTTGGCTCACCTGATCGACCTGCTGGTCATCTCAGCCATGCTGTTTGGGGTGACGCGCACCGCGCTGGGGCTTTGGTAGCACGGGAGGACAATATTCTATGGCTGAACTCTCAAGCGAATGGATCTACTGGTGCCTGGTAAACGGCCTCCCCGCGATCGGCGCGGGGATCTTGTTTCTCGTCTACCGTCCGTTTGGAGAACGTTTTGCCTGGAATGTGGAGCACCGGCCGAGCAGTATCTACCTGGGGGTAGGCTTCCTGCTGCGCGCCGGCCTGTTCATTCATATTATCACGGCTACTTATTGGGATGAAATCCGCTGGATGGTGTGGGGTAATGCGGTCTTTGCCGGCGTGCTGCTCGGTGTGACGATGATCTGGGGCGAACGTTTCCATTGGAAGCGGTTCGTGGCAATCGGCTGGTTATTCCTGTATATCGAGGAGCCGGTGTGGATGTTCTCGCTGGTGCCCGAAGCCCGGGCCGCAGCGGCTGCTGCAGGTCCGCTCAGTGGAGCCGCGATCCATCCATTTTTGGCAGGGGTGTTGTGGTTGGAAGCCGCCGTGATGCTGGCGGCTGGCGTCTACCTGTTTTTCCTGGACCGCATTCCGGACCCGCTATGGCCGTGGAAGCCCGACTTGGTCTCGGCGCGCGTTCTGGCAGGCTGGCCTCTGGCCTGGGCGGTTTGGGCGCCCAGTCTGGCACTGGCAGGCAGCTGGCCGGCTGCGCGCAGCGGCGTGCTGCTCAACCTGTTCTGGCTGGGGGCGTCAGTGATTGCATTGCTGGTCTTTGGCAGATTATTCGATTTATCCAGGCGTGTGACCCGCCTGCACTTAGCGGTCATGGCTGGACTTTTTATCCTGCTTTTGGCTGGATATCTGCTGCAAATCTAAAGCGCATGCAGTTGACCTTGAGCGACTGGTTTAACGGGGGGGAGCGGCTGTTCGTAAGACTCCAGAGGCGCCTGGCGGATCAAGAATCCAAGAGCCGGACCCTAGAATTCAAGATTTTTTCACGCGTTGACGGGGAAGGCCAGATAATCACCTGCCTGCACGGTTTTCCCACCTGCTCGTGGGACTTTGCCAGGATAATCCCTCCTCTGGTCGACCGCTACCGTACGCTGGCATTTGACTTCCTGGGATTTGGCGACTCGGACAAGCCCGGCGGACACAGATACAGTTTACTTGAGCAAGCGGACCTGACCGAGGCGGTGTGGAAGCATTATCATATCGATCGCACATGCCTGGTCGCTCACGATTATGGCTCAACTGTGGCGGTCGAGCTGCTTAGCCGCCAACTGAACGGGGAGCTAGCGACCAGGCTCACCGGCATCGTTCTTATGAATGCCGGACTTTACATTGACCTACAGCGCCCTCTCCTGGCGCAGCGCCTTTTACAAGTACCGCTCGCGGGGGCGCTGCTCAGCCGAGTCATCAATCAAAGCTTTTTCGACCGCCAGTTCGCGTCGCTCTTTTCCCCATCTCATCCAGTCTCAGAGGATGATCTGAGGCAGTATTGGAGCGCAATCAAGCGCCACGACGGTCTGCACATCTATCACCGGCTGATCTACTACCTGACTGAGCGCCGTTTGAATAAAGAGCGCTGGGAGAAAGCCCTCGAACAGGCTGATATCCCGGTGCGTTACGTCTGGGGCTTAATAGATCCGGTCTCCGGGGCGCAAATTTCCGGGGAAATCCGCCGGCGGATCCCGTCAGTCGATCTGGTCGAGCTGCCCGATGTGGGGCATTACCCTCACCTGGAGGTCCCGGCGATCGTTGCGGCAGAGATTGAAGCTTTCACCTCCAACCTCACGGTATCTGCACGGGTAACAGCCCATCCAGCCGCGAGCGCGCGTATTGATGAACCTCGGCCTCCAGCCGCTGCACCGGGTGGGGAATTTTCTTGAGCAGTTTATCGGGCTGGACGACCGGCAATGGGGCGTCTTTGACCTGCAGCTGCGCCAGCGGATGGGTGAAAACGACCACCGCTTGCACCGGGAGGGCGTTCAGCCTAGCTTGCAGCTTATGGGGAGCATCCTGGTACAGGTAGGCTTTCACCGCCGCAGAGGCTGCCTGGGCGGCGTTTGTGGGATCGCCTAGCTTCTCCTCGACAATATAGCGCAGTGCTCGCCCGATCGTCAGCTTTTGCTTCCATACACCCTCAGAATAGGTGAACTGTCCTTCCAGGCTAACCGTCTCGATCACGACGATGCCATTGGGAGTGAGCAGGATATGGTCAGCCAGGGGTGTATAGTGGTACAGTCGGTGCTGGTCGCTCAGGCCTTTCAGGGACCTGGCAAGCACATCTTCCGGTCGGGGCTTTTTCACCCAGCGATTGGCATAGGCGATGCCCACCACGGCGATGGCAAAGCCGCCAAAGAGCATGGCCGCGGTGAGGACTGACCAGGCTGGCTTCCACAGGGAGACAGCCACACTGCCAAGTAAGATCAGCAAACCACCCAGACTGGTGGTGTGGGCGAGGGAAGCCCTGCGGTGGATGGCGGTGTTATTGATGATTATTTTCATTCGATTTCGTATAGTCTCCGATAGATTGGGACCAGACTGTCATATACCTGGCGGTAGACGGCGTACAGCTCGTCGTAGCGCCTGCCGTATTCCGGATCAGGCGCTACCAGACGATCGATCTCGACCAGCTGATCGATCGATTCGACATCCGGATAGACTCCCATTCCGACCGCCACGGTCAATGCCGCGCCTGTAGCGCCAGCTTCTAGAGCGTTCTTGAGCACATGCAGCTCGCGCCCGGTGACATCGCTGATGATCTGGGTCCAGACCGGGCTGGTGCTTCCACCGCCGATAGCATTCAACGCGCCTACCGGCAGGTTGATGCGTTCCATGGCCTCGATGATCCAGCGGATGTGATAGGCGACGCCCTCCATCACGGCGCGAGCGAAATGCGCTTTTGTATGGGTCAGGGAGATGCCCAACCAGGCTCCCCGGGCGTAGTGGTCGAGCACCGGGGCGCGCTCACCGGAGAGCCAGGGAGTGAAGAGCAGCTTATCTGCTCCCGGCTTGACGGCGGCAGCCATCTCGCTCAGCACGCCATAGGTTGATTTACCCTGCGAGCGCGCCTCCTGGGCCTCAAGCTGGAACAGGGTATCCCGAAACCACATCAGCGCGCCCCCGCCGGTCTCCATTTCGCCGGCGATGATCCACTTCGTGGGATCGATATGATTGAGCGCCCAGAATGGTTTTCGCGGGTCGTTGCGGAAGCTGTTGCTGGAGAGACCCACCCAGGTGGCAGTGCCGATGGACAGATGGGCTTTGCCATGCGCGTTGGCGCCTGAGCCGGTCTGGGCGACGGCGACATCGCCGGCGCAAATCACCACCGGAGTGCCTGCCATCAGCCCGGTAATACGTGCCGCCTCGGGTGTGACCTCCCCCAATACGGTGGTGCACGGACAGGCTTCGGGGAGCATCTCTACCGGAATCCCTAACCGCTCGCAGGCGGCGTCTGACCATTTTTTCTCAAATGGATCGAAGAGGAAATACACCGAAGCCCCATGCCAGTCGATAGCGAGCTTGCCTGTCAGCTTGTAAAGTATGTACTCTTTGCAGTCGAGCAGCTTGTAGGTATGCTCCCATAGATTCGGGCGTTCTTCGCGCAGCCAGAGGGCCTTGGGGATGAAATCTTTCGCTGTAGGGATATTGCCGGTGTGTTCGAATAGAAAATCTGGTGTATCACCGCTCAACACGCGGTCCGCCTGGGCAATGCTACGCACGTCTAACCAGCTCATCATCGGTGTAAGCGGACGGCAGCTCTCGTCCACGGGCAGCAGGTTGAACATCTGGGCGGATATGCCCACGCCCAGGATCTCAGCCGGATCGATGCCGGACTCGGCAATTACCTGGCGTGTTGTGCTGGCAACAGCTTTCCATAACTCGTCGGGGTCCTGTTCGACCCAGCCGGGCTGGGGATAACTCAGTCCGTAGTCCTGGTATTTTGAGTGCAGAATTCTGCCACGCAGGTCGGTGAGGACAGCTTTATCACCACCTGTGCCGGTGTCATGGGCAATGATAAATTTTTTTGTCATGGGCTTTTCGTAAAGAGGTCCACTACAGCAGACGCAGAACACGCAGAGAACGGAACTGCGCGTATGGCGTAGATGCAGCTAAAGGTCAAGGCACTCTTTGACGTACTGTCTCAGAATCTCAACAAAGCGCTGGTTTTGTTCTGGAGTGCCGACTGTCACCCGGATATAGCCTTCTTTCATGTGGTGGGGAGACATGGGACGGATAAAGATGCCGCGGGCGATGATATCATCTCGGATTGTCATCGAGGATCGATTCAAGATGCTGGCGTCGATCAGCACGAAGTTGCCTTCCGAAGGGAAGGCGCGCAGTCCAGGAATGCGGTTGATCTCATCCACCAGGCGCTGGCGACCATCGATGATCGTCTGGCGTTTATGCCGCAGGTCATCTTCTTCATCCAGGGCAGCCAGTGTTGCTGCGATGGGTACCAGCCCAACGTTCCAGGGGAAGCGCACGCGGTTCAAATAGCTGGCAACCTGCGGCGAGGCATAGGCGTAGCCCACCCGAAAGCCAGCCAGCCCGTACGCTTTAGACATTGTGCGGCTGACTATAGCGTTCGGATACTCGGCGATCAGGTAGGCCCAGGAGCGCTGCTGGTCTTCAAGCTCGAAGTAGGCTTCATCGATAAACACCGGCAATCCTGTATCCAGAATGCGCCGCAGATCCTTCTCCTCAATCTGGTTACCAGTGGGGTTGTTGGGCGTGCAGATAATGATCAGGCGGGTTTTACCGGTGATTGCCTTCAGGATGGCATCGACATCCCAATAGAAGTGGGGAGCGGCGGAAAGTGGGACGAGCACAGGCGCCCCGCCATGGATGCGTGCCCTGGTTTCATACATAGAAAAAGTCGGCACCGGGATGATGATCTCTTCGCCAGGCGCCATGAAAGTGCTGATGGTGAAGTTGATCACATCGGTAGAGCCATTGCCCAGGATAACCTGATCTGGAGACAGGCCTACCCGATCAGCCAGTTTCTGGCGCAGCGCTACGGCTGAACCGGGATAGAGGTTGCTGTTGCGGGCGGCATCGAGCACGGCATCCAATACCGCTTCACTGGGAGGCAGCGGGTTTTCATTGGACATCATGCGCACGATTTCGGGATTCGCCCAGGCGAAATCCATGTGCTTGTCGCTGTAAGTTTCCGAGGCGCGTACCCAGGGGACGATGTAGTCTTCGATGTTTTTACTCATTTATGTAGATCTCCGATTTTGGAAAATTGTTTTCAAATTGAAAACAAGCTGCGCATAGCATTTAGACATCGAGAATCCCGGCTCAATATGGCGTCTGGCAGGGAAATATGTCGAGGGACATCCGATGTAAAATCGGTTGCCTCGCTAGCGATTGGCGAGCTCCTCGACGTCTTTGTACCACTTGATCCGCTCGCCGACACGCGAGCGCAGCTTCCAACGAGAGGATTTCGGCGCTGCATCGATGCGCACCATCAGGTCATCGATGCGCTGCCGGGCGATAAGTTTGTCTTCCGCGCTGAGCTGTGCGTAGTGATCCATTTCTTGATAGGTCAGCTTGAGATTGCCGGTAACGGTGCGCCAAAAACCCCAGTCGTTTGCCAGAAGATCGCAGATCACACCTGCATTGATTACCTCATCATCGCCGTCACCGATCGGATGCTCACGCAGCAGCATGATCGTATCGATCAGGTCTTTTTCATTTAACAGCGCAATCTGCATCTTTTCGAGCAGCAGCTCAGCCAGGGGCAGAGTTAGACTTTCTTTTTCCAAACGTCCCTTGAGCGGCAGGACATGGGAAAAATCCAGCTTATCGAAGAAGATATCGATATGGCGCCCATAGAGCGGGTCGTGGAAGAGCAGGCGGAACTCGCCGAATAGGCGGGTAACCATCTTGTCCTCTTCGTAGCCCATTTCAGGCAGCAGCCGGGTAATATCTTTAAAGAATCCCTTGTAAGAGGCGAAATCGATATCCGTGAACACGCGGCCAAGCGAATCCTGGATGTAGCCAAATTGGGGGCAGTGAGTGCGGAAGGCAAGCGCCCCGATCAAGCGCATGATCATATGCTTGTTTTCGGGTTGGGCCAGAGCATCCAGGATGCGTGTGCGTTCTGTATAGAAGTCTTGCTGAATTACGCCGTATTTACCCATATAGTCCCACCACGATTAGATCTGGCTCACCGCCGAAAACGCAGAGTTATCCCAGTTTCTTGTACGCTTTACGGGCTCTGCGTCCTCTACGGTGACGCGGTCAGCCTGAGATGAGAACATGCCCTTTGACGCGATCCGGCTCCAGGTTGATGATTGCCCCTTTGAGGATGCCCTCTGCATATTCGCTGCCGGCGTTGATGCACAGGGTGCTGCCGATGCGGGTGTGCCCGGCAGCTTCGTGGATGTGTCCGTGAAGGGTGAGCAGCGGTTGGACGGTCTCGATGGTCTCCCGCACTGCCGTGCTGCCGACCGACTTCATCAGGATCTGCCCACCTCGGGCGATAATTTGCAGGTTCTCGTCCAGCTCGGGACACACATCCAACCCCGAGTTATAGGGCGGGACGTGGAGTATCATCACCGCCTGGCGCGGTTTCTCCAGCATGGCGGCGAGCTTACCCAGTACGACCTCGAGATCTGCTTCCTCTGTATCGCGGTTGCAGCGCCAGGGGGTCATGTTGGCATTCGACATACCGACCAGCTCATGGTGTTCGTCCAACCAGTAGCGGCGTCCATCGGGGTTGAATACGTTATCGCCCTCGAACTCGGCGATCACCTGATCGATGGAGAAGAGATCGTCATTGCCCGGCAAGAAATACAAGGGAATGCCCTTATGACCGACCTTTTCCACGAAGAGCTTCAGCCATTCTCGGGTGCGCCCCAGCATTTCAGCTTCAAACCTGGCGCTCATCTTGGCGGGATCGCCTTCCAGCTCGGCTGCTTCATCCTGCTCCAGGACGATAGGGTAAAAACCGACATTGCTGATGGTCTGCTTGAATTTTTCCAGCTCATCCGGCGTGGATGGTTCTTCCTTGCGTCCGAACAGGTAGCCCTGGTAGCGGCCTCCGCCCTGGTGAACCAGGGGGATCATCGCCTTACCGGTCAGGTCGCCCCCTGTCAGGAGGACATTCGCCTGGTACTGCAGGGCTGCCGATAAGAACTTGCGGAAGTAGGCTTCCGACCCGTGAAAATCAGAAGCGTACAAAAGGCGTAAATTTTGATCCGGGCTTTTCTTCTTGAAAATCATCGTTGTAACCTCGATGCGTTGCTAATTGGTGGAGCACCCGCTTATTTTATCGTAGAAAGCATATTTTTAGACACCTGACAGTTTGCTATTTTAAGGTTTTTGTACACGGATTTTCTAAGATCGACACGGATTTTTTCGATTTTTTTTCAGGGTAATACACAAATGTTTCGTTAAATTTATCCGTTGTATACGAGTGCCTGCGGCATCCGTGTCCAATATTGCTTGTTGCTGAAACTGTTAAGTAGCTAGTGCAGTTCGGCGTAAATAAACACTCAGATATTGCTTGTGTAGCCCAACTGCTTAAAGTGCTTGGCGCAGATGGTTTATATGTAGGTTCATTTATGCCGCCAAGCACTAGGCATATATTATGAACTGACTAAACCGGAGCCCAGCGCGTGGATTAAATAGGTTTGCGGCTGCCTGTACTTGACAGGCAGCCGCAAACCTCCATCACCGGAATTAGACCGGTGGAACCGACTGGAAGGTCCAGCCGATATCGATGCCTTCGTTCTTCATGCGGTACCAGCGTGCCACATAGAAGACGATGAACCCGGAGACGAAGAAGGCGATCAGTGTGCCGATCGTCCCGCCGCCGATGCGTCCGCCGACCGCCGGGAAGGCGAACGAAGCGATGATCATCCAGATCAGGTATGCCAGCGTGATGCCGGCAATGATCGTAATCAGCGGGACGTTGCCCACCTTGCGCCTGACCATGGCGCTCGAGTTCTCGAACAGGTCAGGTTTCAGGTAGGGGAAGAGCATCATAGCGGTGACCGGTACGAGCTGCGTCCACACCGCGAAGAACACGAAGTTCAGCTGTGCGCCCATGACACCACCCAGGGCTGCGTCGATCACGCCGATCTCGGCGATGATGGCGATGATGATGATCGAGATGATCGGGCTGTGCAGCTTGGGGTGGATCCAGCAGACGGCTTCGGGGATCAGCCGGTCGAACGACCAGGCGAAGACGATGCGCGAGCAGTAGAAGAAATAGGTCTGTGCCAGGTTGATCAGCGTGTAGACCCAGGCGATGAACACGATCAGGATCAACGGGAAGCTTGGGCGCAAGATCGCCGCCCAGAAGGTGATGAATGGCATCGCCGTGCCCTCGAAGTCAGATTGCCCGAGGTAGCTCTCGGCTGCCAGCCATTCCAGCGGCACCAGGCGCTGGATCAGGATGGCACCCAGGACGAAGATCGCCCAGGTAACGATCAGCGATGACCAGCTGCCTGCCAGCAGGGTCTTATCAGCTTGCTTGACTTCTCCAGCGAAGAAGGTGGGGATATAGTAGCCGTAGAAGATCCAGAAACCCATGATCAGTCCGGCCAGCGTCATCAGGGCCACGTTGGGATTGACGACCATCCCCAGCGCCTCAGCTTGAGGAATGCGTGAAGCAAAGCTGCCGGCGCCCATGAATTTATCCCATGCATCCGGAAAAGTCGATACCGGCGCGAGCAGCTGGAAGTAGATGATCAACCAGGCCAGCAGGCCGAGGAAGAAGCCCACTTCCAGGATGCGCACGATGACACGCGTAGACAAAATCATGGTGACGAAGGTGACCACTGCGCAAATTGTGCCGATGACGATGATGCCGGTGGGACTAGCGGACCACTCTCCAAAGGCGGTCAGAGAAGGATTTCCGAAGACAATCCCCATGGTCTGCATGAAGACCGGGACCGCTGTGGAAGGGATCCAGGCGATCAACGCACCGGCCACCATGGCGCTGAAGATCACAAGCGTCCAGCTGGCAGCGAATGCCAGAGGTGGGCTGAGCACCCGGCTTGCCAGGGTGTAGTCGGCTGCCGAACGCGGCATAGTTGCGCCGATGGTAGCGTAGGTGTAGGCATGGAACAGGCACAGGATCATTGCCACGGTGAGCACGCCGATAATGCTGCTGCCCGGCCAAACGCCAGCCACCCACGAGTAGGGAATCAGGCCGGAAGACGAAAGGCTGATACAGTGGACGCCGAAGACCATGGCGCCGAAGATGCCGATCGTTCGGATCAAGCCTGAACTTTTACGAGCATACAGTTTGCGATCTCCCGCTCCGGATGGAGCGACCATTTCTGTCATGTTATTGCCTCCATAATCAGATTCGAAGAATGAAGTGCCATGATGGGTGTGATGTTGCGGATCAATGGTTGGTTGGTATCGATTCTGGCCTCCTTTCTCGGACATTCTCCTCCAATTGGGTTGTAAACCTGACCCGTGCATAATCGCCCCGCATCAAGTCCTGGGAGAACAAGACTGGTCGGTTATCTTCCTGGCTATAGACGATGCGGGTCACCATCAACAGCGGAAATCCATCCGCGACCCGCAATTGCCGGGCGGCGATATCACTGGCAGTGATCGACTCGATGGTCTGGTCGATATCGGATACATGAATATGATAGGCTTCGGTCAGCATGGTGTAGAGGGATGTTTTCTCGAGGTCGTATTCGGGCAGGTCTGGAAAGCGATCGCAGGGGAGGAAAGTGCGTTCCAGGATGACCGGTGTGCGGTTTGCCAGACAAAGCAGCACAGCCCGGTACAGCGGATGCCCGATCTGTACCTGCAAGCGCTCCGCCAGGCGGCGGCTGGCAGGCACTTCGCCCAGCTCGAACAGCTGGCGGGTGACCTTTAAACCACGTGCCAGCATGGCTTTCGAATAACTAACCAGCTCAGAAGCGGCATACTCCACTTTTGGTTTGGCAACGAATGTTCCGGCTCCATGGACACGTTCCAGCAAGCCTTCGTTGACCAGCTCGGTGATGGCGCGGCGCACTGTCATGCGGCTGACGCCCAGGTCGCTGCTCAGCTCGCGCTCAGAGGGGATGCGCGTCTCGGGCTTAAGGCTGCCGGAGACGATCTGCTCTGCCAGATATTCCTGGATCTGGATGTAGAGCGGTTTTTGCAGGTATGTAGATAAACCCTGTTCTTGCGGAAGCTCGACCATTTTACATACTGCAATTTAATGACACATTACTATACTATTCTCGTGCTATTTCGATTTCGACCGGTTATCGATCGAGACAGTGGTTACTGGTCAGTGGTATATACCTCACTTGCTGTCAGGTGCCGTATCTGGAAGGATACCGGCTCTATGGTTCAATTCTAGAACCATTTTATTGTCCGTCTTGTGACTTTTGTCACTCAAAATGGGTGAAATGGATCATATACTCGGGCAATTTGGGTGTTATCGAGCAGTCCAGGCGCCGTTTGGGCCTTATTTTTATCTATACCAGTTAACACTGCCTGAGAATGTTGGTTACGCGGTATTAACGGGGAAAAATATATATTGGTGAATTTACACTTCCTGGCATGCTATAATTTATGCAATGCTCCGAAAAATTGCCGCAACAATCGAAAAGCGCCGGGCGCGAGTATTGGCAGAGAGCTTGCACGCCTGGTATGATACCTGTGTGACTGTGACGGGCGTCTGTAGGGATGCCCTGCGCGATGAAGATATCACCCAGGGCGATATTGGCGTAGTCTTGGACAAGGTAGACCGGCAGCTGTTCCAGTTCCGCAACCATACAACGGATGCGCGCAGAGAAGTGAGACGCGCTGATCCAGAGCTGGCACAGCGCTTACTTGATGTTTCCCACGAGGTATACAATCTGCGTAATCAGATGGCCCGCTTCCTGATTCGAGCGCAAGGTCCGTCTCCATTCGCGGCAGGATTGCCAGTTGATCCAGACCTGCGGAAAGCCTATTACTTAAATGCTTTGGATGCAGCTGGTTATACGGGACGGGAGATCGCTGAGAAGCTGCAGCGCGAGCTGAACCAGCTCTGGCCCGATCTCGAGGGTCTGCTTCGCAAAGCTGAACAGACCATCGATTCTTGAGCTTCCTCAATCCATACATCCAATTGATCATCCTCTACGTAATGTAGAGTAAGCTGGATCGCGCCAACCAGGGCGTGGGCAGACGGCCTCATGCCGGTGGTGGATTTACGAGCAGGCCTGAGCATTTAGTTCGGTTGCTCGTGACCAGTGCCAAATCCCCGCTATACAATTTACAATAATCATTACTATTCTGTGTTAGTAAAGCTATTTTGTTTATTAACCATATTATTAACTATTAATTGTGAATCACCCGCATCTTTTTCCCTTCAGAATCGACTATTAGGATAGGCAATAGCAATTTCTATTGAGGCGGACGACCGAAATGCGTACAACACCTGAGAGCAATCTATATCCACTCGCGCCAGGGCGCGGTCAGGCGGCTGAGGGCGTGGCCTCCAGGATAAGCAGGTTTGCCAGTTCGCGCCTGGCAAGAGTATGGATTCGCAGCCTGGCAAAGCTGGACTGGTACAGCTGGCTGGCTTTCGCTTTACCTTTCCTGATCTACGTCCTTACCCTCGCGCCAACGATCTATAATCTTGACAGCGCCGAGCTGACCACAGCAGCATATACCGGCGGTCTGATGCGCACCACCGGATACCCCTTCTACCTGACGATCGGCTATCTGTGGTCGCATATCCCCCTGGGCGATGTCGGTTACCGGATGAACCTATTCTCAGCCGTCTGCGGCGCGCTGACGGTTCATCTGGCGGCGCGCATCTTGAGACGCTGGCACATTGGAGGCTGGGCGACTTTTGGGGCACTGGGTTTGCTGGCGACCTCCACGTTTTTCTGGGGGTTATCACTGGTGGCTGAAGTCTACACGCTGCATACAGCTATCATGGCGAGCCTGATCCTGGCGCTCCTGCGTTGGAGGGAACAGCCCAGTCCAGGCAGGCTGGCGCTGGTCGGGCTGCTGGGCGGTATCGGAATGACCCACCATGCCGCAATGGTCTTGCTCGTGCCGGGCAGCCTGTTCTATGTCTTCACCAGCCACCCGAAGAAGCTACTAGAAGTGCGCTCACTCCTGGCTGCTGCTGCCGGGACGCTGCTGGGCCTGTCTTTCTACCTGTACCTACCGCTGCGTTATCTGGCGCAGCCGGCGTTCAACTATGCCGGCATCTACACGGCGGGACTTGAGTTCACGCCGGTGAACCTGACCACTCTCGATGGTCTATGGTGGTTGATCTCTGGAAAAGCGTTCGCCGGGATGATGCTTGCGTACAGCCCTCAGGAGCTGGCAGCAGAGGGTAGGATGTTCGCCACCCAGCTCTGGCAGGCATTCTTTGCCGCAGGCATCGCTCCAGGGTTGTTAGGATTGGCGCTGCTGTGGCGTCGTGACTGGCGTGCAGGCGGAATGTTGGCGCTCATGTTTGCTCTCAGCGCTGGTTTTTACATCAACTACCGGGTGATGGACAAGGACACGATGTATCTGCCGGCTTACCTGGCCTGGGCGTTATGGGTTGGAGTGGGCTACCAGAGTGCGCTGGATTGGATCAGGCAGATCGACCAGGAAACCTGGCGCCGCCGAACGCTCAATGCTGCCTGGGCGGTTATGCTGGGAGGTGTGCTCCTGGCGTTAGTTTGGAACTGGCGGCTGGTGGATTTATCCGATGACTGGTCTACGCGCCAGCGCGGCGAGGAGATCCTGAGCCTTGCTGGTCCAAACGCCCTGGTGTTCGGGTGGTGGAACACTGTGCCAGTTGTGCAGTACCTGCAGCTTGTCGAAGGTCAGCGCCCGGATGTGCGGGCGGTCAATCGTTTTCTGATTCCCTCCCATGACTTGATTAAGACAATCATAAAGGAGGTCGCTTATCGACCGATATATATCGACAGCCCACCACGAAACTTGCCTGCCAGGCTGAGGGCTGTGCCGAATCCGCCTGTGTATCAGATCTTGCCGCGCTCGCGCTTGACGACTATTAGCCTGTCCAGGTCGGTGGAAGCGCACCGCAGCCACAGGCGTTGATACCACTGTGCTCGCCAGGCTGTTTATCTTAAATCAACCCGAATCAGATTCGGAGGTAGCTATGAGAGATGTCTATAAAATCCTAATTGCATTGAGTGTGTTTGTCTCTGGGGTCGCACTGGCGCCCTTGATGGGTTTGCCAGCCCAAGGGTTCAACTGGCAGCGCTATGCGGATGTATATACTCCGGCGCAAGTTACCATTGACCATGCCAGCGGCCAACCGGGCAGCTTTTTCCTGGTAATGGGCAGTACTTTTACGCCCAATACCGATGTTGACGTGAGCGCAAATGGTGTGCTCCTGGGATCGCTGGAGACCGATGATGATGGTGAGCTGGCGTTCATTGTTAACAGTACAGGCGCCGATGAAGGATCCTACTTCCTGGAAGTGACGGGAGCCGAGACAGGTTTGGTCCAGTTCGTCCTTGACGGGAATAGTCCGCTTTGGCCGGATCCAGGGACAGGTGACCCCGTGTTTGTCTTACCGGCGAACATCGCCATCCATCTGGTGCGGATGCCGTTCATAATGCGCTAAACGTCACGGAATCCTGCACCACCATGCTTGCGGGAAGGGCGCGGCTCGCCCTCCCGCAAGCCGCGCGAGCTGAGGGGCTGATTATGTGGGCTGAACGACTCAAGAGATACCGTTGGATTTGGCTACCGCTGGCGGTATTTGCGTTGACGCGCCTGGGCATCCTGGTAGTAGCTTATATTTCTACTCCCATCCTGGCCGATTCGAGTGTTCCACCCTATCATATCCGTCCAGATAATATTCTATTGGATGTGCTTGGCAGCCGCTGGGATACAGGATTCTACCTGAGCATTGCTGAGGAAGGCTACCGCTATCAAGGCGAGCGCCTGCCTTCGGTGGCGTTCTTCCCGCTGATGCCGATGCTGATCCGGGCTGTGATGACGCTTACCGGCGATGCAGTATGGTCTGGCATCCTGGTCGCCAACCTGGCACTGGCAGCGGCGGTGGTTCTGCTCTACCGGTTCGTCGAGTATCAATGGGGAGAAGCGGCAGCAGACCGGGCAGTGTTTTACCTGCTGATCTTCCCGGCCTCGTTCTTTGGATCGGCAATCTACAGCGAATCGATCTTCCTGCTGCTGAGCGTCGCCACCTTCAGCCTGGCACGGCAAAGGCACTGGTGGGAAGCAGGATTGACCGGTCTCCTGGCAGCCATGACACGCTTCGTGGGCCTGATCCTGACCCCGGTGCTGCTGGTCGAGTGGTGGGTCCAGCACCGGGTGGAACACCAACCGGAGCAGAAGCTCAAATGGCAAGGTTTGGCTGCAGCGGTGTTGGTACCGGTCGGCACGTTGGTTTACATGCTGTATCTATATCTGATGGCAGGGGATGCGCTGGCTTTTTTGAAAGCCTCGCAGGCCTGGGCGCGCACGCCAGCCTCACCGCTTGCTGCGGTTGCCGGCTTATTGGAACGGCCTGCTCAGGGTTGGGCTGCCGCACTGGGAGCAGGCGCCTTGCCGCTGGATAACTGGCTGGACCTGTCCTTCGTCATCTTCTTTCTTGTTCTTGGAGTCGGGCTGCTCCTGAGGAAGTATTGGAGCGAGGCGGTCTTTGTTTTACTGGGGGTGCTGATTCCAGCCAGCTCCGGCTTGCTGATGAGCCAACGGCGCTATATGTGGGTGCTGTTTCCAGCCTTTATATTATTGGCTCTGTGGGGAGAGAATAGATGGGTTGACCGGGTCGTGACCGTCGTCTCGTTGATGGGCCTGGCGTTGTTCACTGCTATGTTTGCCAACTGGTACTGGGTTGGGTGAGGCCCAGCCGGGATGGTCCTTCCTGCTGAGATCCGGGTTGGCCTTATCCAGGTTGGATTTTATCCCCCATCTCAACGATCGGCGTAGGAGCTTCATCAACGTCCGGTTTGTGGGCTGGATGGCGTGCCACCAGGAATATGGCAACCAGAACCAGGAACAATACTGGGATTACCATCAGGTTCATGGCAGCCCAACCTGCTGTGTAGATCAGTACACCCGCACTGAGCGAGGCCAGCGCCTGGACGCCGAAGACGACGAAATCGTTGAATCCCTGGGCTTTGAAGCGTTCCGGCGGATTGTAGCTCTCGGTGAGCAAGACTGTGCCCCCGACGAACAGGAAGTTCCAGCCCACTCCCAGCAGGACCAGCGCGGTCCAGTAGTTGATCAATCCGACGCCAGCCAGATCCAGGGCAGCGCAGATGACCATCGCGATCACACCCAGGCCCATGATGCGGGGAGCGCCAAAGCGAGTGATCAGACTCCCGCTGACCAGGGAGGGTAAAAACATGGCGATGACGTGGCTCTGGATTACCCAGGCGGTAGCTTGCAGGGTATGACCGTGTATCGTATGCATGCTGATCGGAGTGGCGGTCATCAGCAGGCTCATCACACCATAGGCGACGACCCCTGCCAATACCGCAACCTGGTAGCGCGGCTGGGCAATGATGGCTGGCAGAGGGCGCTCGACACCTACGTAATTTACGTTCTGTGCCCGCACCGATGACAGGAAAACCATCAGCAAGATCACAAAGGCATAGATGAGCGCCAGGACGAGGTACGCGCCGGTATACTCCCCAAAGGGGAGCAAATCCTTGCTGCGGCGGGCGATCTCAGGACCTAGAAAACCTCCCAGCACGCCTGCCAGGAGCACCAGGGATACTGCCCGTCCAACCTGATCGCCAGACACACTCTCGGCGGCAGCGAAACGGTACTGCTGGACGAAGGCGTTATTGCCCCCGATGAGGAGCATCAAAGCGCAGAACAAGGCAAAGTTGTGATGGGAGATGGCGTATGCTGCACCCAACGCTCCAAGTGCAGCCATGCCCGCTGATGCGATAAAGCCAATCCGCCTACCGAAACGATGCATGATCATGGAGGCAGGAATGGTAAACAACGCCACGCCAACGACCTGTAAGGCATTAGAGAGAGTCGCCAGGGAAGGTGTGGGGGCGAGCTGGGTGCCGATGATCGGCCCGCTAAAGATCACGATGGTCGTGCCAGTCAGGGCGAGCACCTGGCTCAGGCTGAGCAGGAGAATGTTGCGCTGGATCATATGGGCTTCATTATAATTTGTTATCGGAGATCTGATTACCGGACACTTTAAAATGACGACTGTCATCTGGGGTACACTATGTT
>CAZGIX010000087.1:0-17215 GCA_964525785.1 uncultured Anaerolineaceae bacterium
GGGAAAGATAACTGCAGACCCGAGGGTTTACAACATTGATAACCTACCCACTCGCACCCTGCTTGACAATTGCTGTCTATTGTGGCAGAATGCCATGCGTGTGTTCCTGGGTTGGCACATCCAGCCGGCAGCCAACCAGATTCGCATACCATCATCTACCATAGCAGCTCAAGCGCAGTCGCAAATCTCACTCCTGCTGCCACCAACTCGTACGTTGAGGAGTAATTAATGTCGTTCCGCTTCAACAAGCAAACCTTATGGCCATTCTTGTGTATGGTAATCATTTTCGCGCTCGCCCTGCCGGGTGTTATCCCGGCCCGGAGAGCTCTCGCCAGCGCTACGCTTGACCCGGATGCGCCGGAAGACAGCGGCTCTGCCCCTACCAGCGTTTATGTTCCCTTTGTATTCGCAGACTATCCATGGGAATCCCCATTTGGGATTGAATCCAGCAGGCCAATTTTGTCCTCAAATGGGCTTATGGCGCGCGCTACCGATCTAAACATCGCATATGTCCGCACGGGCAACCAGATCTCCTGGGCCGAATTACAGCCCGCTCCCGGTGTTATTCCTCAATGGGGATTGCTTGCCGATTTTGAAAACGAACTGCGTGAGCTGAATCAAGCCGGCATCACCCCCATCGTGACGATCAAGAATACCCCGGTTTGGGCGCAGAAGCCGGGTGTGCGGGACGATGGGCAGCCCACCTCCTGTGGAGCGATCGCCGAGGAATACTTCGACGAGTTTGCCAGCTTCGTCCAGGAGATGGTCAACCGCTACAAAACACCGGAATTCAATGCACACATCTGGGAAATTGGTAACGAGCCCGACGTGGACCCCAACGAAGTGCCGCCGGACTTCCTGTTGGGTTGCTGGGGTGACATCGATGATACTGCCTACTTCGGCGGCTATTACTACGCGCAGATGCTGCGGGTAGTTTCAATCGCCATTAAAGAGGCTGATTCAACTGCCCAGGTGTGGGTCGGTGGACTGCTCCTGGATCGCCCCGTCACTGACCCGAGTGATGCCGATGAGGACGGCTATGCGGAAAGATTCTTCACAGGCATTCTGCAGGAAACTGAGGATTCGGGAGCAGGGCCTTCCTTCGACGTGGCCCCATACCATGCATATTCTACCTATTGGGACCAATACGCGCACGGCGTGTCGAATGATTATGATCTTCTTCCCAGCGGGCAATGGTATGCGTGGGGCGGAGGAGTAATTGGCAAAGCCCGTTTCTTGCGCCAACATATGGCTCAATATGGCGTGGACAAGCCCATCTTCCTGAATGAGACCGGCTTTGGCTGTGCGGACACGGCCTATTACTGCGACGCGCCGGATGAAAGATTCTTCGAGTCCCAGGCTACACACCTGGTGCGTTATTTTGCCCGCGGGTTGAGCGAAAACGTGCCGGGCTTTATCTGGTATACTCTGGATGGACCCGGTTGGCGCTTCAGCAGCTTGCTGGATGGGAGCCAGCTGCCGCGTTTATCTTACACTGCATTCCAGGTGATCTCCCAGCAGCTACAGCATGCTCGCTATATCGGTACGGTGGATTACGCCGAAGGAATCGAAGCTTATGCTTTCCACCGCAACTCAGAACAGGTGCAAATCGTCTGGGCAAAGGAAGATGAGACAATTCCTTTCTACGTGCCAGCGAATAAATTCATTATGGCGCTCAGCCGTGAAGGTGTCGTGCTGTACGACTCCACATATCCGCCGCCAGAGTTCGGCACGGAATACAAGCTCCAGGCCGGATTCGAACCGATTTATGTCATCCGCTATCCCTGATCATACGCCAGGGGGCTGATTTGAAACCTGGGGGGGCGTGCCGGATCAAGGCAAGCTGCATACTCCTGATCCTGGCAATTTCCACAAACTCAATATTTGGGATTTTTCGAGAGACTCCGGTAGCTGCTCGGGGTCTCTCGACCACTTATACCAGCGCGCCGACCTTGCGGACACAATGCCAGCCAGCATCGAAATTCACTAACAGGGTGGCACACGCGGAGAGGTCACCATCCCGCTGGGCAACCCGTTCTTGAACGTGACCTACAATGGCGAGCTGATTGACCTGCCTTGGTATGCAAGCCCCACCCAAGACTATCCCCCTGTTGAAAGTTCTCCTTCCCTGGCTCTATCTGGTAGGGATGTCGGCTGCCCTATACGCCCTGCTGGCAGAACGTATCTACGACGACCCTTTCATCACATACCGGTACGCCCGCAACCTGGCACAGGGATTGGGTTTCGTCTACAATCCTGGGGAGCAAGTCCTGAGCACCACAACCCCGCTCTTCACCCTGCTGCTGGCGGCAGTTAATTTCCTTACCCCAGACCTGCCTCGTATCGCCACTCTGATTGGAGCGGTCAGCCTGGCGGCAGGCGCACTGCTGATCTGGGATCTGGCGAAGACCTGGGCAACCCCGCAGGTGGGCTGGGCAGCTCTGCTCCTCTTTCCCACCTTCACCCTGCCTGCCACTGCCCTGGGCTCGGAAACACCGCTGTACATCAGCCTCTGCCTGGCAGCATTCGCAGTCTATGCCCGCCGTCGCTATTCGCTGGCGGCCTTGTTTGCCGCCCTGGCAGCTCTCACCCGTCCGGACGGCATCCTTGTCGGAGCCGTCCTGGTCGCGGATTACCTGCTGCGCGTGCGCCGCCCCTTCCCCTGGAAGGCGGCTCTGGTCTATATAATAATCCTGCTGCCCTGGATCGTCTTTGCGGGTTTCTATTTCGGCAATCCCCTGCCAGTGACATTGGCAGCCAAACAGCAACAGGGCATACTGATTGTAAGCGAGCAATTCGGCCCTGGACTGATCACCATCCTGGAATGGTACAAGGGCGGGTGGCAGTATTGGCTCGAGCTGATCCTGGCCTTGATCGGAGTATACGGCCTGTTGCGCCTCTTCCGCGCGTGGGTATTGGTGCTGTCCTGGACGGTGCTGTACTTTGCGGCCTATTTCCTTCTGGCAGTCTCGCGCTATTTCTGGTACTATGCTCCACTGGTGCCCGGCTTAATCATCCTGATTGGGCTGGGGATAGCAACGATATCTCATTGGGTAGTAGCTCGGGGTCTCGCTCCTTCCACCCAGCCAGGCACTCCCACTGCGAGCAACTCCACAGCGCCAAGGGGCTCTTCTTCCAGAGATGACACCTTGGTCATTGCGAGGCGATCTTTGCCGAAGCAATCTCCGGGCCAACCGGGATGGGGATTGCTTCGTCGCTACGCTCCTCGCAACGACGGGCCGCGTGTCATTAGGAGCGCCGCCGGGCTGGCACGATCAGAGATCCGTTATCGTGTGCCGCTCGCCAGCGTGGTGGCGGTTGTGCTGCTGGTATCCCTGGCTGTTGCGCAAATCATGGATCTCAGGCAGCTCAAGCTGCAGAATGATCCGAATGCAGCTTCCTACCGTGCGGTTGGCATATGGCTGAAAGAAAATACTCAGCCACATGCCCTGGTGGGCAGCCTGGAAGCCGGCGTAATTGGATTCTACTCAGAGCGTCCGATTGTGGATTTTGCTGGTATACTCCAACCCCAGGTCGCCGGACATATGATCTCTGGCGGCACATACGATGATATTGCGCTGTGGGTCATGCAGAATTATGCGCCGGAGTACGTCGTCCTGGTCAAAGGGGATTTGGGTGAGCTGAAGGAATCCTACCTGGATAATCGCTGCCAGATTGTCCATCACATCCCAGGGGAGATTTCAGGATATTCGGCAATCAATATCTATCGCTGCCAGTATTCTAGTACAATTGGGTAGTGGGTTAAAAGAACTACATAATGGCTTCTATGAGGCAGCTATCGGCTGTTGAGGGGTTAAAAATCTATACGTTAGGCTGAACAATAGACAAATGCAATTTATACCAACTGAGATTCATGATATTAAGCTCATCGAGCCGGATTTGTTCGGCGACGAACGCGGCTTCTTTATGGAGACTTACCAATACCGGCAGTTCTCCGAGGCTGGCATACCCCACCACTTTGTGCAGGATAACCATTCCGGGTCGCGCCGCGGTACTCTGCGCGGGTTGCACTACCAGATCCGCCAATCGCAGGGAAAGCTGGTGCGGGTGGTGGTTGGAGAAATTTACGATGTAGCCGTCGATCTGCGGCGAAGCTCGCCGACCTTTGGTAAATGGCTCGGACTGAACTTGTCTGCAGAGGACAGACGGCAGCTCTGGATACCAGCCGGCTTTGCCCACGGATTTTATGTACTCAGCGAGTGGGCTGAAGTTCTGTACAAAACGAGTGATTACTACGCCCCGCGCTGGGAGCGCACCTTGCTGTGGAATGATCCGCAAATAGGAATCATCTGGCCCATTCCTGCAGGCGAGGAGCCGATTATCTCGCTGAAGGACAGGCAGGGCAAAAGCATACAAGTGGCGGAGACATTTGTCTGAATACGGAGAGAAGATGAATAGTGTCCTGGTTACTGGAGGAGCCGGCTTCATCGGCTGCAATTTTGTGCGCTATTTGCTGCGCGCAGAACCCGAAGTGTACATCATCAACCTGGATGCCCTCACCTATGCTGGCAGCCTTGAAAATCTCAAGGATCTCCCTGACCCAGATCGTCACATTTTTGTCAGGGGAGATATCTGTGATGCCGATTTGCTGGACGAACTGCTGCATCGCTACCAGATCAGCAGACTGGTGCACTTTGCAGCCGAGACGCATGTGGACCGGTCCATCCTGGATCCAGAGCCGTTCATCCAGACCAACACGGTGGGGACATTCAGGCTACTTGAAGCGGTGCGCAAGTATTGGCTGGTCGAGAAAGCTTTGCCGCTCGAGAGCGTTCGCTTCCATCATGTATCTACAGACGAAGTATACGGCTCGCTCCTGCCAGACGATCCATCCTTTTCTGAGACCACGCCTTATGCTCCGAGCTCGCCTTATTCTGCCTCCAAAGCTGCCAGCGACCACCTGGTGAGAGCCTACCACCATACCTTCAACTTGCCGGCGACGATCTCAAACTGTACCAATAATTACGGACCCTACCAGTTCCCGGAAAAGCTGATCCCGCTGATGATCCTGAATGCTCTGACCGGGCACCCGCAGCCCGTGTATGGAGATGGTATGCAGATCCGTGACTGGCTGTATGTTGAGGACCATTGTGAAGCCATCTGGCAGGTTGTCTGCCAGGGAGCGGTCGGTGAAACATACAATATTGGCGGGGATAACCAGACCGCCAACATGACCGTCGTCCAGACTATCTGCAATATCCTGGATGAGCTGCAGCCCGAATCACCGTTCACCCCGCATACCTCGCTGATCAAACATGTTGTCGATCGCCCCGGACACGACCGGCGCTATGCCATGGATATCAGCAAAATCCAGCACGACCTGGGATGGCGACCACGGCAAACCTTGACCACCGGCTTGCTGAAAACTGTCCAGTGGTATCTGGACAGTCCCGAATGGATAGAGGCAATCCGCAAGCAGCATGACTACCAGGGATGGTTGGAGCGAAACTACCAGCAAAGGGAAAAAAATCAATGAAAGGAATTATCCTGGCAGGCGGGCGTGGAACCCGTCTTTATCCGCTCACCATAGCGATCAGCAAACAAATTCTGCCGGTATACGACAAGCCCATGGTTTACTATCCGCTGTCGATGCTGATGCTGGCGGGGATTCGCGAGATTTTGGTCATCAGCACGCCGGAAGCACTGCCGGCATTCCGCGCCCTGCTGGGATATGGAAGCCAGTTCGGGCTGCATTTTTACTATACCGAGCAGGCTGAACCGCGCGGCCTGGCAGATGCGTTCTTGGTCAACCCCGATTTCCTGGAGGACCAACCGGTGTGCCTGATCCTGGGCGACAACATCTTCTTCGGCACCGGGCTGGCTGGCAAGCTGCGCAGCGCCGCCACCCTCTCCGAGGGGGCACTGATCTTTGCTTACCCGGTGCGCGACCCGCAGCGCTACGGGGTTGTCGAATTCGACGAAAACCGGCGGGCGATCAGCATCGAAGAAAAACCGATCAAGCCGCGCTCGCACTACGCCGTACCAGGCCTGTACTTCTATGACAATCAGGTAGTGGCCTTTGCCTCAAGCTTAAAACCTTCGGAGCGCGGCGAGCTGGAGATCACCGATCTGAACCGCCTCTACCTGGAAAAGGGTCTCCTCCAGGTCAGTGTGATGGGTCGGGGGGTAGCCTGGTTGGATGCCGGCACCCACGAGTCGCTCCTCCAGGCTGCCAACTTCGTGCAGGCCGTGGAAGACCGGCAGGGCATGATGATCTCCTGCCCCGAAGAGATCGCCTATCGCATGGGATACATCGATAAAGCGCAGCTGCAGGCGATGGCTGACCCCATGAAGAGCAATGAGTACGGCAAGTATCTGCTGCGCCTTCTGGAAGAGGACATCCCGTGACCGGTGAGGGAGGACCGCGGCGCATCCTGCTGTTGGGCAAGTTCGGTCAGCTCGGCTGGGAGCTGAACCGCACCCTGGCACCTCTGGGTGAGGTGATAGCCCTGGATTATCCAGAGGTTGACCTCTCCAAACCGGAGCAAGCCCGGCAGGTGGTTCGCGACGCGCAGCCTCAGCTGATCGTTAATGCCACTGCCTACACAGCCGTGGACCGCGCCGAAGTCGAATCCGATGTGGCCTCGGCGGTCAACGCGCTTACCCCCGCCGTGCTGGCACAGGAAGCGCTGGCATCCAAAGCGGTATTGATCCACTATTCCACAGATTATGTTTTCGACGGAAAACAAAACCATCCCTATGTTGAGACCGACACGCCGCACCCGCTAGGTGCGTACGGGCAGAGCAAGCTGGAAGGTGAAAGAAACATCCAGCAGGTCGGCGGCAATTATTTAATCCTGCGCACCAGCTGGGTTTACAGTCTGCGCCGGGACAGCTTTGTCACCAAGGTGCTGGGATGGGCACGCCAGCAGACTGACCTGCGCGTGGTGGATGACCAGATCAGCAATCCCACCTGGGCGCGCATGTTGGCAGAGGCTACATCATTGCTGCTGGCAAGGGCTTCCGGCGACTGGCTGGATTGGCTGCATGAGCGCGCAGGGCTGTATCATCTGGCAGGGAGCGGCTTTACCAGCCGTCTGGATTGGGCGCGTGCGATCTTGCTCAACGACCCGCGCCCGGCAGAGCAGCTGACCCGCCGGATACTACCTGCCGCAACGGCCGATTTTCCAACCCCGGCGCAGCGCCCGCTTTTCTCTGCCCTCAACTGCGATCGCTTTACCAATACCTTCGACCTGCGTCTGCCTAATTGGGAGCAAGCACTCAAGCTTGCTATGGCAGAGCTGCCGTAGGCGTCGATTGCCCCCTGCCACAGGTAAACCAAAATGCTGACTGTTGTTGCTTATACTACTGCTCCCTGGGAGCACGCTCTGGCAGAGCTGCGCATCGTCGGTCCCTTTCGAAAAGCCGGGTTTCACCTGATCCGCGGTGGACATGGCGGGACCTTCGATACGGAGATCGTCTCGGCTGCCGACCTGGTTTTGATCTATCGGGATTTTCCTCGCCATCAGCAGGCTTACGAGCGCATTCGATATCTGGCCCGCTCCCAATCCAAACCGATCGTTTTTGACATTGACGACTTGCTCTTAGGACTGCCACCCAACCACCCTGACCGATTGAACCATTATTATGCCGGAGCACTCTTCCCCATGCTCCATTGTATTCTGGAAGCAGATGGGGTAACCGCGGTATCTGCTACATTGGCAGATATCATCCGCCCCATCAACCCGGACGTCTGGGTGCTTCATAACTATCTAGATGATGATATCTGGGATTTGACCCCTGTACCGGATGAAGTCGATGACGGCGTAGTTACAATAGGATATTTGGGGGGGGATTCACATGCCCCGGACTTCGATTTAGTCATCCCAACGCTGGTTGAGCTGCTCCAAAGCTATAAAGATCGGCTTGCCCTCAAGATCGTTGGAATGATCCCATTCTCTGAACTGCAAGGCTTGCCTAATGTCGAGTGGGTTCCCTTTCGATTCAACTATATCGACTATGCCAAATTCGTCCGCCAGCAAAATTTCGACCTGATGATTGCGCCAATGCGGGATATCCCGTTCAATCGCTCCAAAGGATCCACGAAATTTCAGGAAGCCAGCGCATTGAGCCTGCCTGGTGTATACAGCGATACACTTCCCTTCCAGGAGCAAGTCAATCATGGGAAAAATGGATTCCTAGCAACAACTCCCGATGAATGGAGATATTCCTTAGTCCAACTGATTGAAGATAAATCTTTACGCCGCCAGATCGGGTTGGCAGCTCTCCAGACCCTGCGCGAACATTGGCTGCTTTCAAAAAACGCCTTCAGGTGGAATGAGGTCTATGAACAAATCCTGTCCAGGGCAGGACAGCATGCTCCTGATGGAAGCATCCCGACCGAGTTATTTATCGAGTTGAGCCAACAGACTCAATCCTGGCAACAGAGGATGCTGGATGAACTAAAACAGGCCAAGCAGCAGGTGGATCACCTCCAGGCCACACTGGCTGATAAAGATCAATATATTTCCGCCTTGACCAACCAGATAGACGTCTACCGAAATAGCCTGCCCGGGAAACTACTGCGCGCAACCCGGCGGGCATTCTCCCTTCTCAATCCTGCCAGGATCATCAACCGCCGCCGATCCGGTTAGATAAAAACTGCGGCTCCAGCTTGCCTGCCTCCTCAAAGACCGGCTTCTTCAGCCCGGCAAAGAAATCGAACCATTTTGACCAGATCCAACGATAGGTCCAACTTATGAAACCGGTTGCTGCATACACGCTTTCCTCCTGGAAGGACCGCCAGGCGATGCTGCGCCTGGTCGCCCCCTGGCAAATCGCCGGTGCTGGCATTCTGCACGGGACGGTATTTGACAAAGTCGATGCAGAGGCAATCTCCTCCGCCGGACTCGTACACCTGCACCGTGATTTTCCCCGCCTGGCGCAGGCATATTCTACGATTCAGGCGCGGGCGCGCAATGCCGGCATCCCGGTGGTATACGATTATGACGAGGATCTATTCGAGCTGCCCATCGAGCACCCGGACCGCCAGTTCAACTACATCAGCGATGCCCTCTTTCCGGTGCTGCAGGCTATCGTCGAAGCCAACGCAGTGACTGTCAGCACCGCTGCCCTTCTAAGCGCTATTCAGCCGCTCAATCCCCAAACCTGGCTGCTGCCCACCAGCCTTGATGACCGGCTGTGGTCGCTCAAGCTACCCGCGGCGCGAGATAATCCTGCCCCGCTGGTCTTCGGTTGGATAAACGACCAGCTGGCTTTGCCCGCCGGGTTTGCCGAAGGCGTGGAACGCTTCCTGCGCAGCCGCGGTCAGACCGTGCTGCTGAAAGTCTGGGGGGCAAGGCCACCCGCCTCCCTGCTCGCCTTGCCGAACATCGATTGGATGCCGGAGCTGTCCCCGGACTACGCCCGCTTTGCGGCAGAGCTAAACCAGCAGATATGTGATCTGTTCCTCGTCCCGCACGGCGACCAGCTCTATTACCGCCGCCAGAGTCCGCTGCGCTTCTATGAGATCAGCGTCTGCGGCATCCCGGGGATCTACAGCCGCGTTTCACCTTATCGAGAGCTGGTTACCTCGGGTGAGAACGGCTGGCTGGCTGGCGACGCAGGCGAATGGGAAGCCGCCCTGGAACAGCTTTCCGGGTCGGCATCTCTCAGGCAAGCCGCCGCGGAAAACGCCCAGCAGACCACCCGCCAGGAAGGGCTGCTTTCGCGCCAGGTGGAGAGATGGCAGCAGCTCTACCAGCAGCTGACCACGCGCAGCGAGTCCGCTGCTGGGCAGAGTCCAGTGACCCTGCAGGCCGCCAGGCTTGCTGATCAGGTACGGGAGTGGCAGCGCAATCTGGAAACGCAGATTCACGAGCGCGATTGGGAAGTGCGCGCTTTGAACCTGATGGTCAAGCGCACCGAGCGCCAGGCCAGCCAACACATCGAGCAGCTTGGTTCCCAGCTCCAGGCAATCTGGGACAGCCCTGCCTGGCGCATCCTGCACAAGGGACAACGCGCGGTCGAGATTGCCACCGGCCGCAAGCCACGTAAAATGCCCGTCCCAGAAGAGTCACCTGAGAGCCAGCCTGCCGCCTCCCCCGGCGGCTCTCAGCCAGCAGTATTGTCACCCATGCCGGTCGACCTGCCGCCAGCCCGGACCTTCGACATCGTCTATATGGCTGGGACGGAATGGGCTGCTATCCCCACGAGGGTACGCGATCTGCTGGCGCGCTTTGCTCAGGCTGGGGGGCGCATTTTCTTCCTCGCCCCTGCGGCCCAAGGCGAGGCTGCCCCGCGTATCCAGATCATCCAGGAGCGCATTTTCGCTGTCGCACCCGCAAGCCAGGCTGATGACGACGATCTGGATGCCCGCGGCCGGTTTTTTGAGGGGCTGCGGCTGGAGGCCGGTATCGACGATGCTATCTGCTGGGTCAATGACCCCACCTGGGCCGACCTGGCTTACCGGCTGCGTAACTTGTTCGCCTGGAAGCTGGTGTCATCAGAGGCTGCCAACCGCCCCGTGCAGGAGCGCAGCGACCTGGTTTTGACCGGGCCGGCAATGGTGGAGCAGTTCGCGGATATCCAGCACGCTTTCCTGGAGCTGTACCCGCTTGCCAGCCTGATCGTGCTTACCTACAACAACCTGGGCTACACCCGGCAGTGCCTAGAGAGCATCTTCAGCAAGACAAGCTATCCGAACTACGAGATTGTGGTGGTGGATAACGCTTCCACCGATGGCACGCTCGACTACCTGCGCACTCTCGCCGAGACCCATTCAGCGGTCAAGCTGGTGCTCAATCCCGATAACCGCGGCTTTTCTGCCGGCAACAACCAGGGAGTGCAGGCCTCGGCTGGGAATTACATGGTATTCCTCAACAACGACATCATCGTAACGCCCGGCTGGCTTTCCCGATTGATCTTCCACCTGCGCGATCCGCAGGTGGGCGCGGTCGGTCCGGTGACGAACTTCGCCGGCAACGAGAGCCGCATCGCGGTCGACTACCGCGATATAGGCGGGTTGGATGACTTTGCAAGACGCTACACCCGTGCTCATGATGGGCAAACCTTCGATATCCGCATGCTGGCCTTGTTCTGCCTGGTACTGCGCCGCGCCGTGATCGAGACAGTCGGGCCTTTAGACGAGCGTTTCAATATCGGCATGTACGAAGATGATGATTTCTCCCTGCGCCTGCGCCAGAAGGGCTACCGCATCCTGTGCGTTGAGGATGTCTACATCCATCACTGGGGCAGCGCCAGCTTTTCCCAGCTTGCCGCTGAGCGCTACCAGCGCCTGCACGACGAAAACCGGGCAAAATTCGAGGAGAAGTGGGGCACCCTGTGGCAGCCTCACCGTTGGCGAATAGATGAATCCTGAGGCAGCATCTCCACACAAGCAACAAGAACAAATGAATACTGCCTCAGGCAAGAAGGTATACTGGAAAGCCGTATTGGTCTCCCTACCAGCAGCAATTCTGATCGCCCTGCTGCTCCGCCTAGGGATATATCTCTGGTTGCGCCAGTCGGGCTATTTCTATGGCATACCCTGGGATTCTTTTCCACGCACATTATCTGCTTACTATTGGTCACAACGACCGACCTTCGCCGGCGGTGGGTATTGGATGCCATTTTGTTCATGGCTTGTCGGTAGCGTATATTTCGTACTGAAGCCCTGGATAAAGGGCTCCGAGATCCTGGTCCCCGTGGCGGTCAACAACCTGTTCCTGGTCGGATCTCTGATAATCACATACCTGGTTGGTAATAAGATTGGGGGAAAGTCAACCGGTTTTTTGGCCTGTCTGTTGGCGGGTGTATTTGCAGGTGATGTATTCATCTCTTACACGGCGCTAAGTGAACCAGTCCTGGTATTCTTTATCCTGCTAGCTAGTTACTTCCTGATTGAGTATTACCAGGCTGTAGAGAATCACAGGGGGTGGATTGCAGTCAAGATTGGGTTGGCATCATTACTGGCAGCTACGACTCACTACATCGGTTGGTTCTTGGCAGCCTTCGCATGTATTGTACTCTTGCCTGGAATAATATCCTCGGTGAAAAATAAGAGCTGGAGACTGCTCTCAGTTTTTCTCTTTGCAATCGCCCTATGTATTCTCATACCCGCGGTTTGGCTGCTAAATAGTTACCTGCAATTTGGGGATCTCTTCCATTCTCTAAATGTTGCAAAAGAGTATCAGGCGGACAGCATCGGGAGAGCATCCCTAGGGACGCGCTTATTAATCCCGATCAGAGTCTTGATTAATAACTTTCCTGCTATCACCATAGCAGGGTGTCTTTCTATATTACTGGTATTTACAAAGAGACGCTGGGCTTTGATGTATCTAGCAGCGCCGGGATTTGTTTTCGGGATGGTCTGGCTATCGACCGGCCTGGCTTTGAGCGCCCCAAACCAGGAACCCAGGTACCTGGTTTTTCTGGGCTGGGCGATGATCCCGATCATCTCCCTGGCTGGAGACATCCTGTGGCAGGCGCCTGGGTATCTCGGGAAAATCGCCGTATCAATCGCTGTGATTCTGATCATGGCTACCAACCTCAACGATATGCGCGGCTTCCAGAATTCTATCAGTCCAGATGTACGGGCAGTAGCCGCTCAGGCCGAGGTTTTCTTGCAACAGAACTCAACCGCTTTTGTAATCATGGAAAGCACGAATTCCATCGAGCGTTGGGGGATACCTGTACTTTCCAAACAACCAGAACGCACGTATAGCGTAAAGAGAGGTAATATCCTCTCAAATTCTGAAAATTTAGACTCTTTCTTCTCCGATTATGGAGAACCCTGGTTGGCGATCGTTATACAACGTAAGATAGCCCGGTTGGCCCGCGACCAGGGTCTATCAGTAAAACAAGTAGGAGGATATTATCTCATTTCACCTCAAAATAAGTAAATAATGTCTCATAACGCAGCGCATAGTGTTAAGGGCAACTGCACTAGAATCACTTAAACAGCCATTAACCCACATACTAATCTTTATTAACCTTCCGCAGCAACAGTGGTTATATAATACCCAGCGCCTGTCTGGGTCGATCTGGAGATCGCTGGCACAGACAGTCGTTGGGTCAACAAGTTTGCAAACATCTTTTAATTCTAGAAATGCAAATATATTGGCATAATTTATGTAATCAGTATATATATCTGTTTTAACAAAATATACATAAAATGATCAGAGGCTTGCATGGCAAATTTATTCCAAAACAAAGACTTTCACCGATGGTCACTGAAAATGTTGGTAGCGTTTGCTATACTCGCCGGGTTAATGGCACTATCCATCAATTCTGGGCGCTCCACTGAAGTCGCCGCCCAATCGAGCAATACCGTTGTCTATCTGCCCATGACCGCCTCCAGCTTTCGCAGTAGCGCGCCGGTCTTGCTGGGGGTTTATCCACCCGACTACCTGGGTACCCAAAGCGCCATTAATTCGAACCTGAGAGATCTGGACAGTTGGGCAGGGAAAGGCGTTACCCTGGCGGGGATGTTCATGGATTTCGAGTTTCCAAATCCCGGTTACAACGTCCCGGTGCCCCTCGAGCTGCTCTGGGATAATGGCTATACCCCCTTCGTCAACCTGATGACCAAACACAGCGCATCCGACATCGCCCAGGGGCGGGAAGACGGCGACATCCGTGCGTATGCCAGCGCCTTTGCCGGCTGGGCTGCTGATGCGCGGCAAGATCAGGAAGAGCGATTGGTCTTCCTGGCGCCCCTGCCGGAGGCCAATATTACCAATGGGAACAGCTACGGCGGCAACCCGACGGCTTTCAAGTCGGCGTACTGGCGAATACAGGACATCTTTGCCGACGAGCTCGCCAAGCAGAAGGTCCCGCTGGATACCATCCAATGGGTATTCGCCCCCAATGGGGTCGATGAACCCGGCATGCCGGCATTCGAAACCTACTACCCCGGTCAGGATGCCACGGATATCGTAGCCTTCTCCTCTTATAATTTTGGCTACTGCGTGCACTGGGAATATGATCGCTGGCAATTAGGTCCCGAGCTGTACCAGCCCTTTGTCCAGCGCATGCACTCCCTTGCTCCCGGTAAACCGATCTTCATCAGCCAGACCGGCTCGACTGCTGAATACCCATACCCGGGCAACTTCGATCACGCCCATAAAAGCCGCTGGTTCATCGACGTTTACAGCTATCTAACAGGGCTGGATGGCGTGCGGGCGGTATTATACTTCAACATCGACGCCGACTGTGATTGGTCGTTTTTCCGCTCCGGCAGTTTATACCATGAAGGCTACCGCCAGGTGATCGCCAGCCCGGCGTTCGAATACCTGAGCCCGGGGAACATGGTCAGCGCATTCTCCTCTCCCTGACGGCTAACATCCCTATCCGGCTTGATAACGGGTCTGTCCTGGCGGTAGAGCTGCCGCTGCAGATCCGTCTTTATGATTCCCGCCTGGGAGGCTGCCTCTCCTTGTGAGGTATAATCCCCTGGATAGGAAGCCTGCCCCCTTCTGGTGCCAACGATCATGGATGCAAATCTGCAATATTCCGACGAGATCTACGATTCATCCCGGCGGCCTCACCCGCTCATCGATGAGTTCCTCTCCCTGTGGAAATACCGCGAGCTCGTCTACCAGTTTACCGCCCGCACAATCACTGCCCGCTATAAACGCTCGGTGATTGGGGTGGCATGGACTATGTTGAATCCTCTGGCGACGATGATTATCCTGACGCTGGTCTTCTCCCAGATATTCCGCTTCCGCGTTGAATATTATCCAGTTTACGTGCTCAGCGGCTTGATGGCATGGAATTTCTTCTCTCATACTACCAGCGCCTCTATGGGCGAAATGATCTGGAGCGGCGGGCTGCTGAACCGCATCTACGTGCCGAAATCCGTTTTCGCTGTCTCCGCAATCGGCACCGGGCTGGTCAACCTGGGTCTGTCCTTTATCCCTCTGGTGCTCATCGCGGTTGTTATCGGGGTGAAGATCACCCCGGCGATCCTGGTCATGCCATTCTCGGTCATACTGCTCTCGATATTTGCCCTGGGGGTCGGTTTATTCCTGGCGACTGCGGCAGTCTTCTTCGCCGATATGATCCCGGTTTATGAAGTCCTGCTCACCATCTGGATGTATGCCACGCCCATCATTTACCCGCTCGAGATCCTCCCGGCGGACCTGTTGTGGCTGTTTCGTCTCAACCCGCTGCTCTATCTCGTGCAGATCTTTCGCGACCCCCTCTATCTGGGCGTGGTCCCCGAGTGGCGTGTATGGGCAATTGCCGCTGGTTTTTCACTGACGGCCTTTCTGATCGGCGGTCTGATTTTTACCTCTAAAACGAATGAGTACGCTTACCGCATCTAACACCGCTGCCATCGAGCGCCAACCGACCAACAGCCATCCTGTGATCAGCTTCGAAAACGTGGCTGTGCTGTACCGCGTGCCGCGCGAGCGGGTATCCGGCATCAAAGAGTACGCGGTGCGCTGGCTGCAGCGCCGGCTGAGCTACGAGGAGTTTTGGGCGCTGCAAGATATCAGCTTCGAAGTGAAGCGCGGCGAAGTCTTCGGGGTGATCGGGCGAAATGGAGCTGGCAAGAGCACCATGCTGAAAGTCATGGCGCGCGTGCTGCATCCCACCCGTGGGCGCGTGGTCATGCGCGGCAAAGTCGCTCCCCTGCTGGAGCTAGGCGCCGGCTTCCACCCCGAGCTAACCGGCCGCGAAAATATTTACCTGAACAGCGCCTTATTAGGCTTCACGCGCAAGCAGGTCGACAGCATGTTCTCATCCATCCTCGATTTCGCCGAGATCGGTGATTTCATCGATGCTCCCCTGCGCACCTACTCGACCGGCATGGTGGCTCGCCTGGGCTTCTCTGTCGCCTCCTGCATCCGCCCGGAAATCCTGCTGGTCGATGAAGTACTCTCCGTTGGCGACAGCCAATTCCAGGAAAAATGCCTGGATCGGATGAACTCCTACCAGAAGCAAGGCACCACGATTGTGATCGTCTCGCACAATATGGGCACCATCCAGAACTTTTGCAGCCGGGCGCTCCTGCTCGAACACGGCCGCACGGTTGCTCTGGGCAACGTATCCGAAGTGATCCAGCACTACACCGGATAAACCTTCCCCTCACGCATGCCCCCTACTAACCAGGCTCCAGAACAACAACCAGCCCATGTTCCGCTCGTCCGCCGCCCCTGGTTCAAGCGGCTGCGCTACCGCCTGATTCCAGCCCAGAGCCGGCCTGAGCATGAGCTGTGGATGATGGTGAAGAGCGCACGCGAGCGCAATTATCTGATCTCAGCGATCAGCGCTATCAAGCTGGTTTTTTACATTATTTTTTCCCCTTTGCGCAGGTGGGTGGAGCCGGCCGGGCTCTTCGCCGGTGAGCCTTACCTTCAGGATAACAGCCGGGTGGTCCTGTACACTCTGGATGACAGGTTTTACTCCGACTACCAGCCGCGCCGGACTTTGAGGACCTCGCCACCCTACCGGGTCCCGGTGACCTTGATCACGACCGTGTTCAACGAGGCAGATAATGTGCTACCCTGGCTGCAGAGCCTGGCGCAGCAGACCCGCCTGCCGGACCAGGTGGTGGTGGTGGATGGCGGCTCGACCGATGGCACCCCGGCGATCGTGCAGGACTTCGCCCGGCAGAGCCCGTTCCCCCTCAAGCTGATCTGCGAGCCTGGCGCTAATATCGCCCGCGGGCGCAACATCGCCATCCAGCACGCAGATCACAACGTGATCGCCAGCTCCGACCTGGGCTGCCGCCTTGACCCGGCCTGGCTGGAGCGCCTCAGCGCGCCTTTCGAGGATGACCCGCGCACTCAGGTGGTCGCGGGTTGGTATGAGACGGTCAAGACCTCCCGGGCGAAGATGCAGCTGCTGGGTATGACCCTGGATGAAGCAAACCCGCAGACTTTTCTGCCCTCCTCACGCTCGATCGCCTTCACCCGGGCTGCCTGGGAGCTGGTGGGTGGTTATCCGGAATGGCCTACGCTGACCGGCGAAGACACTTTCTTTGATTACGAGCTGAAGAAGGCCTGCCGCTATTGGGCATTTGTCCCCGAGGCGGTCGTCTGGTGGCAGGCGCCGGCGAATACCAGTGAATACTGGCGCAAGCTGCGCGGTTGGTCCGCCGGCGACGGCGAGTCGTTGTTTGGCGCCAGCCTGTACTGGCACAGCCTGATCCGGCTGATCTTCCTATCCACAGCCACCGTGCTGATGATCGCTGCCATTGCCTGGGCAGTCACCGCTGGCAAGCTTTCCGTTTGGGGGGCGGTGA
>CAZGIX010000088.1:0-17100 GCA_964525785.1 uncultured Anaerolineaceae bacterium
CAGCCTGTATGAACGACATTAGTTTGTCGATGTTAATGTTCTAAGAGTCTAAATAAAACCCAGTCACCTGACAGTTTGCTATTTTGGTGTTTTTGTACACGGATTTTCACGGGTCGACACGGATTTTTTCTTTTTTCCAGGGAAATAAACAAATGTTGCGTTTGATTTATCCGTTTTATCCGTGTGATCCGTGTCCAATAGTGTCCCTTGCCGAAAATGTCAGGTAGCAAGAATAAAACTATTACTATCATATTTATATCAATATATCGGCTCTGGTATATGAATATTTGATGTGAACAGGATGCATTGCGGGGGGTTAAACGAACTGCGGACGGCAAGTCACACCGTCCGCAGTCGGGTTGTATTGTATGGTAATTATGGGTCTATGGTTGTGTCATCGAGCGGTCAAACACCTAGTGGTTGCCGTTCTTCTCGTCCGCCCTTGCGCTCTGCCGGGCGAGCAAGAAGATCATCAGGATCACTGCCATCCCGATTACCATGCCTGCCAGCTCAGGCCAGCGCTGGGCGAATTCCAACACCCAACCACGCCCCCCGGCACTCGTCTCGATGCTGAAATTGGCGATCGCGGTAGCGATTTGGGTCAGGTTTTGAGTGGTAAAGGCCAGCAGGACCAGCGCCAGGGCGGTCAGCGGTGTTGCCAGGATTAGCGTCCAAATCACGGCGGTAAATTGAACCTTGCGCATTGTAATGCCTCCTGACCAGGCTGCATTGCCTGGTTATTGAAAGTATACACAAGATCATGCTGCAGTTCAATTGGCTGTGCAAGGGATTTTTATAGGGTGTTTACCCCATTTAGCTGCCGGTAAAGAAGATCCATAACCGCATCTATGCATGCCGGTCATCTCAAGGCTTGATCAGACCTTTGCGGATGGCGTATTTGACCAGCTCACCCCGGCTGTGCAGTCCCAGCTTGCGCATGATATTCTCACGGTGGCGCGCCACAGTGTGGGTGCTGATCGACAGTTTGTCGGCGATGTCCTCGCTGCTGTCGCCGTCCGCCAGGGCTACCAGGACCTCTTGCTCGCGCGGGGTGAGCCCGTCCATTGCCTCCCGGGTAGAGCTTTCTTCGCCTGCCCTGCTCATAAAGTCATCTACCAACAGCTTTGTCATCCAAGGATATATGTAGATCTCGCCCTGGTATACCAGGCGGATAGCATCCAGCAAATCCTTGGGCGCGGCACGTTTCGGCACGTAGCCGGAGGCCCCCGCCTGGAGCATGGTGAAGAAGAACTGCTCATCTTCATGGATGGTCAAGGCGATGATCTTCGATGGGCTGCCGGACTCCAACAGCTGGCGGGTGACCTCGATGCCGGAGATATCCGGCAGGGTGATATCCATGATGATGATATCCGGCTGTAGCTCTTTTGCTTTTTGGATGGCTTCGCTGCCGGTGCTGGCTTCGCCTGCGATTAGCAGATCGGCCTCATTATCCAGCAGCATGCGCAGCCCGCTGCGCACCACTTCGTGGTCGTCGACCAGCAGCAGCCGGATCTTTGGGTTATCAGGTGTGCCTGCCATCTTTGAATCTCACCTCTACCGTGGTGCCCTCCCCGATCGTGGAGCGTATGCGGCACTGGGCGCCGATCAGACTGGCACGTTCAATCATCCCCAGCAGTCCCAAGCAGCTGCACTCTTCGCGCGCCAGTACACCATCCACGTCGAAGCCGTGCCCGTCATCCACGATGCACAGCTCCAATTCGGATCCGCTTCCTTCCAGATTAACTGTGATCAGGCTGGCGTCTGCATGGCGTATGGCGTTGGTAATGGCTTCCTGGGCGATACGGAAGACTGTCAGGCGTATCTCATCGCTGAGTCCGGCGTCGTCTACCGACGTGGAAAAAGTGATCGGATGATTGAAGCGCTGATTGACCTCCTGGGTGTACCAGCGCAGCCCGGCTGCCAGACCGAGCTCGTCAAGCTGAGGAGGTCGCAGGCCGTACACCATGCGCTGAAGCTCGCTCAATCCCCTTGCAGCCAGCTCCTCTAACTGCTGGGCCTGCGAGGCAGCTCGTTCGGGGTGGGTGTTGATTGTGCCCGCCAGACCGCGCAGCCCCAAACCCAGGGCAGTCAGCGTCTGTCCGGTCTCGTCGTGCAGATCGCGGGCGATGCGCTGTCGCTCCAGCTCTTGCGCCTGCACGGTGCGGTGTAGCAGCTCGGCCCGCAGAGCCTGGATGCGCTGCTGCTCGGCGGTTTGAGCAGCCCTCAATTCCCGGATGCGCCGCCGGCTCTCGGTGTCGAAAGCGCGCAGTGAGCGAATGATAAATATGGCCGCGAAGATCGCCATCAGCGCTCGAAATACCTGGATGGGGAATCCAAACAGCTCCAGGAACAAGTTGGAATTTAGAAAGCTGGAAGGGAAGATGCTGCTCGGTGCGGCAAACAGCTGCCCGACACCGCCGTATAGAGCAAATGCCACCGCAGCGATGATCACATCATTGCCGAACTGCGGCAGATCCGTCTTCTGAAAGCGGCTGCGCTGCAAAATCAAGCCCCAGGTGGTCAGCACTGCTCCCGGGACTGCCAGCGAATAGCGAGTATACACATCTGCGGCGATGAGCTGCTCCCTCGTCGGCTCCGCTACGTCCAGCACCAGGAGCAGTCCAATCCCCCACAGAACGATAACGGCCCCCAACATGACCACTCTTAATCGACGTCTGCTTTGTCCCAGGATCAGGCGCAGCCCGAAGGTGATCAGCAGCAAAAATGAGATCGCCAGCAGGAGCAGGCGCAGGTAGTAGACCCAACCTGGCTCTACTTCTCCGGTCAGGTGGGCGTAGGTGATCAGGCCCATCTCCAGCCATTCGTGGCTGCCGTGAACCAGCCCAAAGCCTGCCAGCGGCAGCAGCGCATGAGCAAATTCGCTCTCCGGCGAGTTTGAGACCTCTAAAAAAATGGCCAGGCCCATCGAATAAAAGGCCAGGCCATAGAAAAAGAAGACTCCGATGATATTGCGGCTGAAGAATTCTTCCATCGCCGTTAGGGCAGCCGGGGGAGGATTAACGCTCCGGCGCGCTCGCCTCGATCCATTCGATCACCTGCTGCAGCTCAGCCTCGCTGAGCTGTCCCGGATGCCCGCCCTGCTGCTGGATCTGTACGACCACGCTTCCATCAGGATTTCCGGGTACAATTCCCGGCCCGCTTTCTCCACCTGTCAGGGCATCCTGGTAGGTTGCCAGCGACAGACCGCCCACTTCGGTCAGGCCGTGGCAGGTGCTGCAGCGGTTGCGGAAAGTGGCCGAAAGGCCGCCCTCCCACGTATTGGCAGCCACGCCTTCGCCGGGGGTGGGGAGGGGAGCTAGGGTTGGGGTCGGGCGCGGAGTGGGAGTCACGGGCGCGAACACCTGGACGGTTTCACCCGGCAGTACGGTCGTGATGGCGGTTGTCTCCGCCGTGACGAAGAAAGCCACCCCCAAACTGAGCGCCAGGGCCAGGACGCCCGCGGTTGGGAAGTAGATGCGCTTTCGGTGCTGCAGTTCCTTCCCAGATGGCGGAGTGTCAATTTCCCCGGCTTTGATCATCGCCAGCTCTGCAGGATGCTCGTGAGCCATCTCCTCTTCAGTGAGCTTGCCGTGAAACATGCTCTTATTGAAATGGCGGATGTGGACATGGTAGAAATGCCAGATGATGATGGCGGCTACCGCCAGAATAGCTTCGGCGCCATGCGCGGCTTTGGCTGCCGGGATGTACTGCCCGTCCAGCAGGCGTGTGGTCATGACCGGGTTCCACATCATAAACCCGGTGATCGCCATGATCACTGTGCCCCATACCACCGCCAGATACTCGACCTTCTCGGCGTAGGTGTAGCGCCCGTAATACGCCCTGTGCCTGCGCAGGCCAAAGAAATACATCAGATCGTGGTACAGGTGCTTAAAATCCTCGATAACCGGCATCATCGTCCAGCGCACCCGCAGCACCAACAAGCGGTAGAGCACATTTAGGATGTGGAAAATGCTGACGATCATCATCACAATGGCTGACCAATGGTGGATCTGGCGTGTGTTTTCGATCCCGCCCAACGCCAACAGAACAGACTGGCTGATTGGCGAAGATGAGAATTTCTGCACCAGACCCGTTATCCCCAGGATCGAGAATGAGGTCAAGAAGACGATATGCTCGATGCGCTGAGTGATATCGAAACGTGTGTAGTGTGTCACCGGCTGGGAGGCGGCTTTTTCACTGTCAGCCATTGTCCACCTCCTCTCCGGGCTGTGCGTCTTCTGGGTCGCTCCGTCTTTCAGGGGATTCCTCCTGATCAGGTGAGATGTCTTCCTCTACCTGCGGCTCTGCCGGTTCAATTGATTCCGGTGATGGGATTTCTTCCATTACCTCAGTTTCTGCTGCAGCTTCGATTTCTGGGGCTGGTTCTGGCTCAGGTTCTTCCAGGGGCTCCGTCGAAAGGGCAGCCTCAGCTTGCTCACCTTGCGTTGCTGCAACCTCTGGCGCGACTTTTTCGATTGGCTCACCTGCTGGCACATGGACTGCCTGGCGGCCCTTGCGCAGGTCGAGCGCCTTGCGTGAAACGTCCAGCACCACCAGAACTGCCATACCGCCCAATACAGTGGGTATCAGGAGCTTATAGAACAGGTCTACATAGTACACCAGGGGAAATTTATCCGGTGAAGGGATGTAGTGCGATAACCAGGAGGTTGGGAAGCTGTCGTTGGCATCTGGATGGCATCTCTGGCAGACCGCCAGCAGGTTTTCTTTGACCTGCAGACCTTTCTCTGGGTCGTCGGCGCGTTTGATATCGTGCACGCCGTGGCAGTCGAAGCATACCGGTTTATTGGTTTCCTGGTCGGGGGATTGCTTTTCAAAGATTGCCACCGTTGTGCCGTGGAAATCCGCCACATAGGTGTCAAGCACCTGGGTAGAGATGCCGTATTTTGCCATACGCCCTGGATCTGTGTGGCAGTTCGCGCACATGGTCGGTGATGACAGCCTGAATCCGCTGGTTGTCGGGTCAGGGATATTATGCACGCCGTGGCAGTCGATGCAGGTGGGCACGTCCGGATTATTTTCATCGGTCAAGGCCTCTCCGTGCACGCTGGTCAGGTAGGTCTGGTAGATCTCGCTGTGACACTGAGCGCAGGTCTGTGGGATGATAGTGCGTGCCTCTGGGAGGGTCTCTCCTGTTGCTTCATCCACCCAATCTCGAACAGCGTGCGCAGTGTGGCAGTCGACGCACACCGCCGCGTTGAGGTTGCCGTTCTGCAGTGCGCGGCTGTGGACACTGTCAAGGGTTTTCTCATACAGACTCTCATGGCAGCGTGCGCACACGTGCGTCATCTGGAGGGTGACATCTCGCCTATCGACTGCAGAAAATGGTGGGTGAGGGAATTCGCCAACCTCTGCATGGCACTGCACACAGGCATAGCCGTTAGAACCGTGTATCGAGCTGGCGTGTTCGAGGGGATCCACAAACAGGTCCAGGGTCGAGCCATCGCCAAGCTGGAGAGTCTGCCCTGGTTGACCGTGACAGCTCAGGCAGTATTCATCCCTGATCGATAGGTTTGGAATGGGCGTGGCTTCTTGAGCCAGCGGGGCGGCTGCCGAGGGAGCAGCTCCGAACAGGGCGGCACAGGCGATCAAACCTGCACCCAGCAAGATAAGCAAAGTGGCGAGGCGGGTCATGACTGCCCACCTCCATCACTGCCAGATTTTTCACCGGCGAGGCGTTCGTACTCAAGGGCATGGTATGTTTGCATGTCGTCTTCGTCGAGTCTGCCTGTGAAGATGCTCAAGTTGAACCGTTCAAGGTGGACATGGTAAAAATGCCAGATGACAAGGAAGATGCCTGCCACGATCGCTTCAGTGCTGTGAGCCATCTTGGCTGCCGGGACAACGCTGCCGGGCAGGATGCGGGTAGCGGCTTCCGGGAACCAGATGATCAAGCCCGAAATGACCAGGATGCCGATACCGATAAAAAAGAACCAATAGGTCACTTTTTGCTCGAAGTTATACTTGCCAAAGCGGGGCTTGTCTTTGCGCAAGAACAGGAGATAGGCCACCATCTGGCCGGCATCTGTGACATCGCGCCAGGTGACGAAGATATCCCCCGGCAGGCTGCGGCGCGCCATCAGGTAGATTGCCCTCGCGATGTGATAGATCACTTCCAGGATCAATACGATGGCGGCAATATGGTGGATGGTTTGCACCAGCCGCACCTGTTCGGGCGTCGCCAGGATTTGCTGGCTCCAGGCCGCGGCGCGGTATTTCTGCGGCAAGCCGGTCAGGAGCAGCACCAGGAAGCTCAGAAACAATATGGCATGCTCCCAGCGTTGGGCCAGGGTGAAGCGCTGAAAAAACCGTATAATGCGTATAGCTGGCGTTTGGGTTGTTGAGTTCATGATCTGTTCTCTCATCGCGGTTTTCTCCGGGCGCGATCGACCGTGTTGCGCACGATCTGCAGCACCACATAGATGCCGGCAATCCACAGCACGACGGGGGTAAAGGATGAGTAGAAAACTTCGATGTAGTACAGCAGGGGTGTGCGCTCCAGGCTGATAGCGTGATGCCCGGTCCAGGCATCCGTCCAGTTCTCGCTGACCCCGCTATGGCATTTCTGGCAGGTAGCCAGCCGGTTGGCTGCGTTAACCTTCGATTGGGGATCGGCGGTCGAGCGGATGTCGTGCACCCCGTGGCAGTCCGAGCAGGTGGCGCTGTCGTGCCAGACGGTAGGCCAGCGCGCCTTATACACCGATACGTCAACACCGTGCCAGGACAGCTTGTAGATATTATACACATCAGCCGGCAGGCCGTATTTGCCCATCAGCTCCGCATCCGCGTGGCAGCCCGCACACATCTCTGGGCTGGCAATTCGGAATTGCTCCGTGCGCGGGTCCTGGATGTTATGTACGCCGTGACAGTCCGTGCACACGGGCACATCCGGGTTATCCTCTTCGATCAGCGCCGACCCGTGGATGCTGTCTTTATATTCCTGGTAGATCTGCGCATGGCAGTTCGAGCAAGTGGTTGAGATAAGCGCCCGCGGCTCGTCCGGCGGGTGGGTATAATGTGAGCCGTGACAGTCGGTGCAGATAGGCGCATTGGGATTGTCTGCCGATACCTGGGCGTGCACGCTGTCCTGGGCATTCTCGTAGATGGTTGAATGGCACTTCTGACACGACAGGTGGTACGCCTGGCTGAGCTCCTGCCGGGTGCTGACTGTGACCTCTGGATGCGGGTAGGTCTTGATTTCGGTATGGCAGGCCTCACATTCGATCCCCAGCGGGCTGTGGATAGACTCCGCTAGCTGCGCCGGGTCGATGTACAGCGGCAGGATTTCGCCGCCCGGGAGCGTCATGCTTAATTCGGGATTGCTGTGGCAACCCAGGCAGTACGCTTCTGTCTCCTGCGTGGGGGGACTGGCTCGTCCGGGTTCGTTGACCGCCAGGAGTACGCCAACCGCCAACAGGGCGGCTGCCAGCCAGATCAGAGGATAGAGCCAGAGCTTATACTTTGCCATGCGCCAGGCCTCCATCTGCAGCTTCATTGTTGTGATTGTTGTCGTCCCAGTCTTTAGGAGCTGGTCTGGCTTCCTTGATCACGCCTAACCTGCGCAGCAAGTACGATACTCCCAGCATGAGTGCCAGCGGCACACCGCAGCGCAGGATATAAAAGAGGATGATCAACAGCGGATTAAGCTCGGCTTCATCCATCGCATACTCCTCCTACTCATTCACGTGCTGGCCCTGGGTCACACTGAGCGAAGCAAAAATTCTCGATGCTCATATGCTGAGATTCTTCACTACGTTCAGCATGACAGACCTTGCGTCACTCTGAGCGCAGCGAAGAGTCTCCTGGTTGTCGCTTGAGATGCTTCACTGCGTTCAGCATGACAGACCCCATGTCGCTCTGAGCGCAGCGTAGAGTCTCGATGCTTCACCGCGTTCAGTGAGACAGTCCACAGGTCCACCAAGAAGCAGCGCAGCGAGGGCTCTTAGAGGCCGCTATTTCGCTGCGCTCAAAAATACACTGTCCGGTCGGCCATTTCCAGGATCGGTCTGCCGGACTCCTGCGCTGTTTACAAAGCACGGGATTGCGCGTTGTTGATCTTCTCTGCTACCCGTGCTCCTGCTTGTTGAACAGCGGCAGGTATTTCACACCCAGGGTGAGCATGCCCAGGGCATACCCAATTATACCCAGTGCAATGCCCCATTCGACAATATTGGGGAAATAAGTTCCCGGTGGAAGTACATATTGTGTGCCGGGTGAATAGCTTAGCGGCACAAACAGACCGCTCACGGTGACGTTCCAACGGTTGATGACCACGCCACTCGCCGCCAGAAAACCACCCAGCGCCAGCAGCGCTGGATTGCGGTTGAAACGCGGTATCAAGAACAAGATCACAGGTAGAACGATGCCGACCAGGATCTCCCCTACCCAAAATGCAAAGTTATAGGGTGTTTGCTGGTTGAGCGTGTATAACGCCTGTTCCACGTTCGGCATGCGACCGTAGTAAGTTACTGCAGCCAGGTCCCAAAACTTGATATACCCGTAAATCAGCAAGCCGAATCCACTGAAGCGGGCAATCGTCTGCAGGACGTCGTAGGCGATGTGCCGTCTAGCGGTGATCCATTCGATCACCAGGGCGACCGTCATGGTCAGGGCAGGACCAACCGCCACAGCCGAAAGGATGAACATGATGGGCATGCTCGGTTTGAACCAGATCGGGCGTGATTTGACGATGCCGTATGTAGCGCCCAGGGAGGATTGGTGCAGCAGGGAGATACCCAATCCCAGCAGGGCAAACAACGGCGCTCCCTTGTGCAGCACGCGGGCGACTTCCCGTATCCAGGGCCAGCGGTTGAAGAACTTGTGCTCCGTGATTACCGGTAAGAACTCCATGATCATGATGGTAAGGTAAATAGTGATGCACCAGGTGATCTCCCACAGCACGGAGTGCACGTTCCAATACACCCACGGATGCCAGAAGCGGTCCGGACGCCCGATATCCATCACCAATGTCAGCAGGGCACAGGTATAGCCAATAAATCCGACAAAGATCGCCAGCCGTACCACGGATTGGAAGCGTTTCAAACCGAACAGATAAACGATCGCCGAGAGAGTGAAGGCGCCCGCGCCCAGGGCAATCGACGACAGATCGATCGTAATCCACAAGCCCCAGGGTACGGAATCGTACATGTTGGTAAGGGTCAGCCCATGCACGAATACCTGGATGGCTGCCACCAATCCGATTACGACTAAAAGGGCGATCAGACCCATCCAGGCCAGAAAACCAGGGGAGATCGAGGATCGATTATGAGGTGCCGCGATGATCGCCATAGCTACAGGCCCTCCTTCGGTGGTATGTAGTACACGCTGGGCTCAGCTCCCAGCTCCTCGCGCAGACGGATCGCCGGATTTGCTGCCAGAAGGCGGGAGATATTACTGTTCGGATCCTTCAGATTGCCGAAAGTGCGCGCTCCGACCGGGCAAATATTTACACAGGCCGGATTGGCTTCTGGATCCTCTCCCGGTATGCGTCCGCTTTTCAGGGCGGCATCGATGCGGTGAACGCAGAAGGTGCATTTTTCAACTACACCGCGTGGGCGGCGGTCTACCTCAGGTGTACCGAAAGTGGGCACGTACGGATTCTCGTCGCTGCGGGCTTCCCAGTTGAATTTACGCGCATCGTAAGGGCAGGCGACCTGGCAGTACCGGCAGCCAATGCAGCGATCATAGTTCATAATCACCAGACCGTCTTCACGGTGATAGGTTGCCCCAACCGGGCAGACTTCCACGCACGGGGCATTCTGGCAGTGCAGGCAGGGGCGGCTGAAGTAGAATGTACTGCCTGTGGACGTTTTTTCTTCGACCACGATATTCCAGGGTTTGTCGGTGGAGACGTCATTGATCGCTGAACATGCCCGCAGGCAGTATTCGCAGCCGATGCAGGTATCCAGGTTGATCAGCATGCCCCAATGGTATTCACCCGTCGCGGCGCCGTGTCCGGTCTCGGGGACATCCTCCAGCTGGCCCTGTTTGAGCGTCGAAAATGGCGAGAGGGGACCGGTAGTGACGAATTGACCGACCAACGCAGAGCCGAAGGCTGCCCCGGCTACCGTTAATACATCCCGGCGGGTCAGATTGACTTTCACCTTCGTCTTTTTCTTACTCATTCTTCTTCCTCCACAACCTGGATGCGGCGGCTCACTACCCAGGCAGCCACACCGCCGGTAACCAGGCCCACAATTGCGCCTTGTGCCAGACCAGTGTATAGCCGCACCGCGCTTTGGGCTTCCAGCGATTGGATTGCCATCTCTTGCTCTGCTACTTTCTTTTCCAGACTCTCGGTATCCACTTCTGGAATCCCCTCAGTCTGTCCGGTCAGCCTGACAATCGTGTCCCGGGTATGCACTGTGTCCTGGTGGCAGCCGATGCAGGTCTCTGAGCCAACCGTGAAGGTATGCCCGGTAGGCACCAGGCCCATAATTGGATCTTCTGTGCGCGGGCTGGTATACATATGGCAGTTGCTGCACTCCAGGCCTGAGTTGGCGTGCGAGCCGTGCGTAAACGAATCGCCCATGTCTTTGTGGCAGTTGGTGCACAGCTCGGTGACCGTGGCTGCGCGTGGGGTTTGGGCGTGCGGGTTGTGGCAGGACTGGCACTGGATGTCGGCTTTATAATGTGGGCTGGCGCGCCATTCGTCAGTGGTCGTTTTATGGCATGTGCTGCACAGGTCTGCGTCGGGCTGGACCGGCATGAGAGTGCTGGGATGCCCCGGCTGGAAAGGTCCGTGGCAGGATTCGCAAGTCACACCTTCATGTGCGTAGGACGCATTCGCGGCATCGTAGCCGGTGACGTGACACTCCAGGCAGGTGAAGGCTGAACCCTCTGCTACCCAGTCGCGTTGGAATATGGGCGAGGAAAATGCTTGGGCGTGGCGTGTAGTTTTCCACGCCTCCACAATATCCTCGTGGCAGGTCCCGCAGGCATCTGGACCGGCATATGTTCCTGTTGTCTGGCTGGGATTGTCTGCGCCTGGCGCGGCGTTGACCGGCTGGGCCAGGGTTAGCACCGCTCCCACAGCCACACTTATCCCGAAACAGATAGCGAACGCCAGCCAGGCGCCGTAATGACGTTTCAATGAAATATGTTTCATGTGCGTGATCTCCATGAAAACCACAGTGCTTATTAATTTGGACTTACGCAGTTTGTTGGTGGATGGGGGTGTTTGGGTGGGCTACGCCCGCCCAAACACCCCCGATTACCCCTGAAGTGCGTAAATCCTCTAAAAAATGTTCTATTCTCTCATTCTTATTTTGACCGACTTTAGAGTAAATGCAAAGTGATAAAGGTCATAAATCTTGATATAACATTTGCATGCATGTTTATATACATATGGCTTAAAATGAAAAAACCGGAGCGCGAGACAGCTCCGGTTTTTGTGTCCTGTTCCCCGATTTCATTTACGGGGCAGGTGGATTGTGGTAGCCGGTTGCCACTGTAATCAGCTCCTCATCGCTCCTGGGACGGACAGGCCCCCCGTGGCAGTGGCGGCAGGCATAATCCAGCCCGATCTCCGGCAGGATCTCCGCCCCGCCGTCGGTGAACTGCCCGACCTGGCGAGGATTGATGACCATGCGGTGGGTGCGCATATCGCCGGTGAAGGTTTCCGGTTTGCCCCAGGCAGACTGGATCATCTCTGGCATGTGGCATTCCGTGCATGTAAAGCCGATATTTATGTGGGCAGCGACCTTCTGGAATTCTGCCTGCTCCCAGTGGCAGCTTGAGCATGGGGTCTGCACCGTGGCGACCCCGGTACGGCGGGCCTGCTCGACCCCCAGGTGCGGGTCGTGGCAGTCAACACACTGCAGTACCTTGTGCTTTCCCTGGGAGAGATCCCCGTACTGGTCGTGATGCTGGATGAAACCGTCTCGGACGTCCAAGCCCTGGCCTGGGTCCATCTGGTGGCAGCTTGTGCAGGCTTCGGAATCGCGGTCGATGCGCATATCTACCGCGGCTGGATTGGTGACATGCTCGGCACCTGGTCCATGGCACGCTTCGCAGCGCACGCCATCCTGCGCCCAGGTGCCCACCAGCCCAGGGAGATCGCCCTGATTGCCGGCGCGGGTATAGCCGGTGGTGTGGCAGCTTCCGCAGTCGTATGGCAGGTCCTCTTCCCCGGCGTGAAACTGTACCCAGCCGGCGCCGAAGCCGGTAATCCGGTTCCTGTAGTTATACTGGTTTGGGTAATCCTCATCCTCAGCGCCGCCGGGAGGGTCGGTGATGATGTAGCCTTCTTTATCGATAAAGCGCGCCTTCCAGTTATACCCGCCGATCACATATTGGATATCGTCCCAGGTATAACCCTGCGGGGGATCGGTCAGCTCCGTGAACGGGTACTCGGGAGGCTGACCGCCTTCGACCAGGGTAAGCTGCCAGGGGTGTCCTGATTGCATATACGTATCGTAGATATCCTGGTGACAACCGCCGCAGGTAGTGTCCCCAACATAGTTGGCGCCGTTGGATTCTGGAGCGGGCTCACCTGCCGGTCCGGGAGGTCCTTCCTGGCCAGGCGGACCTTGCGGCCCTTCAGGTCCAGCCGGTCCAGCGGGGCCTGCCTCGCCTTGCGGGCCTGCCGGGCCAGCGCAGGATGTCAGCAAGGCCAGGGCTACCAGCAAGCTTGCGATGAGCAGTATCAATCTGGGCTTCATGCTGGATTCTCCATTCCTCAAATTTTCGCTATTATACTTGCTTTATGCATTGGAGGGCGGATAATTTGGTTATGATACAATCACCCACAAATGGACTCCCCCGTCACCGTAGAGATAAATGATATCCTCACCCAATACGACCTGGGCGAGCTGGTCGATTACGAGAAGAACGAGCGCGGCTTCGTCAACACCGCTTTCGCCATCTACACCCTCGCTTCGGGAGAGCGCCGGCGCTACTTCTTGCGCAAATACAAGCGCGGCATCGGCGAGGATGAGCTACAGTTCGAGCACTCACTGATCGAGCACCTGGTTGAGGCAGGTGCGCCGGTTGCCCGCATACACAGCACCCGCGATGGGAAGACCTACCTGCATCGCTTCGAGGCGGGGGATGACTGTGTGGGGGTTTTCTATACCATCTTCGACTACCTTCCTGGCGAAGACCGCTATACATGGGTAGACCCCATTCTAAGCCAGGCGGAAATTTCTGCCTCGGCGGTGGTGCTGGCAGGGTTCCATATTGCTTGTCGCAGCTTCATTCCCCTCGGCAGGCGTCTTGAGCCCCGTATCCTCGATTTGCTGCCTGTTGTCAATGAAACCTGGTCGAGCTGCCCGGCGCGCTCCAAGGGGACGGTCTTCGATGCCCGCATCTTGGAACACCAGGAGCTGGTGCGCGGCAATATCGCTGCTACTCTGTCTGTCCTCCGAGAAGCGACTGTCAGTTCCCTGCCCCACACGGTGATCCACTGCGATTACCATCCCGGCAACCTCAAATTCACAGGCGAGCGTGTTACCGGGCTGTTCGATTTCGACTGGTCCAAGATCGACCTGCGCGCCTTCGACCTGGGGTTGGCGCTATGGTATTTCTGCACCTCCTGGCAGGGAGCACAAGATGGCAGCTTCCGCCTGGATTGGGCGAATACCTTCCTGCGTTCCTACCAGGAATTCCTCGCCGCCCATCCTGGTGCTTCCACGTTCACGCCGGCTGAAGCCCATTACCTGCCCACGCTGGTCAATGTCGGCAACCTGTACGTGCTTAATTGGACTATTCTCGACTACTTTAACAAAGACGTGGATCCAGTGGAATACCTGGTCTTCCTGGATCACAGTCTGAACTTCACCCTGTGGTACGAGCGCCCCGCTAACCAGCAGGCGTTGGAAGAGCTGTGCGCTTCCAGCCTGTCGCCGCATTACGTCACCCCTTAATAGAAGTTACAACCACTGCGCCTTTGCTCCGATGATCTCACTATATCGGGAGCGGCTGTACGCATGCGTCAGGACAATCCCTCATAAATCTTAATGACGAATACCCATCGTAGCGAGTAGCGCAGCGACGAAGCCGCCTCATCCCCGTTTGGCCCGGAGATTGCTTCTGCGAAGATCGCATCGTAACTCAGAAACAAGAGCGTGATGTGATTGCGGCAATCTAAACCCGATTGTTCGATATAATTGTAGGATTACGGTAGAATGTAATCATTGTTTGACTATGCTGTAAAATCTTTACCCGGTCGTTAATACCTGGAGGCGTGCAGTGGATGAAACCGAGCGAAACATCCCGATTATCGATGTGGGCAGTCGTTTGCGTGTGCTGCGACAGGAGAGGGGCATGTCGATGCGCGCCGTAGCGCGTGCCAGCGGCTTATCCACCAATGCTTTGAGCATGATCGAGCGCGGGCGCACGTCGCCGTCCGTAAGCACTCTCTATAAAATCGCTGATGCCTTGGGTGTGCCGATAACCGCTTTCTTCCGCGTGGAAATTCCCAGGCAGGATGTCGTCTTCCGTAAGCTCGATCAACGCCGCCGGGTAGCGTTTCCGCGCGGGGTGTGGGAAGACTTGGGGGGCGAAGCCTTTACCGGCGGTGTAGAACCGTTCATGCTCACCCTGGAGCCGGGCGCCAGCAGCGGGCGCTTCGGAATGTTGCACTCGGGTCATGAGCTCGTGATCTGCATGGCTGGCATGCTCGAATATGAGGTCGAGGATAACCGCTACCTGCTGCATCCGGGCGACAGCTTGCTCTTCGCCGCTCAGCTTCGCCATCGCTGGCGCAACGCCGGCAAGAGCACCACCCAGGCAGCAATCGTCCTGACCTGCTTCGAGCGCGGCGAAAGTCCGTCTGAGTTTCATGCCCTGCACCTCGCCGAGGATGAGCTGGAGATGGACCCTCCGGAAAAACCGTTTTAGCTGAATCCTTCCGCGAATTGGATCGCAGTGCTATAATATCGCCCATTATGAAAACCACTTACTACCTTGCTCCCCTGAATGCAAATGATAATAATAATGCTTTGGCGCGCCGGGCGGGGTGGTGCGGTCAGACAGCTTGCTGACCGATCCAAATAGCACCCTATCGCCCGACGCGACCTGCGGAGGGCGTTTTTTTTGTAGAGGAGAAGCCATGTATAAAACGCATACCTGTGGAGAACTGCGCCTCGAACACGTTGGTCAGAAAGTGACTCTGGCAGGTTGGGTGCATCGTCGCCGCGATCACGGCGGCGTCACCTTCATTGACCTGCGCGACCGTTTCGGGCTGGTGCAGGTGGTTGCCAGCCAGGAGACCGCACCCCAGGCCCACCAGAGTATGCTGCCCGTGCGCATGGAGTGGGTGGTGCAGGTGGAAGGTTTTGTGCGCCAGCGCATGCCTGGCATGGAGAACCCTCGCCTGGCAACCGGGGTCATCGAGGTGGAAGCCCAGGGCGTCACTGTACTCAACCCTGCCAAGCCCACCCCATTTGTAATCTCCGTTGACGATGAGGTGGACGAGCAGACCCGCCTGCGCTACCGCTACCTGGACTTGCGCCGCGAGCGCATGCGCGCCAATTTGGAGCTGCGCCACCGCGTGGTCAAGTTCATCCGAGATTACCTGGATGAGCGCGGCTTCCTGGAAATTGAGACGCCTATCCTGTTCAAGACTACGCCCGAGGGTGCTCGCGACTACCTGGTTCCGTCGCGCCTCCACCCGGGCGAGTTCTATGCCCTGCCTCAGTCGCCTCAGCAGCTCAAGCAGCTGCTCATGGTGGGCGGGATCGAGCGCTATTTCCAGATCGCGCGCTGCTTTCGCGATGAAGACCAGCGCGGTGACCGCCAGCCGGAGTTCACCCAGCTGGACATCGAGATGTCCTTTGTCACCCGCGAAGACGTCATGTCCCTCGCAGAAGGCCTGTTCACTGAGCTGGTGGCTGAGGTGGTGCCTCATAAACAGCTTTTTGCCTCCCCCTGGCCGCGCCTGAATTACCACGAAATTATGGATCGCTTTGGCAAAGATAACCCAGATATACGCTTCGGCATGGAGCTTGTCGATCTCACCGACCTAGCGCCGGGCTGCGGATTTGGCGTCTTTGAAAGCGCCGTCGACCGAGGCGGGCACGTGCGCGGCATCAACGCCCGCGGCCTGGGCGATTACAGCCGCAAGCAGATCGACGAGCTGGTCGAGTTCGTTCACAAGTTCAAAGCCCATGGATTGGCCTATATCGCCCTGACCGGCGATGGGCAGATGCGTTCCTCATTTACCAAATACCTGCCTCCCGATACGCTTCAAACCATCCTCGGACGCCTGCAGGCCCAGGCCGGGGACCTGCTGCTCTTCGTTGCCGACCAACCAGCTGTCGTCTACGAAAGCCTGGGCCGGCTGCGCGAGCACCTGGGCGACCGGCTGGGTCTGCGCGATCCCGCTGTGCTGGCGTTCTGCTGGGTGGTCGACTTCCCGTTCGTCATGTATAACACAGAGGAAGAGCGCTGGGACCCCAGCCACCACCTGTTCACTGCCCCCATGCCGGAGGATATCCCTTTGCTGGATAGCGAGCCCGGCAAGGCGCGCGGGCAGCAGTATGACATGGTGCTCAACGGCTTCGAGGTAGGCGGCGGCTCGATCCGTATCCACCACCGCGCCTTGCAAGAAAAGGTCTTCGAGCTTATCGGGTTGGAGCCGGAGGTGGCTCGTCAGCGCTTCGGGCACATGCTGGAGGCTTTCCAATATGGCACACCGCCGCATGGCGGCATTGCTCCTGGCATCGACCGCGTGTGTATGCTCCTGGCGGATGAGCCCAACATTCGGGAAGTGATTGCCTTCCCGAAAAACCAGGTTGCGCGCGATGTGATGGCGGATGCCCCTTCACCCGCTGATGACGCCCAGCTTAAAGAGCTGCACCTGCGCCTGGATATCGATTAATTCACCGCCGCGACCGCCAGGCAGAATATTAGAGGTTGCACCCCCATCTGCGGTAGTGTATCTATTGTTCAGGAATTTCATGCAAAACCAGACCAGCCAGGTTGTCATTTCGAACGCAGTGAGAAATCCCTGTGGCGATAGTTGCCTTTTCCCTGCCGGCAGGGTTACAAAGAACAAGGGGTCAGGGATTCCTCGACCCTGCAAAGAGCGCAGGGTCTACTACTCATAACATAATTATGCCATCTGCGCTGGCTACTACT
>CAZGIX010000089.1:0-17092 GCA_964525785.1 uncultured Anaerolineaceae bacterium
TGGCGGGTAATGAATGGCAATCCACTGCTGACCCTGGATCAAGTGCACCAGCCGGATGTTAGAAAGAGGAAATTGCCAGGGATTAATCACGAAGGACACGAAGGATACTAAGAAATACTATGGAGTGCAGCGGAACAAGCTCCGCCAAGAACACGGAGCAAGGTCCGCCATGAGTAGCGGAACAAGCTCGGCCAAGGGCAGCGGAACGCGCGCGGCGATCAAACCAACCCAGGGGAATGAACAAGGATGGAAAGGATAGAAAGGATATTTTTTCGTTCCAGGAATGCGGAGTGCAGCGGAACGCGCGCTGCTCTCGATCCAACCTACGACTGTGTAGCTGAACGGCCATGGTCAAGTTTTCACCGATACGTCAAGATGGGGCTCTATGAAGCTGGTTGGGGTGATGAAATTGGGGAGGAGCTGAAGGAGATGGAATGCGGGGAGTAGATAAGTGGTGCGTCGGCGACGCACCCTACGGGTTCAGTCCATACAGCTGATGGAAAATGACGGAAAACAGATTATTTCTGGCTGAATTTGCATTAATTTGCAAGTTTTTGTTTTGTCAGTTATAATATCGATGTCCATTCGTTTCATTCCCGGGAGAATACGATGACTGACGGACCAATTGGGATGGGTGAACAGGACCGCGCCGAACGTGAGCGGTTCGAAAACGAGCTTAAGCGCATCATCCAGGCCAGTCAAGAAGCCGGATTAGTGCTGCGCGTAATTGGCTCATTGGCGTTCCAGATGCACTGCCCTCAACTTGGATATTTGCAGCAAGCCATGGGTCGGGTTTATACCGATATCGACTTCGCCGCCTATCGCAAGCAAGCAAAAGGTATCCAGGCATTGATGGCTGGTCTGGGCTATAAAGAGAACCGCGAAGTCTTCATCGTCAGCGAAGGAGACCGCTCGATTTACAATAACCCCAACAACAAGCTGCATGTGGATATATTTTATGATAAGCTCGACTTCTCCCACATCATCTCCTGGAACGGTCGCTTAGAAGTCGACACTCCCACGATCCCGCTGGCTGAGCTGCTGCTGGAGAAGATGCAGATTGTGAAGATCAATGAAAAAGATGTGATCGATACGATCATGCTTTTGCTTGAACACCCCCTGGGCGCTACCGAGGACGAGGTCATTAATATCGGGCGCGTAGCGCAGCTGTGCAGTGCCGATTGGGGTTTATGGCGAACGACGACCATGAACCTGGATAAAGTCCGCCAGCTCGCCCAGGGTTACGCAGAGCTGAGCGAGGAGCAGAAGACGATGGTTGCTTCGCAGGTGGACCAGGCGTTGAAGCGCATCGACAGCGAGCCAAAATCCATGGCCTGGCGGCTGCGGGCGCGGGTCGGCGACCGGGTGAAGTGGTACAAGGATGTAGATGAAGTTCACGATACTGGTTAAACCGGTTGAACTGTGGCATGTTTCAGGGATGCCTGCGGCATTCGCCGCTGGAAGATCATCAGCGGCTCAGAATGACAGATTGTGAGTGGTTTGGTAAATCAGGTAGCAACTCAGGTTGTTTAACAAACGTATCAGGAGCGAATCCATGGCCAAGCTAGTTCGTGATTACATGCACCCCGGATTGCTCACCTGCCGGCCCGATGCCAAGTTAGGGCAGGTGGCAGTTCTGCTTACCCAAAACCATGTTCATGGACTGATTGTTGCAGACCGCGATAAACGAATTCTGGGCGTTATCACCGATTTCGATCTGATGGCGGGTGAGTGGCTCTCCGGAGATCCACAAAGCCTGGAAGTGATGCGGAATTTGACGGCTGGCGAGCTGATGTCCTCGCCGGTCGATACCGTCGAAGCAGATGCACCGGCCAAGGAAGCGGCTCGGATCATGCGTGAAAAGACCATCCGGCGGGTGGTGGTCACGGAAAAAGGTAAGCCGGTAGGTGTGATCTCGGTCTCGGATATCATTGCCAGTATTGCCGATACGTCTGTGGTGGAGCGCAAGACCGTTGGCGATGTCATGTCGGATGCGATGCTTGTGTGTAGAGATAAGACACCGCTGACAGCTGCGGCGCGGGCGATGACCAGCGCTCGCTGGCGCTCGGTGCTGGTGGTGAATTCCACGGGCAAACCGGTTGGTGTAGTCAGCGGATTGGATATGCTGAAAGCCTGCGACATGGATGATTGCTCAGACAGGCTGGTGACCGACGTGATGCATCCGGCGCTCAAGATCACCATCGATGCCACGCTGCAAGAGGCTGCCAGTATGATGATCGAAAATCACCATCATCGATTGGTGGTCGTCGATCCGGAGGATCCCGATGGTATCCCCTTAGGGATCATCTCTTCTTTCGACATCGTGGGAGAGATGGCCCGGCCCGACTCGGTCTGGCAAAAGTGAATTCCCGAAAGTGTTGTGGCGACCTCCGCCACAACACTTTCTTATAACTTGTATTCGTACTCATGAGGTAGTTCATGGCGCTGACTCAGGTAGATGTCATAGCCCGTGTGCCGCAGTGGACCGGCACGCGGGATATTGTTGTCACTCCACTGAGCGGCGGGATTACCAATACGAACTACCGGGTAGATGTCGGGGGGCAGTCGTATGTGCTCCGCATCGTGGGGAAAAACACGGAGCTGTTGGGCATCGACCGAAACAACGAGTATGCGGCTAACCTGGCTGCCGGGAAGCTGGGCATTGCCCCGGAGGTGTTTTATTTCATAGAGCCTGAGGGTTATCTGGTCACCCGTTTCCTGAAAGCTCAGCCCCTGCCGCCTGTGGAGCTCAAACAACCTGAGAATATCCGCAAAGTGGCGGCACTGCTGAAAACCATGCATGCGATGGCGGATATCCCCGGCGAGTTTATCGTCTTCAGGGTCGTTGAAGATTATGAGCAAGTAGCGCGCCGCTACCAGGTGGTTTTTCCGGATAATTACGATTGGTTGAAGGCACGCATGTACGAGGCGGAGCGAATTCTCAGCAAGGAGGCGCTGCCGCTGCGGCCTTGCCACAATGACTTGCTGAACGAGAACTTCCTCAAAGATGGTGACCGGATTTATCTCCTGGATTGGGAATATGCCGGGATGGGGGACATCTACTTCGACCTGGCTAACCTGTCTGTCAATCACGAGTTCTCGGACACAGAAGATCAGTGGTTGTTGGAGGCGTACTTCGGCAGGACAACTGAGAGGCAATGGGCGCGTTTGAAAATCATGAAAATCCTGTCCGACTTTCGCGAGTCGATGTGGGGTCTGGTCCAAACCGGCATCTCGGAGCTCGATTTCAACTTCCATGAATACGCCGAAAAGCATTTCAATCGCATGACGCAAAATTACCAGGACCCGCACTGGGAGAATTGGCGCTCGACACTCTCGGCTTGAGCAGGCTCGCAAAACTGGTCAGGCGCATACCAATGATAGATCACATCAAAAAGGAGTGAGAAAATGGCAGATTTACCCTCACATGCGCAGGTAGTTATTATCGGAGGTGGTGTGGGTGGATGCAGCATCGCCTATCATCTAACCAAGATGGGCTGGAAAGATGTCATCTTGCTGGAGCGGCACGAGCTGACGGCAGGCTCGACCTGGCACTCCGCCGGGCTTGTAGGCCAGCTTCGCTCGGATGCCAACCTGACCAGGATGATGGCTTACAGCACCGACCTGTACCGCCAGCTAAAAGACGAAACCGGCATCGACACCGGCTGGCGCGAAGTGGGGGGCCTACGCCTGGCATCTTCTCCGGAGCGCATCGAAGATATTAAGCGCCTGGTGGGGATGGCGCGCTCCTTCGGCATGCCGATGGAGCTCATCTCACCGAAGCAGGCCCTGGATATGTTCCCGATCATGAACATCGAGGGCGTCCTGGGGGCGGCTTACACGCCCAATGACGGGATGATCGATCCCACAGGTCTCACCAATGCCCTGGCAGCCGGGGCCAAGAGCCGCGGGGCGCGCTTCTACCTCGAGACAGATGTCGAAGCAATCCGGTTGAAGAACGGTCGGGTGAACGAAGTGGTTACCAACCGGGGGACAATCCAGACCGAGATCGTAGTCGACGCTGCCGGGCAGTGGGGGGGCGAGGTGGGCAAGATGGTGGGCCTGAACCTGCCGGTGGTGCCCATGGCGCACCTGTACATCATCACCAAGCCTATCGAGGGCGTGGGGCATGAATTCCCCACCTTACGCGATCCCGATCTTCTGGTTTACTGGCGTGAGGAAGTAGGCGGTCTGGTGACCGGAGGGTATGAACGCGATCCGGCGCCGTTTGGATTGAAAGGCATCCCGAAGGATTTCAAGTACCAGCTCCTGCCCCCCGATTGGGAGCGCTTCACCCCCTTGATGGAGAACTCGATCAAGCGCGTGCCGGCTGTGGAGCACGCTGAGATCATCCAGCTTCTGAACGGGCCGGAAGGATTTACACCCGACGGCGAGTTCCTGCTGGGACCGACTTCCGTGAAGGGCTTTTGGGTGGCATGCGCCTTCTGCGCTCACGGACTGGCGGGCGCGGGGGGCATCGGCAAGGTGATGGCGGAATGGATTATCGAAGGCACACCGGAATGGGACCTGTGGCGACTGGATGTGCGCCGCTTTGGCTCGAACTACGCCAACCAGGATTACATCGTGGCACGCACCATCGAGACTTACACCATGTACTACGATATCCACTACCCTGGCGAGGAGCGCCTATCCCGGCGCGGCCTGCGCCTCAGCCCGACCTACTCCCGGCTGCGAGATCTGGGCGCTCATTTCGGGGAGAAAACCGGATGGGAGCGTCCCAACTGGTTCAAGCCCTATGAAGCCCTGGCTCGCCACGGGCACGAGCCCAAGGGTTGGGCGCGCCACAACTGGTCGCGGGCGATTGGCTACGAGCACCTGATGACACGCCAGAATGCAGGCCTGTTCGACGAGACATCCTTCAATAAATTTGAAGTGCGCGGCCCAGGAGCCCTGGCGTTTCTAAACTACGTATGTGCCAACGATATCGACCAGCCAGTTGGCTCGGTGATCTACACCGAGTGCCTGAACAAGCGCGGCGGCATCGAATGCGACTTCACCGTCACGCGGCTGGCGGAGGATCGCTTCCTGATCATCACCGGCACTGCCTTTGGGCAGCACGATCTATCCTGGCTGAGCTTGAACATGCCCGAGGATGGCTCGGTCAGTGTCGAGGATGTCAGCTCGTTCTACGCCTGCATCGGTTTGTGGGGACCCAAAGCCAGGGATATCCTGAAAAAGGTGACCCAGGCGGATGTTTCCAACGCAGCTTTTCCATACATGACCGCTCAACGCATTGCTGTTGGCGACGTGCCGGTGCTGGCGGTGCGCGTCACCTACGTGGGCGAGCTGGGCTGGGAATTCTACTGTCCGATGGAATACGGCTTGCGCCTGTGGGATACGCTGTGGGAGGCCGGGCAGCCGGAAGGCATGGTGGCAGGCGGCTACAAAGCCATCGACACGCTGCGACTGGAAAAGGCCTACCGCTACTGGAGCGGTGAGATCAGCCCGGACTATACCCCCTACGAGGCCGGACTGGGTTATTTTGTCAAGCTGGATAAGGGCGATTTCCTGGGTAAAGAGGCCCTGGTCAAGCAGAAACAAGCGGGGCTGAAGCGTAAGCTGTGCTGCATGACCCTGGCGGACAATCGTACGATTGCCCTGGGCAAAGAGCCAATTCGCCTGACTGGAAAAGAGGACATTATCAGCTGGGTGGCTTCTGGCGGATACGGGTATTCGGCAGGCGAGAGCATCGTTTTCGCTTACCTGCCCATTGAATATAGTAAGGTTGGTACAGCTTTTGAAATTGAATTCTTCGGCGAATGGATTGGAGCAGTAGTGGCACAGGCCCCGTTGTGGGATCCAAAAGGCGAAAGGATCAAAGCATAGGTGTTCGGCCTGCGCTCACCTCGATCTGCGGGATTATGCTATCTGTGATATGGACCATTCAACAGTCAAGCATGGAGATTAGGAGGTTGGCGCAATGAGTGAAAGTCCTGTTGAGCGACTGGCGAGAGTCCACCCAGATCTGGAGATCTGGTGGGATTCTTCGCCACTGGTTTATAAGCCGTGGGTTCAAAAAATGCTCAAGACCGCTGAACCCGCCAGGCGTACAGTATTAGAAAAGCAGCTCGCCAGGCTGTACGTCGAAGATGACCCTGCCCGGAGTTTATTCCGAGGCTGCACCACCAACCCGCCGCTCTCATACCAGGCGGTGAAAGCCGACCCCGTCTTCTGGGATACGTGGGTAGATGAGCTGGTCTACAGCCATCCAGACCTGGAAGTTAAGGAGTTATCCTGGCTGACCTACAAGGAAGTCGTGAAGCGCGGCGCTGAGATGTACCTGCCGATCTACGAAGCCTCGCGTGGGCGTTTCGGATGGATTTCCGGACAGCTCGATCCCAGGCTGTTTACCGAGACAGATCTGATGGTGGAGTACGCGGTCGAATTAAGCTCGCTGTCTCCCAATGTGATGATCAAGGTGCCTGCCAGCATGCAGGGCATCGATGTGATCCGGGAGCTGACTGCCAGGGCGATCTCGACCAACACGACGACCTGCTTTACCCTGCCGCAGATCATGGCGTCTGCGAACGCTGCCATGCAGGGCGTCAAACTGGCGAAAGAACGCGGCGTGGATCTGAGCCACTGGAGGGCAGTCATCACAATGATGATCGGCAGGCTGACCGAGATGCCAGCCCTGGATGTGCAGGCCGCCCGGCGCAATATTGAGCTTTCCTGGTACGATAAGCACTGGTTTGGAATTGCAGTGTTCCGGAGAGCTTATCGTTTGCTCACCGATGGAGGCTATATCAGCAAAATGCTGGCCTGCTCGATGCGGGATGGGCCTGTCGTTGCGGGCAAGCGGCGCTTTTGGGATGTCGAGAAGATCGCGGGCGATATTGTATATACCTGCCCGCCGTATGTATTGGAGCCGCTGTTCGATTTTGGCGAGGAGCTGGTCTTCAGGCCAGAGATCGAAGATCCGGTCCCTCAGGAGGTGATGAATAAGCTGTTGAATATCCCGTACTGCATCCAGGCTTATGATCCGAACGGCTTGGAGCTGGAGCAGTTCAATGACCACCCATCGACCGTCAGCACGCTCCAGGCTTTTACCAAGGGCTGTTCAGGACTGGAGGAGTATGTCCAATCCAGGGTGGTTTTGCAGAAGAAGGACACTAAAGTTGTGGCGATGAGTTAGAATCAAGCCAGCTAATTTTATCTATCTGTGTGTGCTGCGACCGGGGAGGCCTGGGTGCAGCACACACTTATAAACATCTTTTACCCAATCACAGTTCAGGAGGTTCGTCATGTCCGTAGTAAATGCAAAAGAGATCATGGTCGAAGCAGCCAAGCACAAGTACGCCATTGGCGCCTTCAATGTCACCAACATCCATCAAATGGAAGCGGTGGTGGAGGCAGCCGTCGAGAAGAATTCGCCATTGATCATCCAGACCTCGGTCAAGCCTTCCAAGGTTCTCGGGCGCCAGGTCATGGTGGCAGTCTATCGCACCCTGGCGGAGGCAGCACCGATCCCGATCTGCTTGCATCTGGACCATTGCACCGATATGGATTACTGCAAGAAATGCGCCGACGCAGGTTATACCAATATCATGATCGATGCTTCAAAGCAGACCTACGATGAGAATATCCGCCAGACGAAGGAAGTGGTCGATTACTGCCACTCGGTCGGAGATATCTCGGTCGAAGGCGAGCTGGGCACAGTCTCGGGGGTCGAAGACCAGATCAAAGTGGCCGAGGACGAAGCTGCCCTGGCGAACCCGGTCCAGGCGGTTGAGTTCGTAGAGCGCACCGGTGTAGATATCTTCGCACCGGCGATCGGCACCGCCCACGGCGTGTATAAAACCAAAAATCCGAAGATCGATTTCGAGCGTATGGGCAAGATCCACCAGATGTTGAACGGCAATGGCATCAAAGTCCCGCTGGTGGTGCATGGCGGCACCGGGCTGCCAGAAGATTACATCAAGAAGCTGATCGAGATGGGCGGCGCCAAGTTCAACGTCTCGACTGAGCTGAAGCACATCTTGATCGATGCTACCTACACCTACATTGCCGATCACCGCGATGAATACGATCCTGGCAAAATCGATGCGGCAGCCAGAGATGCCATCCGCCATGCGGTTGGTCACTGGATCGATATGCTGGGCAGTGCTGGGAAAGCATAGATGTGTCTGCTGAAAAACGCTGTTTTACCACGGAGATCACAGAGTACATGGAGATTAACATATGTAAAGCTCTGCGCTCTCAGTGCTCTGTGTGGTGAGTTTTTCAGTCGAGCCATAGATTACAAGTGATTATTGATCGGGTATTGAAAGTCCATAAATAAAAAGGAATGAGGAACTGACTTATGAAAAGTATTGAACAGTATTATGTGCCCTGGGTCAAGGGCATCCCGATGTACGTCTCCGGGCATATCGAACTGGCCTGGCGCCAGCCTGAGCTGCACCGCATGATGTCCAATGAGAATCCGAATGAGCCCTCGCCAAAGGTGTTGGAGGCGATCGTCAACTATGCCAAGAAGGCCAACCGCTACCCCGATCAGGGTCTGGTGGTGCGCTCGAAGATCGCCGAGATCAACGGGCTGGATGGACCAGAGAATGTGCTGCTGGGCAACGGCTCCAGCGAGGTGTTCGACAACATATTCCGGACTTTCCTCCAGCCAGGCGAAGAAGTGATCCAGCACACGCCCTGCTTTGGGATTTATAAGCTGCGCGGCGAGATCCTGGGGGGCAAGCTGGTCTCGGTGCCGATGATCTACAAAGATCAAAAAGAGCTGGCGTACGATCCAGACGGCATTCTTAACGCCATCACCGATAAAACCAAGATCATCGTCATCGCCAATCCCAACAATCCCACCGGCAACTTCATGGACGCCGAGGCATTCGTGCGCATCGCTGAGACGGGCATCCCATTTATCGCCGATGAGGCTTACGTGGAATATGCCGGGCTGAAAATGTCGCAGGTGCCGCTGACGAAGAAATATAAGAACGTGCTCGTCACCCGCACTTTGTCCAAGGCATACGGCCTGGCTGGTCTGCGCTTTGGCTATGCCATGGGTGATAAAGACGTCATCGGCCAGATCTCGGCAGCCTTGATCCCGTGGAACGTGGGCACCATCCCGATGTGGGCCGCCCTGGCTGCCCTGGAAGACACCGAAGGCCTGGCGATGCGGGTCAAGTTCAATAACGAACAGGTGGATTTCATCCAGGAGTCGCTCAGCGATATCCCCGGTCTCAACATCTTCAAATCGCACGCTAACTACATCCTCTTCGATGGCGGCGGTGCGGGTAAGAAGGGGAAAGATATGGTGGCATTTGCCCAGGAGCGCGGCATCATCTTGCGCCCTGAATCGGCGAAGTACGGCAGCGACGGTTGGTTCCGCGTCACAATCGGCACGCGTGAAGAGAACCAGATGGTCGTAAAAGTGATCCACGAGTTCTTTAACCAATAATCCAAGTTCAGGTAGTCACCCTTTTGAGTGTTGCTAAGTATCTTGACTGGATGTCATTCCGATGGAGCGATCTTTGCGACGAGGAATCCCTGCAAAAAGAGTCTTTCCGATGAGCGTCATAGGGATTCCTCTCCCTTCACTGCGTTCAGGGTCGGAATGACATGGGCGGATGCTGATTGCATGATCCCCAGCAACACTGTATAGGGAGACTGTCCAAGTTCAGGAGCATAAGAAATGGGAAAGATTAAAGCAGTATTCTTCGACCAGGACGGTGTGATCATCGATACGGAGCGGGATGGTCACCGGGTTTCCTTCAACGAGACATTCAAAGAGTTCGGCTTCGACGTCGACTGGGGTGTGGAATATTACCACGAGCTGCTCCAGATCGCGGGCGGCAAGGAGCGCATGAAGCACCACCTGCATACCCAGGGTTTCGGCAAGGAAGTCAAGCCAGAGGAAGAAGAAGAGCTGATCAAGGCACTCCACAAGCGCAAGACGTCGATGTTCATCGAGATGATCGAGAGCGGCAAGCTGCCCTTGCGCCCGGGGATCCATCTCTTCATGAAAGAGGCCATAGCAGCCGGGCTGCTCCTGGGCGTGTGCACCACCTCCAACGAGCGGGCTGCCCATGCCGTGGCTTATAAGATCCTGGCGGATGTCAATTTCGCTTTTGTGCTGGCCGGGGATATTGTCTCGAAGAAGAAACCCGATCCTGAGATTTACCTGTTGGGGTTGGAGAAGACGGGCTTAAAACCAGATGAGGTTATCGTGGTAGAGGATTCCCGCAACGGAGTCCTGGCAGCCAAGGCTGCCGGTATGCGTGTGGTGGCTACTACCAACCACTATACCGAGCAAGAAAACCTGGAAGAGGCGGATATTATCCTGACCTGCCTGGGTGATCCGGATGGTGAGAAAGGCGTGCTGAAAAAGGACGGTGCGGGGCTGGGATTTGACGGAGTTTTGCACATCGACCAACTGCTCAAGTACTTTGGAAGCTAGTACCTTTCGAGTTCGCCACATCCGTCCAGGATTGACGGGTTAAAATAATTTTCGGGCGGCATTGCCGCCCGAAAATTATTTAACGTGAATACGGGTATAAGTAAATGCTAAGAAGTAAGATGTCATTTCGCGAAGCGGAGCGAAGAGACGAGAAATCCCTGCAAATAGAGTCTTTCCGATGAGCGTCATAGGGATTCCTCCCCTTCACTGCGTTCAGGGTCGGAATGACATGGCTGGATACTGGTTGCATGATCCCCTTGTAGGAGCCTCCGAACGGGATCGATCAGGCCAGCTTTACCGTGCAGCCCAGTCCGGGTACGTCGCTGGCGGTCAGCCAGCCATCTTCCAGGCGGAAGCCGGCTTGAGTAGGGTCGTTTTCCAGGTCCAGGTTGCCATCCAGGTCGCCATACTGCACGTTTGGACTGCTTAGCGCCAAACTGAGTCCGGCAGCGATCAACAGCGCTGGCTCAATGATGCAGCTCACCATGGTCACGATGCGGGCGGCGCGAGCGATCGCATCCACCTGGAGAGCGCAGTGCAAGCCGCCGCAGGTGGCTACCTTGACGCTGATCCCGCTGACCGTGTGGTGGGAAGCCAGGTCCAGGGCGGAAGCCGGCCCGCGCACGCTCTGGTCCGCCAGGATCAGCACCGGGCTGTTGCGCGTTACCTGGCGCAGCCCATCCAGGTCGTCCGGATCCGTAGGCTGTTCAAGCATCTCCAGCTCCCCCTTGAGGGCACGCGCCACCTCCAGCGCGGCCTGGATGCTATAACCGCCATCGGCGTCCAGGCGTAACGTGTGATGGGGCAAAGCGCGGTGGATGGCGCGCACGCGTGCCACGTCTTCATCCGGGTTTACACCGCCTTTGATCTTCAGCATACGGAAGCCCAGGTGGGCAAGCCTGGTGGCGATCTCGACGCTCTCCCGGGGCGGCGCCACCGGAATTGTGGCGGAAGTCTGGATGCGGTTGCGGTAGCCGCCCAGCAGCTTATAGGCAGGCATGTCGGCTGCCAGGCCGAGCAGGTCGTAAAAAGCCAGGTCGAAAGCGCACATGGCGGCCGGCGAATCCTGGATGACCCCGGCCAGCTTTGCCAGGGAGTATTCGATATTGATCGGGTGCAGATCGGGCACCATATCGGCGCAGTCCAGGCAGGTGCTCAGAACCTGATCTGGCTTTTCGTTGTTCAGGTAGGGGTGGGCCACCGTGCAGCCCCAGGCATTGCGCCCATCTTTCGTCTCGATCCGGATAAAGATGGCGGTTACGTGAGAGATTTCCGGGGTGCCGGCCAGGCGCGCCGGATGGCGCAGCCGGAGATCAACAGGGGTTACTTCACATTTGATGATCTGCATCGATCAGCCCTCTTTTCTCACCACAGAGCACACAGAGAACGCAGAGATCGTCAGGTTGATAGGTCATTCCGGACTCTTGCATTCTTTCCGTGCGTGAAGAATATCGGAAGCGCTTGCTTAATTAAATGCGCAGCTCAACGATATCGCCATCTTTCAGCACATATTCCCGCGGTACCATCTGTCCCTCGAATGCAGAGCTGCCCCACACCCGGGCGGACTTAAGATGCTCGTAGAAATCGCGGTGAACCTTGGCTGCCAGCTGGATGACCGTGCTGCCGCGCTTGAGCACAAATGGCCTCTCCAGGTCGGGCTCTTTGCCCGGCGGGCGGGCGTAGACACGGATGACATCCAAATGGTCGTACACCAATCGCTTAAGCATATCGAAGTTCCTGCCGGTGGATGCCGATACCGGCAGCAGGGTTAAGTCATCCTCCAGCAGCGCACAGCACAGCTCGTACAGCTCATCCAGGCTGGGATCGTCGCACTTGTTGACCAGCACGATCAAGGGGATACAGACCATGCGAGCATTTTCTGGGTAGCGCTCTCTGTGCTGCAGTGGGGCAATGCGCTGCTCCTCGAGCTGCACCAGGGTGGCTTCGAGCCCCTGCAGGGGATCGGCTTGCAGGTCGACCACCAGCAGGATCAGATCGGCGTGGCGGATCAGGTCGAACAGGGCTGACTCGACGTACTCCCGGTCGATGGGTGGGGTATCTACGAGCTGCACCTGGATGTTCTCGACCGGCATCATGCCCGGCTGAGGCTTCCAGGTGGTGTATGGGGCGGGGGAGATTTCCGGGACGGCGTTGGTCAGGGCGCCGACCAGAGCCGACTTGCCGGCGTTGGCAGGTCCGATCACCAGCACCTGCCCGGCACCTTCTTTATCGATCTGGTAGCTGGACTGGTGACCGCCGGTCTTCTTGCGAGCCTGGGCTTCTTCTTTGAGCTTCGAAAGCTGCCGGCGCAGATCGGCGCGCAGGTGATCGGTGCCCTTGTGCTTGGGCACGATGCTGATCATCTCCTCCAGCAGCTCGATCTTTTCCGCCACGGTCTGAGCTTGCCGGAAGCGTTTGTCCACCTCGAAGTAATCGGGAGGGAGATTGGTCGGCATGTCCGGTCTGGATAGAGTCGGTTTGTCTTTCTTCTTTGATTATATAACAAAAACGGAGGGGGATTTCGGCGATGGTGCGCCGGGAAGGTTGGGGACACGGAATAGACGGATGGGCGCGGATGGATTACCGGTTATGCTGTGGGACACGTACTTGCTTGTTTTCAACATATTCAGTATCCTCCAGGTAGAATGGATGTCAACTGCGAATCGTGTTCCCCAAGAGTACTGTAAAATCCTTGGAGGAATGTTTAACCTATCTGAACCAGCGCGCTGGTACTGTATGTAATACATCTGTAATCAATTGCTCTGCCAATGTAAGGTGTGGCAGCTATACTTATCAGGAGTATCCGTCATGAGCCAGGGTTCGATATTGATTGTGGAAGATGAGCCGAGCATCGCCGAGGTGGTCAGCCTGTACCTGCGGCGCGCCGGCTACCAGGTCCAGGTGATCCCGGACGGGCGCTCCGCGCTGCGAGCTTTAGAGACCCAGCTCCCTGACCTGCTCATCCTGGACCTGATGTTGCCGGGTCTGGACGGCCTGGCGATCACCCGCTGGCTGCGCGACCGCTCCGATACGCCCATCATCATGCTCACTGCCCGCCGGGCGGAAACCGATCGCATCGCCGGTCTGGAGATGGGCGCAGATGACTACGTGGTCAAACCCTTCAGCCCGCAGGAGCTGGTCAGCCGGGTGCGAGCTGTCTTACGCCGCGCCGGGCGCTCGGAGCAACCCGCGGCCGGACCGCCGCTGGTGTTCGATGACCTGCGTATTGATCCTGTCACGCGGCTGGTGCACATGGGCGAGCGCGAGATCAACCTGACTGCTAAAGAGTTCGACCTGCTCTGGCTGATGGCCGCTCACCCGCGCCAGGTGTATAACCGCGAGCAGCTTCTAGATCGCGTCTGGGGACACTCTGACTACATCGATCCCGGCACGGTAACCGTGCACATCCGCCGCCTGCGTGAGAAGCTCGAAACAGACCCCGCCCACCCTGCTCATCTGGTCACCGTCTGGGGCGTGGGCTACAAGTTCGAGCCGTGAGAACCCTGCGAATCGCAGCCGTCCTCAAAGTGCGGCGCGTGGAATTTCCTCAGGAGTGATGTATGCAATCCAACATGCTTGCCCCGCGAGCCTCGATCACCTTGCGCTTCATGCTCGGCGTGGGGCTGATCCTGGTCCTCTCTCTGCTTATCTTTTACCTGGTCATGCGCCCGCCCGCTTTCGACCTGTGGCTGATGACCTTGTTATTGGCAGCCACTGCGATGCTTTCAGCCGTGGCAGGCTATGCCGCCTACCGCCTGGGCTGGTTGGAGCGCTCGCCGGCCCTGCTGTGGACGCTGCTGGGCAGCTACGTGCTCTCCAGCCTGCTGACCTTCATCAATGTGTGGCTAACTGCCAGGCTGATGTTCGCAAATCAGCACGACCTGCTGCTGGCTACCGTTTTGCTGTTATTCGCCACGGGTATCGCCGTGGTCCTGGGATTCTTCTTCTCCAGCGCAGTGACGGATCGCATCCGCCGGCTGCGCCAGTCTGCCCAGGCAATCGCCCAAGGCGACCTCTCCGTCCGCGCACCGGTGCGCGGGCGCGATGAGCTGGCTTCACTGGCGGAGTCATTCAACGAGATGGCGATCCAGATCCAAACTGCTCAGCGGAAACAGCAGGAGCTGGAGGAGATGCGCCGGGACTTGATCGCCTGGATCAGCCACGATCTGCAGACCCCGCTGGCTTCGATGCGCGCCATCGTCGAAGCGCTGGCGGATGGTGTGGTGGATGATCCCGAAACAGTCCAGCGCTACTTGCGTACCACCCAGCGCGAGATCGGCTCACTTTCTACCCTGATCGATGACCTGTTCCAGATGGCGCAGATCGACGCAGGTGGGCTGGTTCTGGATGTGCAGGAGAATTCCCTGGCGGACTTGATCTCGGATACACTGGAAAGCTTCTCGGAGCTGGCAAACCAGCGTTCAGTAAGTCTGCAAGGCAGCCTCGAGCCGGGATCGGAGCTGGTAAATATGGACGTTGCTCGCATCGGCAGGGTGCTGAACAACCTGGTCAGCAACGCATTGCGCCACACGCCAGGCGGCGGAAAGGTAGAAGTGCGCGCGGTTCGCCAGGAGCATTTCGTGCGGGTGGAGGTGAGAGACAGCGGTGAAGGCATCGACCCGGAGGACGTGCCGCATCTATTCGAGCGCTTCTATCGCGGTGAGAAATCCCGCAGCCGCCTGACCGGCGGGGCAGGGCTTGGATTGGCGATTGCACGCGGGATTGTCGAAGCCCATGCCGGTGAGATTGCTGTGGAGAGCACCCCAGAGCAAGGGACTGTTTTCTACTTCACTTTACCTTTATAGGTAGCTCTTCACTTAACCGGGGTCGGTCCCCCCACCCCGGGGGAAGGGGGTCGGGGGGATGGGCAAATAAGCACCACCACGGTTTTGTGAAGTGCTACACCTTTATAAGGCGGAGCGGATGAAATTACTGGTGATGCCATCCAGGCGCTGCTCGACGAGCCGGAGCCTGGATAAACCTGCCGGGAAAGCGTCTTTGACTTCTAGCCTGCTGGAGGAATATTCTGGTTCAGGCGGAAGAAGTTGTGCGGGTCGTACCTGGCCTTCAAGGCTGCCAGGTGTCCATACTGCTCCCCAAAAGCAGCCCGCATCATCGCGTGACCTTCTTCCTGGAAGCCGGCAAAGTTCAGGTAGCGGCTGCCATCGGAGTATGGTTTCATGGCATCCACAAAGCTGCGTGCCCAGTGGATGTTGGCGGCGTCATCCGCCGGGTCTTCCCAGTTGGCTTCCGAGTTGAGCAGGAAGGCTGCCTGGCGCCTGCTGAAGGCGCTGTGCTCAGGGCCGATCCGCTTGACGGCACCTCCCACATGCCAGATGTCGGTGGTGCTGAGCGGAGAAGGCTGCTGCCGGGCGTGAAGGGCGATCGTTTCGATAGCCCCATCATCCAGGGACAGCAAGTTGAGCGATTTCCAGTAGTAGCGCAGCCCATCCGGGTAATCGTGGTCAAAGGCCTTTTGTGCGTCCACGTACGGCATCACCGCACTGAAATCGACCAGCGCCGGATTGAAATCTCGCAGCGGCTGCAGGATCCGTTCGCCTTCCTCCGCCGCACCAGCATACATGGCGCCAATGGCAAAGAAGGGCAGGCCGTGCAGCTCTACGGGAAACATTTCTGCACCGGGAGAGAATACGCCACAAAATCCGAGGGCGCTGACTTCATCCGGCGCCGCCGCGCAGTAATCCCGGAAGGTACGGATGCCTTCCACCATCTTACCCCCGCGCCCGTCGTGGAATACAAATACAAACATCACCTGCGGACCGAGCTGGTGGAGCTGGAATTCGAATGTTGTGACGATACCAAAGTTGCCCCCGCCGCCGCGTAATCCCCACAGCAGGTCGGGGTTTTCATCCTGGCTGGCGCGAATGAGCCGCCCATCGGCAGTGACCACCTCGGCGGCAACCAGGTTGTCGCAGCTCAGGCCGAGCTTGTTGCGCAGCCAGCCGTAGCCGCCACCCAGCGTCAGTCCGGCGATCCCCGTCTTGGAGAACACACCGCCTGGGGTTGCCAGCCCATGTGGTTGGGTGGCTGCGTCCAGCTCGCCCCACAACACCCCGCCGCCGGCGCGCGCCCGGCGGGCGTGTGAATCGACCTGGATATCTTTCATCAGGGAAAGATCGATCATCATGCCGCCGTCGCAGGTGGCGTGCCCGGCTACGTTATGCCCACCGCCGTGTACCGCCACTAACATCTGCTGCTCCCGGGCGTAATTAACCGCTGCGATCACATCTTGCGCATCCAGACAGCGGGCAATCACGGCAGGGCGCCGGTCGATCATGCCGTTCCAAACCTTGCGTGTTTCCTCGTAATTTGGATCGCCGGGCTTTATCAGCTCACCTCTGAAATAGTCCCTGAGGCTATTGGTTCGGATTGCCTGGATAGGTTTACTTTCGGCCATGCGTTTCCTCCTCATCTATGATGGCATTCCTATCTGATCTACAGAATATGACCAGATCGGGCGTCTATTGCACCAATATCCACCATATTAGTATGGAATTTATTTTATCATGTGGTTTCACCCACAATCAGGCTTGCAGTCGGGAATTCTGGAACCAATGTCGGATTTACCTCCCTCCAAGCCGTATTGATGCAGTTATAATTCTGATTAATCAGGAACATTCATCAGATCAATCCCCCTAGCGCCCA
>CAZGIX010000090.1:0-17029 GCA_964525785.1 uncultured Anaerolineaceae bacterium
GGAAACTCCTATCCTACCCGAGGCTCCTCTTTCTTGACAACCTTTGCGTGCACACAGGACACACTTCCCATTTGACTGATCTGCCCGGGTGTGGTATCATCCAGCCTAATTAAATACCGGAAAGCAGTTCTTATCTAGAGAGGTGGAGGGTCCGGCCCTATGAAGCCTCGGCAACCAGGAAGCCGCACCAGGCGGCTCCCATGGTGCCAATTCCGTCAGACCCCGGTGGGTTCTGGAAGATGAGATGTGGTTTCAGTATCACTCTTCAGCCAAACTACCCCGGCTGAGGAGTTTTTTATCACCCTCCTCGCCTCTCAAAATTAAGAACTGAGTAGCAACTATCTGGTGTGTCGCGACAGGCGGCACGATGGATACTCAACATTTAGAAGTGCGCAAGATCGTAACGGTAAAGAGAGGAGCAGTTAAATGAGCCACCAGTTGACCACTCAGGCAGTACACGCAGGTGAGGAGCGCCGCAAACCGCACGGCGCTCTGACCACCCCGATCGTCCAGACCTCGACGTATACCTTCTCGGATAGCGGTGAGATACTGGACTTCATGCGCCGCAAAGAGGCTGAGGAGCCTGGCTTACGCTGCGAATATGGGCGCTACAGCAACCCGACCCAGACCGCCGCCGAGGGCAAGCTGGCAGCCCTGGAAGGAGCTGAGAAAGCCCTGCTTTTCGGAAGCGGCATGGCAGCCATTACCACAACGCTGTTGGCGCGCCTGTCCGCCGGTGACCACCTGGTGTTGGTCAGCGACTGCTACCACCGCACGCGCGAGCTGGCCCTGGCTTTCCTGGAACGCTGGAATATACGCACCACACTGGTACCAGTCGACCAACCTGGGGTCCTGGAAGAAGCCATCCAGCCCAGCACGCGCCTGATCTTTGCCGAGACGCCCACCAACCCTTACCTGCGGGTGATGGACGTCGCGTATCTGGCGCAGCTCGCCCGGCGACATGGGATCACAACGGTAGTGGACAGCACCTTCGCTACTCCGGTCAATCTGCGCCCGCTGGAGCTGGGGATCGACCTGGTGATCCACAGCGCCTCTAAATACCTGGGCGGTCACAACGATCTTCTGGCAGGGGTGGTGGCCGGGTCGCACCTGGATCTTGAGCCGGTCGAACATGCCCGGGGTGTGCTGGGCGGGATCAGCAATCCCATCGATGCCTACCTGCTGCTGCGCGGGCTGAAGACGCTCGAGCTGCGCGTTCGCCGCCAGAACGAGAGTGGGCTGCACCTGGCGCGCTTCCTGGAGGGCCACCCTGCGGTGCACCGGGTGTACTATCCGGGCCTGCCGAGCCACCCCGACCACGCCGCCGCCAGCCGGCTGATGGATGGCTTCGGTGGTGTAGTCAGCTTCGAGATCGAGGGGGATTTCGAAGCTACGGGGCGCTTCATCGATGCGCTGCGCCTGCCCTATATCGGCCCGACCCTGGGGGGAGTGGAGAGCATCGTCCAGCAGCCTGCAGCGCTGTTCTCGCTGCACAGCGCCGAGCGCCGGGCCGCTGGCCTGGCGGATAACCTGGTGCGCTACGCGGCCGGCATCGAAGACCCCGGCGACCTGATTGCAGACCTGGAACAGGCGCTCGAGAAAGTATAACCAATCATGGAGACGCTCATGATCGTCCATAAATTCGGAGGCACGTCAGTTGGCAGCGCCGAGCGCATCGCCGGTGTGGCGGACATCCTCATCGAGAACAGCGGGCCAAAAGTGGCGGTAGTCTCCGCCATGAGCGGCGTCACCGACCAGCTCATTGCCGGGGCGCGCGCCGCCGCCGAAGGTCAGGATGGGACCTACCGCGAGATCAAGGCAGCGCTTCTGGCGCGCCACCTACAGACTGCTGAGGACCTGCTCAAGAGCAGAACAGAGCGGCTGGAGGCCGGCGGTATGATCGAGGACCGCCTGCACGATCTGGAGCGCCTGTACCGCAGCATCGCCGTTCTGGGCGAGGTGACCCGGCGCGGCTACGACGCGGTGTCATCTTTCGGCGAGCAGCTCTCCGCCAGCCTGCTGGCGGCAGTGCTGCGCGAGCGCGGCCTGCGCGCTCAGGCGCTCAGCGCCGCCGGGCTGATCGTTACCGACAGCAATTTCGGGGCGGCGCACCCGCTGATGGAAGCCACCCGCCAGCGCCTGCAGGAGCGCCTGCGGCCTCTGATCGAGCAAGATGTTCTACCCGTGATCACCGGCTACATCGCCGCCAACGAAGCTGGCGTCACCACCACCCTGGGGCGCGGCGGCAGCGATTACTCGGCTGCCATCATCGCTGCCGGACTGGACGCCGGCGAGGTATGGATCTGGAGCGATGTGGACGGCATCCTTACTGCCGATCCCAACATCGTCCCTGGCGCGCGCAGCCTGGCGCAGCTTTCGTATGAGGAAGCCGCTGATCTGGCGTACTACGGCGCCGATGTGCTGCACCCAAAGACAATCCGACCGGTCGTCTCCCAGGGCATCCCCCTGCGCCTGCTCAACAGCTTCAACCCGGCTTACCCCGGCACGTTGATCGTCAAAAACCCGGCCCCCGACCGCCAGCTCCTGCCTGCTATCATCTCCACCACCGGGCTGGTGATGGTGGCTGTGGGCAGCCAGGATGACCGTTGGACGCCGCAGCTGGCGGCGCGCGCCCTGGGAAGCCTGAGCCAGGCGGGGGTGGATGTGCCCATGTTCTCCCAGTCATTTTCCGAGCACAGCCTCAACCTGGTGCTGCGCCAGCGCGACCAGAGCCACGCCCTCAAGCGGCTGTGCCAGGAGTTTGGCGTCGACCTATCACCTGACTGCGCTGACGGGGACCAAGCTTCGTATAAGGGGAACGGCAGCAATGGCAACGGCTTGCGGCTGGAAACCCGAGAAAAAGTCGCCACGGTCTCGGTGGTGGGCGTGCCAGGATGGAACGAGACCGGCATCGTCTCGCACGCGTTCGCTGCCCTGGGTAAGCACGGCACACGCGTTATCGCCGTTGCCCAGGCAGCCACAGAGTACAGCGTCTCCTTCTGCATCCCAGAAGACCAGATGGTAGATACAGTGCGCTCCCTGCACCACGAGCTGGGTCTGGGTGAGAATCCTCGCTAAAGAAATAAACCACCAAGACGTAAAGGCACCAGGTAGCTTCGTGTCTTGAGGGCGCATTTCAGTCAAGATAATAGAAACGCATCTAAGGGTGTGAGAGGGCCTGCGGCGAGCTCCTGCCCATACAATTAAGAAGACACTTAGAATGCTAAAAACGGCCTGGGAAGGATGATAAAATACCGCACATGCCCAAGTCAACCTGGACGAGAGTCCTGCTCACCGGTATGGCGCTCCTTGCCCTGGCGGTTTTGCTCTACCAGCTACCCCCGGTAAAGAGCCGCCTGTCCTGGCGGCTCGATTTTGCTCTGGCATATCTGCGCGGGGTGATTAACCCGGTGGGGGAGGTGCCGACTGCCCTGCCGCCCCCCGAAGTGATCGTCATCTCCCGCCTAGAGCCGACAATCACACCCACCACCGGCCCGACCCTCACCCCCACCTCTGGACCGACGCCCACACCGACACTCACGCCTACCCCTATACCCTCGGTGGTCTCGCTGCCTGCCCCAGCCTGGGAGAAGCAGGATGCTAACAACTGCGGTCCGACCACGCTGGCGCTGTACCTGCGCACCACCGGCTGGGAGGGCACTCAAAAGGATATCTCCGACCTGCTCAAGCCTCAACGCGAGGACCGCAATGTCAACGTGGAGGAGCTGATCTACTATGTGCGCACGCGCGCTGGCTGGCTGAACGCTGAGTTCCGCGTGGGCGGCGACCTGGAGGTGCTCAAGAAGCTGATCGCGGCCGGCATCCCGGTGATGATCGAGGAGAGCTTTGAGCTGGAGGTCGCATACTGGCCCAACGATGACCGGTGGGCTGCGCACTATAACCTGATCACAGGCTATGACGATGCCACCCAGACGTTCACTGCCCAGGACTCCTACCTCGGACCAGACCGGAAAGTGCCGTACGATAAGCTGTATGAGTACTGGCACAGCTTTAACCACGTCTACATCATGCTGTATCCGCCGGAAAAAGAAGAGATTGTCAAGGCGATCCTCGGCCCGGACTGGGACGTGGACTACAACCGCCAGCATGCATTAGAGAATGCCCAGGCAGATACAGCCGTTGATCCCGAAGACGCTTATGCCTGGTTCAACCTGGGCAGCAATCTGGTGTACTTCGAGCGCTACAATGAGGCGGCAGGAGCCTACGACCGGGCGCGCCAGCTCGGTCTGCCCCAGCGCATGATGCGCTACCAGTTCGGACCGTTCTTTGCCTACTTCCACAGCCGGCGCATGGATGATCTGAAAGCGCTGACCGACTACGCGCTTCAGATCACACCCAACGCTGAAGAGGCCCTGCTCTGGCGCGGCTGGATGCTGTACCGCAATGGGGATAACAACGGGGCGGTAGCCAACTTCCAGCAGGCCCTGGTGGAGAATCCGTACTACCAGGATGCCCAGTATGCGATTGATTTTGTGCTGAACAGCCAATAGATTCGGGGCGGCAGTCTATTGCCGCCCCGTGCAATTCTTAATTCCCCCATCTGCTATCGTACAAAGATCTTATACGGGATCAATGCCCACTGGTCGATCTCGCCAATCCCACCTGGGAAAGCTCTTCACTGCCCGGTTTGAGGCGCTGCGTGGAGACCAGGAGCAAGACTGCCATGAGCAGCCCGCCCAGGAAGAACGGGGCAGTAGAACCGAGAACCTGGAAGATCGCTCCGCCAAGCAGGGGGGCAATGGCATTGGCAGCGGATAGGAAGGCGGCGGAGATGCCCAGCATGCCGCCCACATCGCTGTGATCTACCCGTTTTGTGATCAGGCTGTTGATGCTGGGCTGCAGGATGCCGCCACCGATGGCAGCCGGGACCATAGCAGCCAGGATCCATAACAAACCGGTCAAACCGTTGTTGCTGTCCGGCGGCAGATCGACCGCCAGGTTCTGCGTGGTAGGACTCTCGTGGGTGCGGAAATCGGCGCTGGCGGAAAGCTCCTGTGTCAGCTTAGCCTGGGAATAGCCAGGCATAGGTACGCGCGGCGTCAGGGAGGTCAACGCCAGACCGACCGCCAACAGCGCCAGCCCGGTATAGATCAGCCGCCGGTCGCCGTACTTACGGCTCCATGGACCGATGAGACCGCCTTGCACTGCCACCACGATCACGCCCACAAAGACAAAAATGATGGAGTTGCCCGACGCATTGAGGCCCATGCGATTCAGGGTGAACAGAGCTAGGAGCTGCTCGAAGCCGCCGAAAGCAATCTGCTGTGCAAACATCAAGACCAGCAGCAAGCCAACCGCCGGGTGGCGCAGGGCCCCCAGCATTACACCCAAGGATAAGGACGCCTTTTTGCCAGTTGCCCCGCGCTGTTCGGCTGGCAGGGTCTCCTCTAGCCAGATCAGGGTGAGCAAGATCGACAGAAGAGAGAAAGCTGCCGCCACAAAAGCCGGGACGCGGTAATCGTTGCCGCTCGCCGCCAGCGAAACGAAAGCGATAATCGGGCCGATAATAAATCCCAGTCCAAAGGCTGCGCCGAGCAGACCGAGCCCCTGGGTGCGGTTTTTCTCCGTGGTGCTGTCGGAGATCACTGCCTGCGCAGTCGAGATATTGGCGCCTGAGAGACCGTCGATGATGCGCGCCAGGAAGATCATCCACAGCGAGCCGGCGAAACCCAAAACCAGGAAGCCCAGCAGGGTGCCCGCCTGGCTGGCAAGCAGGACCGGCTTGCGCCCGTAGCGGTCTGAGAGCCGTCCGAGGATAGGCGCGCCGATGAACTGCATCGTAGGGTAAGCCGCACCTAGCAGGCCAATGACCAGAGCGCTGGCCCCGAAGGAAGTGGCATATAGGGGCATTAAGGGGATAATGATCGTCAGACCCAGGAGGTCAATTAAGACGATGACGAAAACCGGCAGGATTTTCTTGAAATCCAACCGGTCTTCTGGGGCAAGCTGGGACGTTCTTTCACGACGTTTCATATTTTTTCTCTTTGATCTAAGTTAGTCAGCAGTGCATCCAGCCAGTCCAGCTCAGCTCGCAGGTGGCTACGCTGGTGATCGATGACGATCTGCAGGCTGCCCTGATGGGCTGGGACGGAACGCAAGGCTTCCAGGGCATCCGCCGTCGCGTGGCGGCGCCGGGACAGCAGCGCCCGCGCCTCCTGCGGATCCAATGCGTCCACGAATGCCAGGCCAGCGTCACCAGCAAAAACGGCCGGGCGGTAGTCTGCCAGGTTGGCGCGCAGCATACTCTGAAAGGCCTCTTCGCCGCGCTCGGTCAGACTGTAAACACGGCGGGGCGGGCGGTTGCCTTCTTGCGCCTGATCTTCAGCGATCCAGCCGTCTTCCGCCATCTTGCCCAGCAGGTAGTAGGCGGTGGGCTTCTTCAGATCGGTGCAGACCGAGAGGTCGCGTTCGATAAACTCGTAGAGCTGATAGCCATGCATGTCATGCTGGCGTAGCAAACCTAAAAGCAGCAGTTTTGGTTCCATAAACACATCAGTCCTGATTAGTCAATATTGACTAATCAGGACTGATTATAAGCGGATAACCCGGGGCTGTCAAGCCGGGGTGGTGTGATTGTTGCGCTTCACCCCATTCAAGACCTGGCGGGCGCGCTCCACTCCGGCCTGCAGCGAGGCCTGCACCGCCTGCTGGGAGAAATCCAGGGTATCGCCCAGCGGAGCGAGCGGCTCGATAACCTTGCACTCGTAGTATTTCAAGGGCTGCCCACTTACCGGGTGATGCAGGGTCACGCCCTGCGCCGCGGCTTCCTGCACCAGGTGGTTGATGCGCACGAACTCACGCAGGTCGCTCTGGAACAACTCGTTCAGCAGGATATCCAGGGTGCGCAGCCCGACCTTGACCACGTCTTTGGGCGCTTTTCTCAGCGGATCGAAGGTCTGCGGGCTGCAGTTGATGATCACCACCTCGTCCGGATCGGCGTCCAGCACGTCGCCGATGGGCGAGATATTGCGCACGCCGCCGTCCACCATCTCGGGATACTGGTCGGACAGGCTGACCGGCTCCCAGATGATGGGCATCACGGTAGATGCCAGCACCGCCCGCTCAAGCTGAGGGTCGTCGGCCCGGAACTCTACGTACTCGCCGCTGATCAGCGAGACTGCCCCCACGCGCAGGTCGGCGCGCATCTTCTCCGGCTCGAGCTCCTGGCTCAGCATGCGCTGCAGCGGCTCGTTGCCGTAGAAGGAGCGCCTCCCAAACAGCAGCCTGACCAGCGAGATGAGGTTGAGCCCGCCGGTGTAGACTTGGTCGTCCGAGATGGTATTCCAGATCTCCAGCAGGCGGGTGTACTTCTCCATGGCGAGCATAGCACCGTTGAGCGCCCCCACCGACACGCCGGCAATAATATCCCAATGGTAGCCTTTGACTTCGCGGGCGTACTTTTCGGCGCCGACCTGGAAAGCGCCCTTGGCGCCGCCGCCGCTGAGTACAAGTGCGGTTTTGTTTGCCATACGACCTCCCGGGTTGGTACGAGGAACGAGAGTCGAGAATTGAGAGTAGAAAACAGTGTAATCCAGTAGAGACGATTCGAGTTAGTGAAAACAATGCAAGGCGCGTGCCAAAGCGGCGCTTGACTCGCAAGACAATATTCGCGATGATAACAGAGAAAGCTCGATGATCGAGGTTGCCGCTTACCAGATTTTAGCACAAGGAGCCAACCATGTTTGGGAGAATGCTGCCGGTCTATGCGGGGAGATGTTCCCTGCGGCTGATGGTCATAATCGCTGCGCTGCTCTGCAGCACAGCATGGTTAACTGTTGGCAAGCAAGCAATGAATGCCAGCAGTCAAGGAATCACAACGCCCGACCCAATCGCCGGCGAGCCTTACCTGGTTAAGGACATCATCACCACAACCCAGGGCATCGGGGTCGGCTACGGGGAACCCATATTTGCCAACGTTAACAGCTCCCTGTTCCTCTCGATCGATGACGGCGTCCACGGCGTCGAGCTGTGGAAGAGCGATGGAAGCGAAGCCGGCACGCTGCTGGTAAAGGACATCGACCCGGACGGCTCCTCCTGGCCGAAATACCTGATGATGATCAACGAAAGGCTGTTCTTCGCCGCCACGGATGACGAGCACGGCAGCGAGCTGTGGACGAGCGACGGGACCGAAGCCGGCACGGTGATGGTGAAAGACCTCCATCCCGGATTGAACTCGGGAATCTACGACTACTATCCGGGGTTATTGGTGGAATATCAGGGATCCTTGTACTTCAACGGCAACGATGGGGTTCACGGCTCCGAGTTGTGGGTGAGCGACGGGACGGAAGGAGGCACTCTGCTGGTCAAGGATATTTACCCCGGCGGGGATGAATATGGACCGTATTCATCCTTTCCGCGCAATTTTGTAGACGTGGATGGGACTTTGTATTTTGCGGTCTCCAGCCCAGACTATAGCGATGAACTGTGGAAGAGCGACGGCACACAGGCTGGCACACAACGGGTCAAAGACATACCTGCCGGACAACCTTGGACGATGATGGAGCTGGCTGCTGTCGGCAGCAGCCTGTATTTCACCGTCGATGACAGCCAGCATGGCTGCGAGCTATGGAAGAGCGATGGGACGGAAGCCGGCACCCGGCTGGTGAAGGATATCGATCCCAATAACGCATCCTGCCCGTCCAATATGGTCGAACACGAGGGCTCGCTCTACTTCACAGCAGATGATGGGATCCACGGAAACGAGCTGTGGATGAGCGACGGGACACAGGACGGCACCCGGCTGGTCAAAGATATTTACCCGACTGCATCGGGTTCCTGGCCATCATCCTTAACCGGCATGGGGGGAATGCTCTACTTCAGCGCCTCAGAGGATGCTCACGGCTGCGAGCTGTGGCAGAGCGACGGCACTGAGGCCGGCACTGCGCTCGTTATAGATATCAACCCCCATAACACATCTTGTGTGAACCACCTGACGGTATTCAATGGTGAGCTGTTCTTCTCCGCAGATGACGGAGTCCATGGAATAGAACTTTGGAAGAGCGATGGAACCGAGGCGGGTACCGTATTGGTTAAAGACATATTGATAGGCAGTATCGACTGGTCGTATCCATCTGATCACACCCCGAGTCATTTGATCGTTTCCGGAGGCCAACTGTTTTTCACCACTGATGACGGGACTCACGGCACCGAGCTGTGGAAGACGGACGGCAGCGAGCAAGGCACTTCGCTGGTAAGAGATATCAACACCGACACGGATGATATCGAAATAAAAACCGCGCTGAGCATGGATGGCAAGTACTATTTCGCCATAGACGACCGACTGTATGGCATCGAGCTGTGGGTGAGCGATGGCACCGAGAGCGGAACCGGGATGGTGGCGGACATCAATCCAAACGGCTCATCCACGCCAACCGGTATTAAGGTCTTTAACGGCGTGATGTATTTTGCGGCAAATGACGGCATCCACGGCGCGGAGCTGTGGCGCAGCGACGGCACGGATGCAGGCACGTGGCTGGTGATGGATATCTGTCCGGACTGTTCATCTCAGCCAGCTGGCTTCGCCATCTTCAACGATGAGCTGTACTTCACTGCCGACGACGGCGTGCATGGCCCGGAGCTGTGGAGCAGCGACGGCACCCAGACAGGCACCATGCTGGTCAAGGATATCAACCCGGGTTGGGGCTCAACTCCTGTCAACCTCGTCGTGGTCAACGACAGCCTGTATTTTGCCGCGGATGACGGCACTCATGGCTACGAGCTGTGGAAGAGCGACGGCACTGAGACGGGCACCTTCCTGGTCAAGGACATCTATCCTGGCTATATCTCCTCGGGTCCTGGCAGCCTGACCGACATGAACGGCACGCTGGTTTTTATCGCCGGCGATGGCACCCATGGGATCGAGCTGTGGAGCAGCGACGGCACGGAAGCAGGCACAACGCTCATTAAGGATGTCATACCCAACGACCCTGATTATCAATACCAACTTCCAGATGAACTCACCCTCGTCGAGGATACCCTGTACTTCACCGCGTTCGACGAGCTGCACGGGGTAGAGCTATGGAAAAGCGATGGGACAGAAGAGGGCACCGTGCTGGTCAAAGATATCTATCCCGGATTTGCCGAATACGGACAACCGTATCATTCAAACCCCGAATTCCTGGCAGCTGTTAACGGAAGGCTCTTCTTTATCGCCGACGATGGCGCACACGGCAAAGAGCTGTGGGTGAGCGACGGCAGCGAACTGGGCACCGTGTTGGTGAGGGATATTAACCCAGGACCTAACTGGTCGAGAGATCTTTCCTGGCCTTCAAATTTAACAGCAATCAACGGGGTGGTCTTCCTGGGAGCTGACGACAGCCTGCACGGCACCGAGCTATGGAAGAGTGACGGGACACAAGCAGGCACGGTAATGGTGGCAGATATTCATCCGGGGGTGGACGAATACTCATATTTTGTTTCTTCACATCCGAACTGGCTTACCGATGTGAACGGCACGCTTTTCTTCCTTGCCGACGACAGCGAGCACGGACGGGAGCTGTGGGCATACCCGTATGTCGTCTCCCGGCAGTACCTGCCGATGATGATCAGATAGGATATGGTGTGGGGGTATCAATCATTGCGGATTCGTAAGGCGGGTAACACGGCGGACGCTGGGGCGTTTATATTAGCAGGAAATGGTAACCATTATCGGCGGAGGGTGGCGAGGTTGGGGGTGGGGTGAAACATAACGGCTTCACTGCGGCAGGAGGTGGTGTAAAGTACCTGCCCCCAACCAACCCTCGCAGATAGGAGGGGACAATCGAATACTGCTCCAACCGTACTTCACACAAACTCGGGCGGCAGTCTCACCGCCCGAGCGTTATTTAACTTGTCTCGATCAGGGGGTTGGCACGGAATTCCGCCATGCGGGTCCCTTCAGCGTCGGTCAGGGTGAGCATATCGCCTGCGATTGTGTAGGCTGTCGCCTTTTCCAGGGCTTTGAGGTACGCTGTTTCCTGCTCCATGATGCCTTACGGCTGGGTGCACATCTTGCGCGTGGTCGCGGCCGGGCTGATGGAAATCTTATCGCCATCCAGCGTGTAGGAGGCGGTGTAGCGGTTGCAGCCAGCCGAACCGCTCAGGCTGCCGTCCTCGCCGAAGAGGGCATCGATCTAGGTGCCGGCGATAGCGGAGGCGATGCCGCCCGGGCCGTTGTTATAACCCGTCATCTGCCAGGCGGTGCCAGCCAGGGACAGCGGCTGCAGGGTCGAAAAGGACAGGATCACAGATCCCTGGGAGTCCATAAAAGTCAGCACGCCGTCCGCCAGTTGGTAGGAGGCGGCCTTCCCCAGAGTTTCGAGATAAGCCTGCTCTTGCCGCATCACCGGCTCTGCGCAGGCCATCAGGGTGGTCATTCCCTGCTCGATCTTGACCTGATCGCCATCCACCTGGATGCTGGCGCTGTAGTGGTTGCAGCCAGCACTGCCCCCAATTGTGCCTTCACTAATTTCGGCAGTGATTTCAGCCTCCGGCAGGACTTGAACCTGCTCGCCGGCGCTGCTCAGGTACCAGTCCAGGGAGAAGGTCTGCCCTTCGAGGGACGATGCAACTGCAGGCGGGGCGCTAGCGGCGGTCTTGCTGACTATCTCGACCAGGATCCAGCGGAAATCCGCTGCGTCGGCAGGCGGGTTTTCCACTTTCTCTTCCTTCACTTTCAATGTGTAGTCGTAACCAGCCTCGTATTCGAAGCCTTCGATCTGGTCATAGAACAGGGTGTACTCGGCCTCGGGGCTTTCTTTCACCTGCATACACTGCTGCGGGGCCACGCCTGCACAGTCGACAAGCTGCGGTCCGATATAGATAGTTTTTTCGACTAAGGGCTCAGAGGTGGTCGCAGGGCTAACAGAACAGGCTGCCAGAAACAGCACCGCGACGCCAGTCAGGGGAAACAATGGGCCGCATCTTTTCTTCATTTTCTGCTCCTATTCGATATACCAATTGTTTTACTACCGCTGAATCGGGATGATGTATTGCAAAGGGGCGACGTTCCACAGTTGCACACCCGGTAGCTCGAGTTTATGACGCCTTTTCTCGAGACCGGGTTCCCCCGGAGCGAGAGGTTTAATCCATTTCTTATTTATCGTGGATTCGGGATTAAAATTGTGACACGATTGAAGCCGCCATCGCAATTTCAAGGAGGTCCTACTCATGAAAGCACTGCTGAGCAAGCTTGGCATCGAAGAACTCAACCTGGGAGCCTGCATCGGAGCGGAAGGCTGGCTCTCGGAACCCGAAGGCAAAGAGCTGGTCTCCTACAACCCGACCAGCGGCGAACCCATCGCCCGGGTTGTGCAGGCAACCCCAGCGATCTACGAGCAGGTGGCTGCGGCCGCGCAGAGAGCCTTTCTGAGCTGGCGAGCGGTGCCGGCGCCCAGGCGCGGCCTGCTGGTGCGCGACCTGGGCGACGCCCTGCGCGAGATGAAAGAGCCGCTGGGCGACCTGGTATCGCTGGAGATGGGCAAGATCCGCGCCGAAGGACGCGGCGAGGTGCAGGAGATGATCGATATCGCCGATTTTGCCGTTGGGCTGTCACGCCAGCTCTACGGCCTCTCCATGCACTCCGAGCGCCCCGGTCACCGCATGTACGAACAGTGGCACCCGCTGGGCATCCTGGGTCTGATCACGTCCTTCAACTTCCCGGTAGCCGTATGGTCATGGAACTCCACCATCGCTGCAGTATGCGGCGACACCGTGCTGTGGAAGCCGTCGTCCGAGACGCCGCTGACTGCCATTGCCGTGCAGGTGATTGCCAACCGGGTCATGGCTGATCATGGCTTGAGCGGGATATTCAACCTGGTGATCGGCTCCGGGCGGGATGTGGGCGAGCTGCTGCTCAACGACCGGCGCGTGCCGTTGGTCTCCTTCACCGGCTCCACCAAGATCGGAGAGCATGTCGCCGAGGCGGTCGCCCGGCGATTTGGGCGCACCATCCTGGAGCTGGGCGGCAACAACGCCATCATCGTCACAGAAGACGCCGACCTGGATATGGCAGCCCGCGCCATCCTGTTCGGGGCGGTGGGCACGGCGGGTCAGCGCTGCACCAGCACCCGGCGGCTGATCCTGCACAGGGATATCGCCAGCGAACTCGCCCGACGGCTGGTAGATGCTTACCGGCAGGTGCCTATGGGCAATCCGCTGGACGACACCACCCTGATGGGGCCGCTGGTGAACAATGCCGCAGTAGAAGACATGCTGGATGCCCTGCAGCAGGCGCGCGCCGACGGCGGCGAAATCCTCACCGGCGGGGGTGTGCACACCGGCCTGGGGCCAAACTTTGTCGAGCCGACGATCGTCAAAATGCCGGCCCAGACGGAGATCGTCAAGACCGAAACGTTCGCCCCCATCCTGTACCTGCTGGAGTACAGCAGCCTGGAGGAGGCCATTCACCTGCACAACGACGTACCCCAGGGGCTGTCCAGCGCCATCTTCACCAACGACCTGCGCAAGGCGGAGGTCTTCCTCTCAGCCAGCGGATCGGACTGCGGCATTGCCAACGTCAATATCGGCACCTCAGGAGCTGAAATCGGCGGGGCGTTTGGCGGGGAGAAAGAGACCGGCGGCGGGCGCGAATCGGGCTCCGATGCCTGGAAGGCCTATATGCGCCGCCAGACCAATACGATCAACTACTCAAAAGAGCTGCCCCTGGCCCAGGGGATCAAGTTTGGCGAGTAGGGTTCACTCACCACAGAGTGCGCAGAGTACACAGAGATAGCTAATTCTATTCTTATGTCCGAAATCCCCCTTTCCCACCGGGTAGAGGGGCAGGAGGGATTGGGTAAACAGCGTAACAAATATGATTCGCTCCGGTAAAGATCAAATCCGGGGCGAATCATATTTGTCTGGAATGATCAGGCTTTCTGGACGGGGAAATAGATGTAAACCGTCGATTCGGGGTCATCGGGATTGAAAGTTTCCGGATAAAACTCGAAATCGGGACCGTCGCCGGGCTGGTAGCCTGAAGCGGGCAGCCACTCTTTCAGGATGCGCTGGTACGTGGGTCCGATATCTTCCACCCCGCGCGCCTCGAAGCGCACATACGTCTGCGCGGGTACCTGTTTGCCGACCATGCCCGGTGGAATATCCTCCAGGCGGGTCACAGGCAGGGCGGCAATGTAGTCGATCAACCCCGTGGGATTGGGGCTGCAGATGCCGTAAGATACTGCCGGGCCGGGCGCCAGGTGGCGGATCTCCGGGATGCGCGGGACGAACTCGCCCCACATTTGCCCGATCTCTCCCCCCTCGTTGTCGCCCAGGTAGGGCAGCCCGACCACCAGGAATGCTTCCAAATTGACAATCTCAGGTTCCACTGCAGCCTTCCTTTGCTGGATCTTCATCACCGGGAGCTGGATCTCGGTGACGTACTGGTTCTGATCGCCGTCCTTTTGAAAGCTCAGATAGAGCTCACGCGCCGGCCCGCTGACGCGGTAGCCGTGCTCCTGGGTCCAGGCCAGGATTGCGGCATAGGCCTTGCCGAGGGTGGCGAACAGACCGTGGTGCACCATGCTGGCAGCCGTCTCGATCGCCGGCAGCTCGTAGACCTGCACCTGGCTGCTGCCCGGGATGGACCCCGGCAGCTCAGCCAGCGCTTCCACTTCGATGTTCTCGTCGCTGCCCTGCTTTTCGTGGTAGACGGCGATGCCGCAGCCCGGGCTGCGCACCCCCTGGCGATGGACGTAGCTGTATGCCTCGTCGAAGAGGCGGTCGAAAACAGGTCCCGATTCATCATAGCTGGAGATCACCCCGCGCACAGAGGCGACCCAGCGGGGATCAACTTTCTTGAGAATAACCTCGTAATCAGGCATTTTGCCCTCCTGTTCGATCTGTTTCAGCCGGGCCTCCAGGCGCTTGAGCTGGTAGTGTCCCTGCTCAAGCTGCTGCTCGATCTCTCCCCGGCGCACCTCCAGCATGCGCCGGAGCTGCCCAGGCGAGATATCCCCTTCCAGCAGGCGGGCGATTTGCTCAAGCGAGAAGCCCAGCTCCTTGAGCCCCAGAATGCGGTAGAGCAGGGGCAGCTGGTCAACGGAATAGTAGCGATAGCGAGTGAAGCGGTCTATGCCGCGCGGCTTGAGCAAGCCGATCTCGTCGTAGTAGCGCAGGGTTTTCACCGGCACCCGGCTGAGCCTTGAAAAATCACCTATTCTGAACATCGATCAGGTCCGCGCGGTCCAATTTATGATGGGGATCCAAATGGATAAAGCGCCCATGTGCATGCTGTGACTGATCATACACCATCCAGCAGGGGGAGAGTCAAGGGGTTTCCTTAACTGAGGTTTAATTGACTCGCACTACCCGCTGTGTTATGCTCTTACCGGAAACATTACCGGCGTGTCGCCGCGCCAAGGAGGAACATCATGAGTGAGGTCGCCCCAGGATCGCCGTCGGAACCAGCCGGTGCGCCCGAGTATTCAGTCAGTTCTCCGTCCCAGCCAGGGCCAAGCAGTAAATCGACTGGCTCCGGCAGCCAGGTGGCGATGGCTGTCATCATCGCCATTGCTGCGGTTGCCTTGTGCAGCATTGTCGCCTGCACATTTTTTGCGTATGTGTTTATCGTCAACGCACCCTGGTAGCCACGCAGGAAACCCGATGGTTATCGAGTAGAAGCCCAAGAAAAGGTGTTATCGAAGATGATGAAGACCGGGTATATTTCCTCGATTATGTTCATTATCCTGATCCTGGCAATGGCTGTGGTCGCCTGCCAGGTTGGAGGCCAAACCGCAGAGCCGCCCCAAACAAGCCCTCCGCCGGTGAGCGCACAGGCTTCCCCCACACCGGCGGAAGCCGAGCTGGCTTTGCCGACCGAACCGCCTGCGGAGGCTGCGCCGACCAGCCTCCCGCCCACTGAGGCTCCGCCTCCCACCGAGCCGCCGCCTGCGCCAACGGAAGCGCCACCGGCGGCACCTGCCGGGCAAGCCCCATCGGGCTGCGCCGAAGAGGTCTGCAGATTGGAAGGTGTGTTTCCGCTGGGTCGACCGGTGAGCCAGGGCGGGCGGATAGAGTACGATCCATCCTACCGCTTTGGCGAGTACCATCGCTCCAAGCGCGGTGCCAACCTGGGTGCCGGCTTCCTCAACTCCACCGGCACGTCCGTGGTGGCCGCCGCAGACGGGCGCGTGGTGGTCGCCGGCGACGACAGCGTGAAGTCTTATGCCTCACGCCCGAACACCTACGGCAACCTGGTGATCCTGGAGCACAGCCTGGCGGGCGTCTCAGAGCCGGTCTACACCCTGTACGCGCACCTGTCGGAGGTGCTGGTCAAAGAGGGCGATGGCGTATCCGCCGGTCAGGAGATCGGCAAGGTGGGCATGAGCGGCAATATCGCCGGCAGCATGCTGCACTTCGAAGTACGCCTGGGTGAGAACAAGCCCGAAGCGGCGGTCAACCCGGAGCTGTGGCTGGCACCGCTCAGCGGGGCAGACGGGCAGGTGCTGGGAGCGCTGGCCGGGCGGCTGGTGGATGCCAACGGGGATTTCATCGAAGTGAACAACGTTGTCCTGGAGCTGCTGGGAGGACCGGGACAGCCGGCTGTGGAGCAGTATTACATAAGCACCTACATGGACAAGGATCTGACCGGGAGCAACCCCTGGCAGGAGAACTTTGCCATCGGCGACCTACCCCCGGGCGAGTACCAAATCTCCGTCTGGCTGGGCCAGCAGATGCACCAGACGCTGGTGGAGGTCGAGCCCGGCAAGCTGACCGTGGTGACGCTCCAGGTGAAGTAAGGCGCTCGATCATATCGCCAGCGAGGATTTACTGATCATCCGGCTTGAAATCAGCATGCTTTAAACTGGATTGCGCCTGGCGTTCCTGAGTCTCTGAGCAGACCATGCCAGGATGTACAGATTTATAGCCAGCATCCCCAATCCGAACCAGCTGCGCGCCTGGGATGGGTTTGCCAGGTAAAGCAGCAGATATAACAGCGGTGGGCCTGCTATCCAGAACCAGCGCCAGGCCGGCGGGATGACCCCCTTAAGGTCCAGGAACAGCAAGAGTGGGATCAGAAGCATCAATA
>CAZGIX010000091.1:0-17007 GCA_964525785.1 uncultured Anaerolineaceae bacterium
GCTGTTTTTCAACCCGACCGTATGTCGGGAGTGTTACTTTTGTCTAAAGACGAGATTAAAAAGCGACGGGGAAAGTAACCTGCCGACCCTTATAGGAGGAGCATGAACGAAACATTTCGAAAAATAGCCGGGTATATCTCGCGCCTAGCTGGATTACCCTGGACATTTCTCGCGGCGGTTTTCATAGTCCTTGCCTGGCTGATATCAGGCCCGTTCTTCGGGTTCTCAAATACCTGGCAGCTGGTAATAAACACCGGGACAACCATTATCACATTTTTGATGGTCTTCCTCATTCAGAACACCCAGAATCGAGAGACCAAAGCGATTAACCTGAAGCTTGACGAGCTCATCCATGCAGTGAAAGAGGCGAGCGATAACATGGTCAGTCTTGAAAATGCTTCGGACGAGGAGCTGGAGAGTGTTCAGGTTAAGTTTCAGAACCTGCGCGAAAAGGTTACGAATGGAGATAAAAAGAAGAAAGCGATGGGGGGGCCAAATAAGTGATTGAGACTGCGTTAGTACATGAAAAAATCGACCAGAACAGCATCCGTGCGGACCAGGCGGCTGCGGTCCATACAATTCAGGTGAGGAACCTGAGGAAGCAATTTGGCGACCAGGTGGTCGTGGATGACGTCTCTTTTTATGTTCCTCACGGCACGGTGTTTGGGTTTATCGGCCCCAGCGGGTGCGGCAAGACGACCACAGTCCGCATGCTCACCGGGATATACCATCCCACCAGCGGGGAGGTGGAGATCCTGGGTAAGAAACCCGGGAAATTCAGCCGCCAAGATCGGGAAAAGATCGGCTACATGCCGCAGCAGTTTGTCCTGTATCCGGACTTATCGGTATGGGAGAACTTGAGCTTCGCCGCCTCAGTATACGGAGTGGGGTTCAGACGTTCACAACGCATGCAGGAATTGCTCGAGTTCGTCGAGCTGTGGGATCACCGGCATAAAAAGGTGGGGCAGATTTCAGGCGGGATGCAGCGCAGGCTCAGCCTGGCGGCCACACTTGTCCACGAACCGGAGCTTATGTTCCTGGACGAGCCCACAACAGGCCTGGACCCTGTGCTGCGCCAGAAATTCTGGCAGCACTTCCACGATCTAAAAGAAAGCGGTATCACCCTGTTTGTTACTACCCAATATGTGTCGGATGCTGCTTACTGCGATCTGGTAGGCGTGATGGTAGATAGCAGGCTGGCTGCTCTGGACTCGCCTGAAGAACTGCGCAGGCAAGCATTTGGAGGCGACCTGGTGATGCTCCGCTCCATCGAGCGGATTAACTATGATCGCATCCAGGCGCTCAACCAGCTCCCGTTTGTCCGGCAGACCGGGCGGGTAGGTGAAAATGAAGTCCGGATTACGGTTGATGAGGCAGCCACAGCCATCCCCGAGCTGGTGGAGTGGAGCAAAAACACCGGTACAGAGATCGAATCGATCCAGGAATTTCTGCCGGCTTATGATGATGTCTTCGTGGCATTGATCAACAAGGAGAGCAAGCGTGCGTAAGCTGCTTACTGAGGCCTATCGATTTATTATCCGCACTTCTGCTTTCATCGGCAAAGAGACGATAGAAGTGCTCCGGCAGACGCCGCTGATCCTCACCCTGGTATTGGGACCTTTCCTGATCATGCTGCTGTTTGGGATCGGCTACCGCAACGAAGCGCGCCCTCTGCGGACCATGATTGTTATGCAGGACGGCGATCCCTACCAGCAGCAGGTGGAGAGTATGGCTACCTCCCTTGGACAAGGCGTGATCTACCAGGGAACCACCTCAGATCGGGAATCCGCCATGCAGGCGCTGAGGCAAGGCAGTTTAGATATGGTTGTGGTAATTCCGCCGGACATCCCTAAGACGTTACGTGGCAACCAGCAGGTGGCGGTGCAGTTCTATCACAATGAGATGGATCCCTCCCAGGTGAGCTATATTGGATATTTTGGCAGTACCTATATTGATGAGATAAACCGGAGGATTGTGCGCACATACGCTGAACAAGGGCAGGAAAATGCCTCCACTCTGGAACAGAGACTGGAGAATGCCCACCAGCGGGTGGATGCGATGCGGCAGGCGCTGGAGGCAGGAAATGCAGCGGCTGCCCAGGACGAACAGGTGCAGCTTGATGGAGAAATCGACGCCATATCGCTCCTGGTCGGCGGCAGCCTGGGATTAATGAGCAGCCTTGACGGGCAGATGGTCGACGGAGAAGGGGCACCCGTCTCGACTGAGAACCAGGCGACCAGAGACTACCTGACGCAGCTGCAGGAGCACAACCAGGAGGTAAGCAGCATCCAGGCAGGAAAGGCAAGCTACCAGTCGGAGCTGGAAAAACTGGACCAGCTCGACAGCGACCTCAGTAATCTCGAGGCGCAGCTGGAGGATTTCCAGGACGTCGAGCCAGGGGTGCTTGTGGCGCCTCTCAGGAGCGAGACGGTGAATTTGCAGGCGATTAACATCAGACCGGTGGACTTCTATGCCCCGGCGGCGGTGGTCTTGCTGCTGCAGCACCTGGCAATTACTTTCTCTGCGCTGGCTATCGTACGTGAGGAGCGCTCCGGCAGCATGGAGCTGTTTCGCATTTCCCCTCTCAGCTCCCTGGAGGCGTTGCTTGGAAAATACCTGAGCTACCTCCTGGTTGGCGCTGCCCTGGCGGCTGTGATTACTGCAACCATCGTTCTGGCAATCAAGGTGCCAATGCTCGGGACATGGGTGAATTACGCCCTCCTGGTGCTGACGCTGCTTTTTACTGCCCTTGGCACCGGCTTTTTGCTCTCATTATTTGCCAGGACAGAGCTGCAGGCGGTCCAGTATGCCATGTTCATTCTGCTGGGGAGTGTGTTTTTCAGCGGTTTCTTTTTGGATCTGCGTTACTTGTGGGAGCCGGTGCGAGCGATTTCCTGGATGCTGCCGGCAACTTATGCCATTCGCCTGATGCAGAGCCTGATGCTGCGCGGCGATCTGGTCGATATACGTCTATATGCCACGCTGCTGGGAATTGGAGTGCTGCTGTTTATCCTGGTTTGGTTTATGCTCCGCCGTCGCATGCAATCTGAATGGTCATAACAACCGGTGCTTGACAAAGGGAAGATGTTCAAGTCACATCCAGCCACGAGATCAAGAACCGGTCCGTGCCGATGCCGAACAGCCGGTAGGCATCTTCAATGGTCACTTCAGGCACGAGGGGCTTTATCATGAATCCGCCCCAGGTAGGATTGGCAACCTGATATCCGGCGCGTTTCAGGCTGGCAATCTCACAGGGGCGGCTGGCGTTCACCTGGACATAACCCGACTTCAACTGCGCGGCAACCGCGGCGATGGCCTCCGCTGCGTCGATCCCTGGCTGCAGGACAAAATTCGAGATGGTCAGCATGGTTTGGTCTGGGTGCGCAAGTGCATATCCAACAATGCGGGCGTTCTCTCGCAGGACCCAAACATCCGTAAGGTCAACCCGGCGCAGGCGCGCAAAAGGCGTGTGGCGCCAGGCAAAACCCAGGTAATCCTTGGCAATGTCCATAAATATTTGTTCAATTAAATTGTAACCTTCTGGCCCCGGAGGTTCGGCGCGCAGGCGGGTGGGGCGGTGCGCCGTTTCCCAGTCCGCCAATGCCGTCACCCACACATTCGTCTCTGTATAACCATGCTGGCGATACAGTTTATGCGCCACGCGGTACCTGTCGGTACCCAGTGTGGAAAAACGCAGCCCGGCCTCACGCATGCGTGCATGGGCCTCTTCAATCAAAGCTGAGGCAACCCCACGCCCGGAATAATGCGGGTGTGTGGAGACAGCCCACAGACCGCCTACATCTTCCCTGCCTTCCGTAGAGATCATCGGTAGGCGAAAGATACCCACCTGACCCAGGACTTCGCCATCCTCTACGGCGTAAATTGCCAGGCAGGGAAATGGGCGCGGGTCTGTCTGGCGGATGTGCGCGGCCAGCTCTGGCGTTAGTGCGAAGTCAAGCGCCAGCTTGGATACAAACAGGGCTTTGAGCGGATCGACTTCGTTATATTCGACGATTTTCATAATGAATCCTCTTGTCCGCTGGCATCTACATTGGGGAGTTGCCGCTTTGGCTTGATCAACTTCATAATTGACTACCGCTAATTCTGCGCGTCTACGTTTTGTGCGTATCCACCGGTCTGACCGCGCAGGTTGGCGTACAATATCCGCCCGGCCGGTGCTCCTTTTTCCCACTCGCGTGAGTGCCGTTGGTGTTTCTCCAGGTCAAACTGGCTGGCATTTAGAGCATGATTAAAATCCTCAACTTCCACGAATGGGCCGAAATTCAGGTAGTCGGGACCCCGGGGGATAATCATGCTTCCATTGGGGAATACCATGACATACAGCCTGTCCAGGGTTTTGTGGTCAAGGTAATTGATACGAATGCCTGTACGCGTCCCGACCTGTTGCCTCAGCGCTGCAAACTCCTGGTCGGTTATGATTAGTTTTTCCCATTTAACAGAAAACATGGCACGTGGGAAAGCCTGAAAGACGTTATAGAACACCCTCGCCTGGGTAGTAAGGGAGTACCCCTCTACAAGTTGAGCAATGGCTGGAACATCACCCAGATTTCGGCGTGTGACAGGCGTGCATACCTTTACATCAATGTTGGGATAACACCGGAGCCAATCAAGCGATCTCATAATGACTGCGAAATGCCCTGGATGCTTGGTTCTGGCGCTTACCTCTTCCGTTGAGCCATCCAATGGGAGGGAGATCAAATCGAGGTAGGGAGCGAGGTCTTGGAGCAGCTCGGGCGTGACGAGATCCCCGGTTGTAGAGAGGGCCGTTTCGAGCCCAATCCCTTTGGCATAGCGGATCAAGTCCGAGGCGTCAGGGCGCTGAAGAGGGTCACCGCCAGTGAAAACAATCCGCCGTACGCCCAGCTCCTTGATGCGGGCAATAATTAGCTGGGCAGCTTGTGTGTCCACGGGATTTCTGAAACGGCGCGGCCCCCAGCAGTATGGACATGCCTGGCTGCATTTGGCTGTGATGTGGAAATCGACGGTTGATACACCATTCAGATGGCTGGTTTTACTCAACTCTTGGAAAACTGGCAAACCTGAAGTACTGATGCCACCCGCTTTTACCGGAATTGTAAGAATCTGATCACCGATAATATTATTATAAGACACGGATAACTCCTTTTTCGTTTCCTATCTCGATCTGGTCACAGATAAATGGTACTGAATAAATACCTGTCAGGAGATGGTCTGTTGTGAAAGCTCATGGTTCATCTACGGCGAGGTAGTCGAGCAAGGCTTCTCTCTCGGTATCACTCAGTTGCACGCCCAAGCTTTCCATTTGAGTCAAGGTCTGTTCCCATCCGGTGCGAGGCTTATCGGCCTTTTCGAGCCATTGGACGTCATGACAGCGGGCACAATGCTCCTCCAGCAGGCTCGGGCGATCTGGCAGAGGCGTCACCTGCATAGCTTCCGGTCCGGTTGGCGTGTAAACGGGTCTACCGGCCTCGACCTGCCGATCTGGGACCTCGGAGGAGCTGCAGCTTGTGACCAGCAGACCAAACATTGGAACGAGCATTATGAAGAAGAATAGAGCAGCCCAAACGTATCTTGATCGCATGGTGTGTTTCATCCTGAATATTCGTTGCAGAGCCTATCGCTGCTGATCTTCTCCAGGCACGAGGCAGCCTGGAGAAGATCAATATTGTGTTTCGTTTGGTCGCTCAAATGACCCACATGCGTGCCGAAGCCATGAGCGCCAGGGATAGTGCAACCAGCAGAAAGTCCGCCAGGCCGAGGACTGACATTTCCCTGTCCAGCTTGTGCAGCTCCGCGCCCTGAGCCGGGGTGGGCGGGCCTCCGGAGGACTCGATTGCCTTGCCGAGTTTGGCCAGTTTTACCGCGCGGGGATTGACGCCGAACATGCCTATGAAGTAGACAATGACGCCGGCAATCGAGCCGAGGGTGAACCCAAGTCCGGGACCGGTGCTTGCATAGTCCAGCAATCCACCGCCAGCCCGCTGCCAGAGGAGCAATGCCCCGCTCAACACGGTCAAAGTACTGGAAACGACCATAAAAATGCTGAAGCGGCGCTTGGTCACCATGTACTGGACGAACTGCATGCCCGTTGGGGCCAGGGCTTTGGCAGTCGGATCGACGAACAAAAAGAATATGAACCCGCCGCCTGCCCAGCATAAGCTGGCAACAATATGGACTAATCGAAGAATGAGCAGATATGCGATTAACATTTTGACCTCCAAATCAAGAAAAATTATGAAATTCTTGCCAACTGGTTATGGTACACGCCTAGGCTGCCATTTGCTTGTAGTGCCGTTCCAGGATCAGTCGATAGACAGCCAATACACCTAATACAACGACTGCAAAGCGCAGGATGTGGGTGAGGATGAGCACGCCGAGCAGCGCGTACATGACAATGGCTGCGAAGACGTCTTTCAATGGGATCCCCAAAATCTGGATAATGGCGATCACAATGGACAGTGCCAGCAGCCCGGATGTGATCAGGATGAACAGTTTTTTGTTGTACATGATATTTTTCCCTTTTTAGTCTTGATAGCTCCGTCTCATTTCTTAGCCCCATTAAACAACCAACGTGAAGCTGATAGGGGGCAGGAATATCCCCAGGCATCACCCCAAAATGTGCTACAATTTTCATGACAAGCGTGGCTGATAAATACTCTTCACTCATGTTCTGTGAATGGCTCAAGCTTCGTCGAAAGGCTCTCGACTTGACCCAAGACGAGCTGGCCAAACGCGCGGCTTGTTCTATTGGGGCTTTACGCAAGATCGAATCGGGCGACCGGAGACCTTCGAAACAGCTTGCCGCCCTAATAGCCCAGGCTCTTGAGATCCCAATTGAAGACCAGCCGACCTTCATTCGCATCGCGCGGGGCGAGCTGAACCCGGAGCGGCTACAGCGACCCGTATTCGAATCTCCCACTCCCCTCCCCGACCTGCGGACACTGCGACAATTACAGCCCAGTGTTATGCCCGGTGCTGTACCGCAGGAGCCTGCACCATCAGCACGACTGCCTCTAGAAGCCACGCCGTTAATTGGCCGGGAGAACGAATTAGCCGCCATGGCGAGGCTTTTCGATGATCCGCAATGCCGGCTGCTTACGCTGACGGGCGTCGGCGGCATCGGGAAAACCCGCGTGGCGATCGAGTTCGCTTCCTGTGCGCCTCCGGCATTTCCCGGGGGCGTCTATTATGTTCCCCTCAGTTCAATAAATTCTCCCGAAGAAATTGCCCCGGCTGTAGGCGACGTGCTCAATTTCGGTTTTTCCGGCCCTACCGAACCGAAGGAACAGCTGTTCAGCTATTTATCCAGCCACATCGTAGAGAGAGCGCTATTTGTCTTCGACAACCTGGAACATCTGCTGGTCCGGGCTCCCGCACAGGATGACAAATCCGGCGTGGCTGAGCTGGTTACCGATATCCTCCGGCGATTGCCAAATGTCTGCATTCTGGCAACCTCGCGGGAGCGCTTGAATTTACATGGTGAATGGACGTATGAGCTCCACGGGCTTTCCGTCCCGCCAACCGATTACGCGGGACCCGTAGAGGACTACAAGTCGATAGAGCTATTTATGAACAGCGCCCGGCGGGTAAAGGCGGATTTTCAAGCCGCGCCTGATGAGCAAGCCTCCATTGTGCAAATATGCCGGCTGGTTGAAGGCGTTCCGCTGGCGATAGAGCTGGGGGCGGCATGGGTAGGCGTGCTTTCCTGCCGGGAGATTGCGCAGGAAATCCAGTCCAATATGGATTTCCTGTCCACCTCGATGCGCGATATTCCCGAGCGCCATCGATCCATCCGGGCTACCTTTGACCACTCGTGGAACTTGCTGACCGAAGATGAAAGCATGGCCCTTTGCCAGCTATCTGTTTTTCAAGGAGGATTCGACCGTGCTGCGGCTTACCAGATTGCAGGGGCATCGCTGCCCCTGCTGGCTTCCCTGTGCGCCAAGTCGCTCGTGCGCCGCAACGAGAGTGGATGCTACAGCCTGCATCAAGTAATCCGCCAGTATGCCCTTTCGCACCTGAATGAGCATCCGCACAGCCTCGAAACTTACGAGCGTCACTGCGCCTACTACCTGCGGCTTGTGGGTACGTATGAAAGACCATTAAAGAGCATTCTTCAGCAAGACAGTATGCGAAGTCTGACGGACGAGATCGATGACATCCGCGCGGCATGGACCTGGGCGATCGACCACAAGAAATTTGACCAGATTGGAGGTGCCGGGCGCGCTCTTGGCTGGTACTTCGAGATAGCCGGCTTGCTCCAGGAGGGGATCGAACAGTTCGAGCGGCTGGTAGATGTTCTAAAAGCCGAGCCACAAGACAATCCGTGGAGACGAGTCCTGGGGTTGGCTCTCGTCCACCAGGGGCTGCTGTACCTGCGTAAAGGCGATTTCGATTCTGCCCAGGTGCTCTATGAAGAAGGTATCTCTGTCCTGCGGCCGGTTGGCGACCAGAACCTGTTAGCGGATGCACTGATCTACTTATCGATCATCCTGCATATGAACGGCGATTTCCCACGGGCCAAATCTCTGCTGGAGGAAGGTATCGTCCTGGCCCGGGCGGTCGACGACCGGTGGCTTGAGGCCTTAGCCTTGACGAGTTTGGGTTTCATTGCCAGCCACATGGGGTGCTATGCTGAGGGGTACGAGCAGATGATGGCTGGAATTGCCATATGGCGCACTATCGGAGATCCACACTCGATCGCTATGGGGCTGAACTTCATTGTTCCGACGCTGACTAAATTAGGAAAAATTGAAGAAGCCAGGGCCTTTATGCGGGAGAGCATACACCTGTGCGAAGTATCGAAAAACCGCTGGGGGATGGGAACGGCATACAGCTTCCTGGGGCTGGTATGTATAGCCGGTGGTGAATACGAGGCGGCTCAATCAAATTTGCTTAAAAGCCTGGATATTTTCAGCGAATACATCTCTGGTTGGAATATTGCCCGCTCGCTGACCTATTTAGGAGATGCAGCCATCATGGCTGGCGATTACCCAGAGGCCCGTAAATATTATCTGGATGGGCTGAGTTCTTCGATTGAATCAAAAGCAATCCCAGTCGCGCTGGATGCCCTCTCTGGATTAGGCTACCTGCAGGAAGGGGCCGGCGAAGCGGAAAACGCCCTCCTGCTGTGCTACTATGTCTTGAATCACCCTTCCAGCGAAGATGAAACGAAAGCCCGCGCCGATCAACTGCGCTCTGCGCTGGAACCTAAATTAACCTCCCCGCAGGTCATGGGGGCGCGTAAGCTGGCAGCCGAGTTAACGTTCGATGAGATCGTGAAAATCGCCCTGAAATCGACATAAAGATAACTGCTTCAAGCAATCTGCTGGGCGATGTATCCGGCATCTGCGCCTACTCCCCCAAGCAAGGCTGAGCTTAGCGCTGTCTGGAAGGGCAGGCCGACGAAGAACAGACCTGGCGCTCCCTGGAGGATCCCGCGTTGGTGGCGGGGGTAGCCATATTCGTCAAATACTGGCAGATCGATCCATTTGTAATCCGGGCGGAATCCGGTCGCCCAGATGACCCCTTCCACCGGCAGGCTGCGCTCATCTGCTAGCTGGGGTTTTCCGGACTGGACGCCGGATACCCGCGGCGTGCTTTCGACGCCTGCGCCAAGAACCTCCTGGCGGTTGGCGCGGATCAACGGGGCACCGTGGTAGAGCACTTCCGACCTCATCTTTCGCCCAATGGGGGTATTCACACTCAAGATCCTGCTGATGAACCACCAGTACGGCCGGCCTCCGAGGATTCTGCCCACTTTGTCGGCGGGAATTCTCCCCACATCCCGGCCCGCTAGCCAGACGCGCTTCCCGGCCCTGGCAAGCTCGAGGCCGATTTCAGCCCCCGAGTTTCCCGCTCCCACCACCAGGACATTCTCGACCGGGATTTGCTGAGGGTTGCAGTATGCGCTTGAGTGCAGCTGCAGGATCGCCGGATCGAGGTCCCTGGCAAAGGCGGGCGTATAGGGTTTTTGATAAGGGCCGGTGGCAACGATCACATTCCCGGCGTAGAAACGGCCTGCGCTGGTTGATAGCTGGTAACCCTGGTCGCTGCGGGTTAGCCCCTCGACCTTCGCTCCGTGCCGCACCGGCAGGCTGAACTGCCCGGCATATTCCTCCAGATAATCGGCAACTTCATCCTTTGTCGGGAAGTAGAAGTCGGGCTTCGGGAAGGGCTTTCCGGGCAGGCCGTTGTACTTGCTGGGCGTGAACAAACGCAGGCTGTCCCAGCGGCTCCGCCAGGCCTCGCCGGTGCGCTTGTTTTCATCCAGAATGAGCAGGCTTTTGCCCTGTTGGGCGAGGAAGTAGCCAGCCGCCAGGCCTGCCTGCCCGCCGCCGATAATGATCGTGTGGAAGAAATCATCCATTGACATATTGGCACCCTCTATTTATAATGTAGTTATACTCTAGTGAATGGAGTTATACTACACTCAATGAATGCTGTCAAGGGACAAAAGAGACCAATTCGATCCACTTTGCGCCAGCGCCAGGCCCAGGCCACGGCCCGCATGATCGTGGCAGCCGCCAAAGCGCTATTCTTGGATCAAGGTTATACAGGCACTACCATAGAAGCCATCGCCGGGCGGGCAGATGTGGCAGTCAGCACGGTATATGCTGTCTTTGGCTCAAAGCGCGGAATTCTGCGCGCCATCCGGACTGCCTGGCACGAAGTCTCGCGCATTCGAGAGGTGGTATACGCTGACCCAGGAGATGCTACGCCCGAGGAGCGCCTGGAGCAGCTGGCGCAGGCAACTCGCCAGCAGTGGGAGACGGGCGTGGAGGTGATCGCCATCTACCGCGGAGCAGCCGCAGCCGATCCGGAGGCCGCCGCCGAGCTAAGCGAGGCTTTAAAAGGTCGCCAAAAAGGTATGCAAACCTTCGCTTCCAGCCTGGAACCACACCTGCGTCCCGGCCTGGACACTGCCCGCGCGGCTGACATCCTCCAGGTGCTTTGCATGCCAGAGGTGTTCAACGAGCTGGTCAAGCACTTGGGCTGGTCAGCAGAAGACTACCAGGCCTGGCTGGCACAATCCCTGAAGCGCGAGCTGCTAAATGAATCTGAATAGCTGTAGTGATGGTTGTTCCGTAGGCAGAACACATATATCAATGGTACTGCTCAGACGTTAAACGCACCCGGTCGAGAGAGCGCTTCCCTCGACCGGGCATATACTCGAATTCGCGCCGGGCGCCTCCTGGCATTTTCTACTTCACAATCACCACCATGCTGGCGCTGCGCCCGAACACCTCTGGTGAATACATCTCCTCAGCCTTGGCGGGCGGGACAACGAAGGTTCCGGGGGTGGTGGCGCGGGCGATGTAGGTGTACTCGTACACGCCCTCCCACAAGAGCGGGGTGAAGGCCTCGGCGCGCTCATCGCGCAGGTTCTGGTGCTCGAACCAGGTCCACCACCACCAGCCGCGGCGGTAATCCGGGCTATTGGGGTCTGCCGGGACGCTGCCCGAGACTGCCAATGCCGGGTTGACGATCTCCAGCCCGGCGGGCAAGGGATCGACCAGCGCCACGTGGTAGCGGCGGTTGTCCGCTACCATCGACAGGCGCACCCGCACGCGCGTCCCAGCCTTGATGTGCCAGACGCCATCGGCATCTTGAACCACATCCTTGGGATCATCCACGCCTTCATAGGTGCGCTGCACGACGAAGCCCATGTCCAGGGGATCCAGCTCCAGGTCGCTAGGGGCGTAGCGCAGCCCCAAGCGGTAGTACAGCCGCCCGGCGCCGTCTTTGCTCAGAGTCAGCATGCGCGTCTCGCCCCCGCCCAGGCTCTCGTCTATCAGGTACGCCATAGGGATGTCGGTCTCAACCCGCTCGGTCGTGCGACCTTGGAAGGCGTGCTCCCCGACATAGGCATCGTCCAGCCAGATACGGGCTACGAAGTCCGGCGTCTGCGCCTCGAAGATGTTGAAGTAGCGGTCCAGCGCCAGCAGCACGAAGACGTTATCCTGGGTGTTCGACCAGCGCCCGCGCGTGCGGTGCGCCAGCAGCCCGTTGACCAGCTTGGGGATCAGGTCGCTCTGCGGGTTGTCGCCGATCATGGCATCCAGCAGGATGGCATCCGTGCGGCGGTCCGAGCTGAGCAGCAGGTAAGTCTGGTCATCATAATACGTGGTGAAGTTGGCTGCCCCGGCGGTCTCCACAACCCGGTTGTTCACATGGCGGCGGATCGCCTCCAGATCCTCCTGGGTGTCGGCGGCATCCTGCAGCACGGGCCACAGCCAGCCGATGACTTCCAGGCTGATCTGGTCCAGGTCATCGCCTTTTTCGTGCAGCAGCCGCTGGGCCTTCTGCGGGTCGGGATCGCCCATCAGATCGCGCACGTACACGGCATAGGCGGACAGCGCCTGGCGGGTGCGCTGGCTGTACCACGCCGGATAGTGGCTCTCGATCTGGCGCAAGTACTCCACGGCTTGCTGCTTCATATCGGCGGGCACCGAGAAGCCCTTGGACTCGGCCCGCTGCAGGGCGTGCGCCACGTGGATGGTGTTGAAGGGGATCGAATCCTGCCCGCGCCGCCAGTATGGAAAGCCGCCATCCCCGTTCTGCAGGCCCGCCAGGCGCTCGATATCGCGCTGCACGGCGGCCTCCATCGCCTCCGGCGAGGGCAGGCCCTCGGCCTCGAAGGCGGTCAGCACATCGCGCAGGGCGGCCACCGCCAGGATGCGCGAGGCTAGCTGCTCGCTGCATTCGAAGGGATAGGAAACCAGGTACAGCACTGCGTCGGTGAGGACCTGCAGGGCGGTGGAGGAGGTGTTGATCTCCAAACCGCCGAACTGCGAGAAGACGCCCTGCGGCGCGGCCACCGGCTGGAGGGCGGTTCCCTCGTCGATCACGCCGTACGTGGCAAAAGCCTCTGTGGTAGCCGGGGTGTACACCGGCAGCTCGATGGTGGCGGCGTCGGCGAACTCGCCAGACACCGCGGCGATCTGGAGGCGGGCCGTGCCCGCCATGTCGGCTGCTGCCGGGAAGCGCACCTCGATGCGGTCGCGCGGCGGCACGCTGACGCGCACCCCCGCGCTGCCGGTCAGCTCCAGGTTGGTGGTGCGCACGACCACATCCACCTGCAGGAGGTTATCAGTCTGGTTCTGCAGCACCACCGGCAGCTCGAAGACATCCCCGAAATTCAGAAAGCGCGGCGCCGAAGGGCGCACCATCAGCGGCAAGCGGGCGGTTAAATTCGACTCTCCCATGCCAAACTGGCTGCCGCCCGCATCGACTGCTACAGCCATCACCCGGTAGCGAGTCAGGTTGTCCGGCAGCTTCACGGATACCTGCGCTACACCGTCCGCTCCGCTGCGCGCCGCTGGCACAAAAGCTGCCAGGGGGTTGAAATCCGTGCGCACCTGGATGGGCGGTTGGGATGCATCCATATCTGCAGCCGCGCCGGCTGTCATGGTCGGCATGGGCGCCATCTCTTCCATGGCAGCTGGCGCTTCCACGGGAGCACTCTGCAGCATCGCTTTATCCAAAGCAGCACGCGCCTGGGCGTCATCTGCCAGCGCCAGCGGGTCGGTCAGCACCACGCTGGCGCGCCCGTATACGCTGGCAAGGTATGCCGGGCGGTCGGCGTAAAAGATGCTGAGCGGATCGGCAAGCTGGTAGCTGCTCAGCGCCAGGATGGCCTCGTCCACCACCACAACCGCCAGCTCGGCGTCAGGCACCGCCTGTCCATTGGCGTCCTTCACGGCTACGCGGATGGTCGTCTCCCCACCCGGCTCCAGCTCGCTCGCCAGGGGTTCCACCTGCAGAGAGAGCGTGCGCTGCAAGGGCGGGATGCTCAAATTGAGCTGCCCGGTGGCATAAGCCGGCCGCGGCGGTGCATCCGGCACGGGCTCACCCTGGTCGTCCAGGCGCTGCGCTGCGCCCACCAGGTCGACCTGGATTTTGAGGTTGGGGATATGCCCCTGCTCGACCGGCACCTGCAGGGTGGTAGAGCCATCCTCGATCATAAAGCGCTGTGTATATAAGATGCCGCTGCGGCTCACCGTCAGCAGCCCTTCAGCCGGGCTGAAAGGCGACTGCACCAGGATCTGGGCTACATCCCCTGGCTGGTAGGTTTCTTTGTCCGGCACCAGCGTGACCGCTTCGAGCTCGACCTTGCGCGCCGGAGGCTGCTCTGCGCCGCTGACCCAGCGGGTGAACTGGCTCTGGTTCAGTCTGCCAAGCCCGTCGGAGACCAGGGCCGTGATGCGGTAGCTGCCGCCCACGGGGGTCTCGAACGTGCAGGTGACTGGCTCCAGGGTTGAGCCCAGCTTGCAGGTCTGCTCATCCACCTCTTCCTCGCCCCAGGTGCCCCCGCGCACTTTCCATTCCAGGCGAGCGAGGCGTACTTCCACCGGGCGGTCTGCCACGGGGTTGCCGTCCAGGTCGGTTACGATCACATCCACCTTCAAGGGATCGCCGCGCTCGACGAAGTAGCGCTCGCTGCGCAAGCCCACATAAAGCTCAGCCGGGTGCACCAGCAAGTTGGTGGACGCCGTCCAGGCCTGGCGGTTGACGTCCATCACCGTCGCTTCCGCGCGTACACTATAGGGACGCGGGTCGGTGTACTGGTCGAAATCCAGGCGCAGGAAGTGCTCGCCGGCTGCGTCGGTCAGGCCGGTGAAAGTCTCAAAGGTCATCTCCTCACCCGGCCCGCCGAAAGCGCTCTCCATCAGCGGTCCAGAGTACCACCACCATGGCTGCCAGGTGCCGAAGGTGAAATCAGGCCATTTGGGCGGCGAGTAGCTCCCGGGCGAGGAGGACACCTGCCAGGTGACCTCGGCATTGGGCAGCGGCCCGCCGGCATAATAGCTGGCTTCCACTGCCACGGTGGCATCCACTCCAGCGAAGTACGGGCCAGGGGTCTCATTGCGCGCCGTCACCTCGAACTCGGGGCGGCGGAACTCCTGGATCTGGAAGCTGTGCGTGTACTGCCAGCCGTTCAACCCACCCCGGCTGCCCTCAGCATCCAGGATGAGCTGGGCGTAGCCCAGGTTGGTCGCCTGCGGGAGGGTGAAAGTGAAATCGAAACCACCCAGGGCGTTGACCCCTGCAGCCCCGCTGAGCAGTTCATTCCCCTGGGGATCAACGACATGGTAGCGCACGCCAGTGGCGGCGCTGCCTGGCAGGCCCACGTCGCCATCCTGCACCCCGCCGATGCGCCGCAGCCAGCCCTTGACGTGCACTTCTTCTCCGGGACGGTACATCTGGCGGTCATCGAATACATACCAACGCAGCTCGTCGTTGGGCGTCGATCGACTCCAGGCATCCTCGCCCCAGTAGTAGCTCGAGCGCGGCAGCAGCGCCTGGTCCACACCCTGACGGGCAACCAGGTAGGTAGCCCCGTCCGGTATATCAAAACTGGCAACCCCGTCCTCGCCGGTGACGGCTGGCGATCCAACCGGTCCGGGAGTGATGCTCACCCCAGCCAGCGGTGCGCCATCGCGCAGCGCGGTAGCCCAGGCGACCATCTGGCTGTGATCTGTATAGGCATCCAACCCGATCTGGGTCACCTGCACCCAGACCTGCACAGTTTGCCAGTAGCGGTCTTGCTGGAGCAGGCTGCTGGGCGGTTTGACAATGACGATGAAATGCCCGTAGGCGCCGTCCATCGCCCTGGATAGGTCGATATCCACCTCGGTCAGGGTATCGGCAGCCGCTTCAGGGCGCAAGGTCTGCTCGAGCGCCAGGCGACCCGGCGGCTCGCTAACGACATCGGTCCGCTGGTAGTTGCGCAGGTACTCCTGAAATGCCGGCCAGTCGGAGGGCTGGACAGCATATACTTTGAGATCCAGGCGGGGATAGTTGATGGCGTAAACTGAAAAGACAGGTTTGCTGGCAGCCGGATCAAGGGTGACGAAAACGCCCTCCGGTCCGAACAGGGTCGGCTCGGCCTTGCCCACCCGGAAGGTCAGCCGGGCATCCTGCCCCAGCCTCTGACCGAAGGTATCCTGGATATCTCCATCCACAATGACCGTATAAGTGGTCTGCCCCTGGGTGGCCCCCTGGATCTGGATATGCTCCCCATAGATATCCACGCCGACGCCGGGCAGCTCCGGCTCGACCTGCAGCATGCTCTCCTGGTAGGCCTCGGCGTCGATCGGGTTGTTGAAGCGGATGAAAAACGGCGTAAGCGGACGGCATTCGTCGCCCGACCAGCTACAGCCATGTTCCACGATGCGCAGCGGGGCGTACGTCTGGAAGCCGAAGCTGTGCGCCTCGGTCGTCACCAGCGGGCCCTCGGCGGAGGGCGTGCCCGGACCTACGACCACTGAGACCGGTGTGTCGGCACTCAGCGGCTCTTGAGGCCGGAATGCCAGCCAGCGCCCCTCGGGGGTATCCTCCGCCAGGCGGCTGACCTCTTTATTTGCCTCAATCTCTGTATCGGTAGCCAGTCTCAGCGCCACGGGCTGGTTTCCGGCATTCATCTGTATGGTGGGCAGCACGGCAGCCGGATCGATGCGCTGGTCGAAAGCGACGAAAATAATGGGTTCGAGCGGTTGGGGGATGTCCTGCGGGTAGGCTGTCGTGACCTGAGGGGGAGGCGTGCTGAAGGTCCACTCGACCGTCTCAGCCAGGGCGCCGCCGGTTGCCGACTGGGTCCCGGCGGGCACGCTCACCCGGTAGGTGGTCGCCTTGGGCAGGCGGTCGATCAGTGCCGAGTCGTACTGGAAGGTGAGCGTACGCGTTCCCAGCCAGCGCCACGTGCCCGGTAAGCCGGGCTCGAGGCGGACGGGCACCTGCTCGGCGGTCAGCGCTTCCAGGGTGGCCAGCGGCACCATAGGCTGGTTGAAGGTGATGGAGATAAACGGCGCCACCGGCATCTCGCCTTCTGGGGAGAAGCGCAGCACCTCCAGCGGGCCGCTTTCGATTGTTTCGGGCGGTGCGAGCGGCTCGGAGGGCGGGAAGGTCTCTTGCACGACCTCGCCGGTGCGCGGCGGGGGGATAGGCTCGCCGGCGAACTGGAAATCGAGCGGATCAAGCGGCTCCAGCGCCGAATCATCGGTC
>CAZGIX010000092.1:0-17002 GCA_964525785.1 uncultured Anaerolineaceae bacterium
ACACCCAGGGTGGATGCGTCCATCAACAGCCGGCTGCTGCCGGCGCCTTGCCAGGCTTGCTGCAGTTCCTCAAAAGATACACCGTCAGGGACAGTCGGGAAGGGCGCCGCCAGGGCGTACACCCAGCGGCTGAGAGGTTCACCTTCTCCCACCTGCAGGGTGAAAGCCGCGCCCTCCGGGCCGCCGACCTCGACCACGCCCGGCGCAAGCTGTATCGAACGGCGGAAAGACTCCGGTAAGTAAGGCGCCAGCCAGACCGATGGCGGCGGAGGAGATGTGGGTGTCCCAGCCTGCGTGGCGGTTGCAACCGCGGTTTTGGTCGCAGTGGAGGCAGCTGTCGCCACGATCGCAGCCGCGGGAGTCGCACTCGGCCCTATGCCTGGCGGATGCGTTCCGGGCAAGCCGGCTCCACAGGCGGAGAGCAGCACAGCGACAGCCAGCAGCGCCGCCAGCCTCGATTTTCCAACCCGGCTCATAGGAGCGCCAGGCCTCCCCGCTCGGCGACGATAGCCCGGATGCGCTGGATCAGTGCATCCGCCTTGGCGTGCAGCTGGCGAAGATCGTCCAACATCTCTACTGCAGCGGGCAGGTCCTGGTAGCCCGAAAGGTTGATGCGGATGTTCATGCTGGCGCCGTGCAGCGCTGCCAGGGCCAGCTCTGCCCCGGTGCCGCCATCCGTGATGGCATTCAGGTTGCCCTGCTCGATCACGGGCACCGCCAGCTCCAGCACCTCGACCAGGTCGCGCCCCACCTGAAGAGGAACGTAGGCTGCTTCCAGGGTTGCCGTCTGGATGGCCTGGCGGCGCGCGTCCTGCTGCTGCGGGGTCTCCTTAGGCAGCTTGAATGCCGCCATGACTGCCTGAAAGGCGGCGGCGTCCTCTTCCACGGCTGCTGCCAGGCCCTGGCGCAGGGTTTCAGCCCGCTGCAAGACGGCGCGCATCTGCGGCTCCACAGCGGCATATTTCTTCCTGCCGGCGGTCAGGCGGGCCACCATGGCGACCAGGGCGGCTGCTTCGGCTCCCGTATACGCCGCGGCCGAGCCGCCGCCGGGGGCAGGGCTCTCGCTCGCCAGCGCTTCCAGGAAGTCCGCGCTCCCCTCGCCTGGCCCGGGCCCACCCATAGCGAGGCGCACGCGGCGCTCCAGGATTTGCTCCGGATCAAACTGGTCCAGCTGCAGGTGCCACACTGCCGCCCCCACCAGGGCGTCTTCCGGGATCAGCCCCACCAGCTCGGTGTGGTGGATGCCCACCCCGTAGCGCACGGCCTCGCGGCGGATAAACTCCACTACCCTCTCTATCGTGGTGCTTTTGTAGTTGGTCAGGTTCATCGAGACCTGGGCGCGGCCGTCCACCAGCAGCCCCAGCGCCTTGACGTAGCGCAGCCCTCCGGTAGAATGGCGCACCACCCGGGCGATCTTCTTGGCGATATCGACCTCGCTGCTGGTCAGGTAGACATTGTAGGCGATCAATGGGTAGCGCGCTCCGATGACGGTCGCCCCGGCGGTTCCCAGGCGCGCCGGTCCGAAATCGGGCTGGCGTTCCGGCGTGGTCAGGATGGCGTCTTTCAGTCCCTCATATTGCCCGTGGCGGATGTCTTCCAGGTTCTGGCGTTCGGGGCGGGTTGCCGCCTGCTCATAGAGATAGACGGGGATGCCCAGCTCCTCGCCCACCCGCCGCCCCAGCCGGCGGGCGATCTCGATGCAATCCTGCATGCCCACATCCGAGATGGGCACAAACGGGACGACATCGGTGGCGCCGATGCGCGGGTGCGCGCCGCGGTGCTCATCCAGGTTGATCAGCTCTGCAGCGCGGGCGATCGAGCGGAAAGCCGCCTCCTCCACCGCCTGGGGCGGTCCGGCGAATGTGAGCACGGTGCGGTTGTGGTCCAGGTCGGAATGGCGGTCGAGCAGGCACACGCCCGCCACGGAGCAGACCGCCTGGGCAATGGCCTCAACGACCTCAGGCCGGCGGGCCTCGGAGTAGTTCGGAATGCACTCTACAATCGGACTGTTCATATCTCCCTCAATGGCATGATAAATGCACCGTGTTATTATACTCTCGCTTATACATGAGAATATCTTCAGCTAAGCCTTGCCGGACAGCTTCAATTCAGGGTAGAATTTCAAATAACAAATGAAGATCCGTCCTTCATATACCGGACTGGTGATGTCCTCACTGTCGCTGCTCGTCATTTTCGGGATGCTGCTGGCTTGCTCCCGCTCCGTCCTGCCGGAAGACTCACCCTCCTGGATTGTGCCCGGTCAGGCTGAGCCCCAGCCCATCGGAAGCGTGGCTACACAGGTCTCTCTGCTGCCTCCCACCCGGGCGCCTGGCGAACCTATCCTGACCCCAACCCCTGATAACCCCCACCCCATCCCGACCCTGCGTACCGAGCCGCTGCAGTATTTTGTCCAACCGGGCGACACGTTGGGCACCATTGCCCAGCGCTACGGGATCAGCCTGGAGGATGTCGTCGAAGCCAACACCCTGGTGAACCCCAACCTGCTCGAAGTAGGCCAGGAGCTGACCATCCCGGTGCCCACTCCTTTCGGCACTGGGACGGGTTTTAAGATCATTCCCGACTCCGAGCTGGTGTACGGCCCGGGCAGCGCCGGCTTCGACGCCGCCCAATTCATCGAGGCGAAAGGCGGCTACCTGGCGCGGCACCGGGAGGAGATCGAAGAGAAGCCCACCACCGGCATCGAGATCGTCCAGCGCATCGCCACTGACTATTCGGTCAACCCGCGCCTGCTTCTGGCTGTCCTGGAGTACCAGAGCGGCTGGGTCACCCAGCCCAAACCGGACGAGGCGACCATGAAATACCCGATCGGCTTGCGGGATACCTGGCGGGAAGACCTGTACCTGCAGCTTGCCTGGGCTGCCAACCAGCTCAATATGGGCTACTACTTGTGGCGGGTGAACGGGGCCTCCGGATGGCTGTTGGGCGACGGCAGCATGGTGCCGGTTGCTCCAACCATCAATGCGGGGACAGCCGGAGTGCAGCGCTTCTTCTCATCCCTTTATGATCGCCAGGGCTGGGAAAAGGCGGTTTCTCCGGAAGGCCTGTTTGCTACCTATACAGCCCTGTTCGGCTATGCCTTCGACTACGCCATCGAGCCGCTGCTGCCCGCTGGGCTGCGCCAGCCTGCCATGCTGCTGCCTTTCGAATCTGGGAAGGCCTGGGCGTTCACCGGTGGTCCGCACGGCGGCTGGGGCGATGGCTCGGCCTGGGCGGCCCTCGACTTTGCCCCGCCCACTGATGCCCTGGGCTGTATCCCCAGCAACGAATGGGTCACCGCCGTCGCCGATGGGCAGATCCTGCGCGCCGGTGATGGGGCCGTGATCCAGGACCTGGATAACGACGGTCTGGAACAGACCGGCTGGGCGGTGCTGTATATGCACGTCGAGAGCCGCGATCGCGTCCAGCCCGGCGCCTACCTGCGGGCGGGCGAGCACATAGGCCATCCTTCCTGTGAAGGCGGCGTGTCTTCCGGCACGCATGTACACCTGGCACGCAAGTATAATGGGGAGTGGATCCCTGCCGACCAGCAGCTGCCCTTCGTATTGGATGGATGGGCATCCCGCGGCACCGGCGACATCTACGACGGCTATCTGGAGCGCGAAGGAAAAGTCGTCGAGGCTTACGAAGGTCGTTCGACGGCGAATATTATCCAGCGTTAGCGGCAGTGGGGATACCCTGGTGATGAGAATGCACTTCAGGCGTGAAATAAACTGGCGGCTGAGCTCACGGATTGTCTTCCTCCTGGTGGGCCTGGCTTTGATTTCGTCTGCCTGCGCTGCCGGCGGCTACTTTATCCCGCCGAATTCTACACCCACAACCTCTCCGGATATCTCCTTCTTGTTCAGCACGCCGCTGCCAGCGGTAGACCCGGGACAGAGCGACCCTGCTGAACCTACACCGGAACAGCCTCAAGCCAAGCCGGTGGCGGCGATCCCACCGACGCCCACAGACGCGCTGGTCAACACGATGCCGATCCTGTATTACACCCAGGCAGCCGACACCCTCCCGGTGGTGGCGATGCGCTTTGGAGTGGAGCCGCAGGAGATCACTTCTCCCGAGCCGCTGTCCGGGACAGACCTGCTGCCTCCGGGCCAGCTGCTGATTATCCCGCGCCGCATGATGAACACCACCTCATCCCAGCGCCTGCTGCCGGACAGCGATGTGGTCTACTCTCCCTCGGCGACTGATTTTGATGTCGAGTCCTACGTAGACCAGGCCGGCGGCTACCTGAGCACCTACTCCGAGTGGCTGCAGAGCACCAAGAACACCACGGGGGCAGGAATTATCCAGCGGGTGGCGCTAGAGAACTCGATCAACCCGCGCCTGCTGCTGGCGCTGCTGGAATACCAGAGCAATTGGGTCTACGGGCAGCCGCTCAACCGCACGCAGATCGATTACCCGATGGGACTCGTCGATGAAAATGTCAAAGGGCTTTACCACCAGCTGATTTGGACGATCAACCACCTCTCGGTGGGCTACTACAGCTGGCGGGAAGGGCGCTTGATCGAGCTGGAATTCTCCGATGGCGTCTTCGCCCGCCTGGCACCGGATATGAACGCCGGAAGCGTGGCGTTGCAGTACTACTTCTCAAAATTATATGATGAGGAGCACTGGCTCCAGGCGCTGGACATGGAAACTGGCTTTCCATCCCTGTACCAGCGCATGTACGGCAATCCCTGGGCGCGCTCCCAGGCGGTGGAGCCCCTTTACCCGCCGGGACTGACCCAGCCGTCCCTGATCCTGCCTTTCGATATAGACCGGCTGTGGGTCTTCAGCGGCGGCCCGCATGGCGCCTGGGAGCATGAAGGCTCTTACGCGGCGCTGGATTTTGCCCCGGCCAGCTCGAGGCCTGGCTGCACGGATTCGTATGCCTGGGTGGTCTCCTCGGCATCGGGATTGGTCGTGCGTTCAGGAGGTGGGGTGGTCGTCCTGGACCTGGATGGAGATGGGCACGAGCAGACCGGCTGGGTGCTGTTACACCTGCACGTCTCCAACGCCAGCAGCGTGCCGGTAGGCACCTGGGTGGATCAGGGCGACCCGCTCGGGCATCCCTCCTGCGAAGGCGGTATAGCGACCGGAACCCACGTTCACATCGCTCGCAAGTACAATGGGGAGTGGATCGCCGCCGACGGGCCAATGCCTTTCGTGCTCAGCGGGTGGGCAGCCCACGCCGGAGATAAAGCCTACGAAGGCACGCTCACGCGTGGGGAGGCAACCATCAAGGCCTCCACCTTTGGGGAATTCGATACGCACATCATGCGCACACAGGATGATCCGTAATAAAGCCCTGTTCCTCCTGATCGCCGCTGCGCTCCTGCTCGGCGCCTGCCAGCCCCAGGTGGCTGGAGTCGCGCCTATGGTAGCGCCTACCCAGGCGAACTCCGCTCCCCCGCAGGAGGAGCTGAGTGTTGCCTCGTTCGCCGAGCGTCCCAGGTACGCCCCGGGAGAACTGGTGGATTATATTGCCCAGACGGGAGACACCCTGCCCGCCCTGGCGGTGCGCTTCAACACGGCGGTGGATGAGATCCAGGCTGCCAATACCTTCATCCCCCAACATACCACCACCATGCCGCCCGGCATGCCGATGAAAATCCCCATCTACTACCTGCCGCTGTGGGGCTCTTCGTACCAGATTTTCCCCGACAGCCTGTTCGTCAACGGTCCCGCCCAGATCGGGTTCGACACTGCCGGATACATCTCCAGCCAGCCCGGCTGGCTGAAGAACCACTACGAATACGCTTCTTTCGCCATCCGCAGCGCGGCCCAGATCGTTGATCTGGTGGCGCTGGAGTACAGCGTCAGCCCGCGCTTGCTGCTGGCGTTGCTGGAATACCAATCGGGCGCCTTGAGCCAGGCTGAGCCGTCTGAGGCGGCCATGACCTATCCAATGGGCTACCGGGCACGCGACCAGCAGCGGCTGTACCGGCAGCTTACTTGGGCGGCGAATTTATTGAATGACGGCTACTACGGCTGGCGCACGGTCGAGCTGACCTCCATCGATCTCGAAGATGGGCGCATGGTGCGCTTTGACCCCTGGCAGAATGCCGCCACCGTCGGCCTGCATTACTTCTTCAATATCCTGCTGGCGGATGCCGGTTTTGAGAAGGCCATCGCGCCGGATGGCTTCATCCAGACCTACCAGGCGCTGTTTGGCGATCCGTGGGCGCAGGACGCGCCGCACATCCCCGGCAGCCTGGAACAGCCGCCGTTTTACCTGCCGTTCGAAAAGGGCCTGATCTGGGCCTACACGGGTGGGCCACACACTGCCTGGGGCACCGGCGCGCCGCTCGCCGCCATCGACTTCGCCCCTCCGCTCACCACCTCGGGCTGCGAGTCGACTTCACAGTGGGCCACCGCGGTAGCAGATGGGGTAGTGGCGCGCTCGGCGACCGGCGAAGTCGTCCTGGATCTGGATGGCGATGGCGATGAACGCACCGGCTGGAATATCTATTACCTGCACGTGGCGACCGATGGGCGCGCCCAGCTCGGAGCGTTGCTGAAGGCAGGCGATCCGGTTGGTCATCCCTCCTGCGAGGGCGGATTGAGCACCGGCACGCATGTCCATATTGCCCGCAAATATAACGGGGAGTGGGTCCCGGCTGAAGGTGTGCTGGCCTTCAACCTGGAAGGCTGGATCGTACAGAACGGCAGCCAACCATACCTGGGCACGCTGGCGCGCAACTCTCAGGTGGTAACAGCCTGCACCTGCTCCAATCAAGCCAGCTTCATCCAGTCGGACCGGCGCTGACCAGCTCTTGAAATCTCGGCCGGGATTTACCACACCGGTCATAGCAAGTCCCCCGCTTTTTCTAATCTCAATTTCTATATTTATATTATTCAAAATATTGCTTGACATTTTCAATATTACGGATATAATATTGCGTTAATATAAATTTTGCTTTAAAATGGATCGAGGACCATGAACAACCTACCCATGAAATGCCCTTTGTGCGGCGGTGAAATCACCGTTACCCGCATCCACTGCCGGGATTGCGATACCACCCTGGAAGGCCGTTTCGACGCCGGTCCTTTCGGCCAGCTCAGCCGCGAGCAGATCGAGTTTATAGAGGTCTTCATCCGCTGCGAGGGAAAGTTCACCCGCATGGAAGACGAGCTGAAACTCTCCTATCCCACCATTCGAAACCGCCTGCACGAAGTGATGCGCGCTCTGGGGTATGAGCCCGGCGGCGTCGACGAAACCGCCGGCCTCACGGACCTGGAGCGTAAGAGCATTCTTGAAGACCTGGATAAAGGCCTCATCTCTGCAGAGAAAGCCATGCTGCTGCTCCAGGAGAAAGAAGATTAACGATGGATCAAAAGTCAGTCGCCACAAGCCAGGCGCCCGGTGTAGACATCCAGTCTATACAGGGCAGTTTACAGGTGAAAGGCTGGGACCGTCCGGAAGTGCAGCTGCGTTCGAACGCAGTCGATACCGCCGTATTGGAAAAACAGGACGATCAAATCCTTGTCCGCTGCCAGGGTGATTGTGTGCTGCGCGTGCCGCTCGAAGCCTCGGTGCATGCCGGTACGGTGCAGGGCAACGCCAGCTTCAAGATGTTGGAAGGCAAGCTCGAGATCGGCAAGGTGCACGGCAGCCTGGAGATGCGTGATATCGATACGGCTCAAGTTGGCAGCGTGCAGGGCAATCTGCTTGTCAAGCAGGTTTCCAACGACCTGGGGGTCGAGCAGGTGCAGGGCAGCGCCATTGCCAGGGATGTCCAGGGAAAATGCACGCTGCAGAAGGTATCCGGCAACCTGGATCTGGGCGATACCGAGGGAGATGTCGTAGCCGCCGCTCAAGGCAACACGCGGGTGGAGCTGTGCCCGCTGGCAGGGAAGAACTACACCATCAGCGCTACAGGCGATCTGCAGTGCCTCGTCCCGCCAGATGCCAGCCTGCGCGTAGATTTTCACAGCCGGGGCCGGCGTATTCGCATCCGGCGACCGGAGGAGAAGATCACCCTGGCCGAAGATGTGCACCAGCTGGTCCTGGGGAAAGGAGAGGCGCACATGAGCTTGAATGCCGGCGGCTCGATCTTGTTTGCCTGCCAGGAGGCCGATTGGGCTGAGATGGAGGACATCCAGGATGAGCTGGACGAGGCCTTTACCGAGTTCTCCGAGGAGGTCGGGCAGCGGGTCACCGACCAGGTGGATGTCCAGATCGAGACCCAGATGGAAATCCTCAGCCAGCACCTATCCAAACTGGAGGCATTGGTTGGCAAGTCGGGCATGCCAGAGGAGGAGGCCGAGCGAGTGCTGCGCCGGGCGCGTGAGGCCAGCGAGAGAGCCAGCCGGCGCGCCCAGGAGAGGATGCGCCGCGCTCAGATCAAGTTGGAGCGCAAGCTGGGTGCGGCTCAGCGCAAAGCGGAGCACAAAATGAAGGCTGGCGAACGCCACTCACCGACCTCTACCCGGCAGACCTGGAAGTTTGAATGGCCTACGCCACCTGTCCCGCCCACCCCTCCAGCGGGCACTGAAGCCGTATCCGACGCCGAGCGTTTGATGATCCTGCAGATGCTGGAGCAAAAAAAGATCACGCTCGCCGAGGCGGAGCAGCTCCTGGCAGCTTTAGAAGGGAAATAACCACGAAGGTGTGCTATGGCTAATGAAGACGAACGCCGCCTCATCCTGGATATGATCGAGAGCGGCAAGATCACTGCCGAAGAGGGGCTGCACCTGCTGCACACCCTGCCTGAGAGCGAGGCAGGTGAGGATGAGCAGGGTTATGATGCCCGGCTGCCCTGCATATCGGATGAGGTGCCGGCTGCGTCTGTTTCTCCGGAAGAGGATGCCGGACCTGTGCTGGTCGGGGATGTCGAACCTGCCGCCAGGCCGCCGGACTTCGACCGCTGGCGCTCTACCTGGATGATCCCGCTCTGGATTGGCGTGGGAGTCACCGTGCTGGGCAGCCTGCTGATGTTTTGGGCTCAGCAGTCGACCGGGGTCAGCTTTTTGTTCTTCTGCGCCGGCCTCCCGTTCGCCCTGGGCGTGGTCCTGATCGTGCTGGCGTGGCAGTCGCGCACCGCCCGTTGGCTGCACCTGCGCGTCCAGCAGAGACAGGGCGAGTGGCCCAAGAACATTGCCTTCAGCTTCCCGCTTCCAATCCGTGCTGCAAGCTGGTTCATGCACACTTTCGGGAGGCGCATTCCCGGCATGGAAAACACCTCGGTTGACGAGGTGCTGCGGGCGCTGGAGAGCTCCACATCTGCAGACGATCCACTGTTCCTCGAGGTGGAAGAAGGCGAAGATGGCGAGCGCGTACAGATATTTATCGGATAAGATATCACCTGGCACACCGCCAGTCACCGGGAGGGTCGAGTATGGCAACAGCTGAAGAGCGTTTGAAGATTTTGAAGATGATCGACGAGGGCAAGATCTCTGCCGAGGAGGGCGCCAAGCTGCTGGCGGCGCTCTCGGAGAGCCGCCAGCCCAAGAGCAAGACCCCCATGCGCACCACCTCTGGCGGCGCCCGCTGGCTGCGTGTGCGGGTCACCGATACCTTCTCCGGCAAGACCAAGGCTACCGTCAATCTGCCCCTGCGCCTGGTGGACGCCGGTCTGAACATCGCCTCGCAGTACGCGCCCAATGTCGCCTTCGATGAGCTTGTCGAAGCCATTAATGCCGGCGCCGAAGGCAAGATCATCGATGTGACGGATGACGAGGATGGCGAGCACGTAGAGATTTTTATCGAGTGACCACCACCGTACAAAGACGACCTGCCGGCATGTTCGGCTTCACCATCGTGTGGGTGGGGCAGATAATCTCCCTGCTTGGCACGAGCATGTCGAATTTCGCCCTGACGATCTGGGCTTATGAGATCACAGGTCAGGCTACTACCCTGGCGCTGGTGGGTTTCTTCTTCATGACGCCCATGCTGATCTTCAGCCCGTTAGCCGGTGCGATCGTCGACCGGCATGACCGTAAAGTCATGATGATGATCAGCGATCTGGCAGCCGGCTCGACGACCATCGCCATCTTGATCCTGTACTCGATGGGCGCACTGCAGATCTGGCACCTGTATATTGCTGCCGCCATCTCCGGCTTATTCCAGACCTTCCAGTGGCCGGCTTATTCGGCTGCCATCAGCGTCATGATCCCCAAGGAGCAGTACGGCCGCGCCAACGGTATGCTCTCTCTGGCGGAGTCTGGCTCGAATATCTTTGCACCTTTGCTGGCAGGAGCATTGCTGGGCATCATTGGCTTGAGCGGCATCCTGGCGATCGATATCTTTACATTCACGTTTGCAGTCGGCGCTTTGCTGTTGGTCTACATCCCCAAGCCCAAAACGACTGCCGAAGGGCGCGCCAGCCAGGGCAGCCTCTGGAAGGAAGCTGCTTACGGATTTCGCTATATCCTCAAACGCCCCAGCCTGCTCGGTCTGCAAACTGTCTTCATGCTGGGGAATTTTTTCGTCAGCATCGCCTTTGTAATCCTGGCTCCCATGATCCTGGCCAGCACCGGCAACAACGAGCTGATCTTCGGCAGCGTCAGCTCTGCCGGGGCGATTGGGGGCGTAGTTGGCGGGGTGATCATGAGCGCCTGGGGAGGCCCAAAACGGCGCGTGCACGGCGTCCTGGCGGGCTGGGTGATTTGCAGCCTGCTGGGGACTGTGCTGATGGGCCTGGGGAGGAGTCTGCCTGTTTGGGCGGCTGCCAGCTTCATGAACGCATTCTTTATCCCGTTCATCAACGGTTCCAACCAGGCCATCTGGCAGGCCAAGGTCGCGCCGGATCTGCAGGGGCGCGTCTTCTCGATCCGCCGCCTGATCGCCTGGTTTGTCAATCCGATTTCCTTCCTGGTCGCCGGCCCGCTTGCCGACAAGGTCATGGAACCTGCCATGCAGGCCAATGGCAGCTTGAGCGGGACTTTTGCCTGGTTGGTGGGCACCGGACCGGGCACCGGAATGGCGTTGATCTTTATCTTTACGGGATTGATGGCGACGATGGTGGGATTGGGAGGCTATCTGTTCCCCGTCGTGCGGGATGTCGAAACCATCCTGCCCGATCACGACACCCTGCCGGATGTATCCGCCGGCTCAGATCTCGATGTAGTACCGACCTAAGGTCAGGGGTTTTTCTACCCATCACCCCGGGCGACCGGCTGGCTGAACTCCCCGCTCACCACCAGACCGGGCTGTCCACCGGCTGCCTCATAGATGTGATATTTCAATACAATCGGGAAGACCTTGCCCAGCATGGCCTGTGCGGGGCAGTAGCGCGTGGACGAAAGCTCGATCGCCCGCACCAGCGCAGCCTCTTCGATATTGCGCCCCGTCACAAAATACTCGATCACCGCCTGGGTGAAAACCGTGGGGTGTTCGCTGGCTCGCTCGGCGTGCACCTGCACTTCGAATGCCGTGACCTCCTGGCGCTTTTTCTGCAGGATCGAGATCACATCCATGGCGGTACATCCCGCCATGCCGGCAGCGATCAGCTCCATTGGTAGAAAACCGGCTCGCTCTCCATCTCCCGCAGCCTCCGCTTCCATCGGCAGGCTGAACCCGCTCTCGGCAGCCCCGGTAAAGCGCATGCCCTCTTGCCAGACTGCTTTTACTTCCATTCTATTACCCCTCCATTAGAGATGCGCCTTTTGCGCCCCCAAAAACCACCGGCTACTTGACGGGGACCTGTTCGAGGGCGCGCCGGATTTCCTCCACCAGGTAATCCTCAGGCACGGCTCCGACCACCGCGCCGGCGCCATCGTTGATCGTGGTTTGCGGCACCCCGCTGACCCCATGCCGCTCCGAAAGCTCAGGGAACTCCATCGCCTCGACCATTTCCGCCTGCACCCAGGCGCTTTCCAGCGCCATCTGATGAGCGAGCACCACGGCTCGCGGACAATACGGTCAGGTGGGTGTGACGAACACCTGCAGCAGAACCGGCTGCTTGAGATCACCCAGATACTGGCGCGTCCTGGCATCCAGCCCGGAATCGCGGCTGGAGACCAGCACGATATCCTGGATAAACGAAGTGAACTCGTGCCCGGCAGGGATGCCGGCCATGCGTATCCCGTAATCAATGGTCTGGTCGCCATCTCGCCCGGCGATCACCAGACCGGGTGTTTTATCCACGTTGTACTGCCGCGCCAGCTCTGCATCGGTCTCGATGTCGAGCTGCTTGAGGCTCAGTTTATCTGAAATTGCCGTCACTTCCTGAACCAGCAGCAGGGTATCCTCGCAGTAATCGCAGCCATCCCGGCTGCCGAAATACAATATCTCCACCGGTTCATCGAGCTGGTCGAAACCCTTGCGGATCTGGCTGACGATTTCATCGTTCAACAATTTTTCTGGCATGCAAACATTTACTCCTCAGGTCCCAACGGGACTGTATTTTGTCTATCAGGTAAAGCCGCCGCTGATGCTGTAGCCGCACTGCGGACAGCTCAAATTGAGCAGCCCATCGTAGCTCAGCCGCCCGCCCTGGCATTGTGGGCAGATATCTCCGTGGCGCGGCTCCCGGCGTGGGCGGGCCGGTACCTTCCCTTGGTCCTCCAGCGGCGCCGCCGGGTGGTCGGCAGGACAGCGTTCGCTCGCCATACGGCTTTAAAGGTATTCACTCAGGTCAAGGCAGCGCAGCAGCCGCTCGCGCACGCCCTCGGGCACTGTCGAATTCTGGGCGCTCGTATGATACAAAGAGATCGTCTTGTTCAGCGAGTCGACCACAATGCGGCAGTTTTCGCAATCGGACAGGTGCTGTTCAATCTTGGCGCACAGCTCTGTCTCCAGCGAGCCGTCGATATACTCCGACAGAGAACCCAATAATTGGCGGCAGCTCTCATGTTCCATCACGTACGCTTCCCTTCTTGGACGCGCTCACCAAAATAACCGGTCAATTCTTCACGCAAGCGCAGGCGGGCCCGGGAGAGGCGCGTCTTCACGGCTGTTTCACTCAGGTTGAGCACCTCGCCCGTTTCCCTGGTCGAGAGGTCCTGGATATCTCGCAGGACGAACACCACCCGCAAGCTCGGCGGCAGGTTCTGGATCGCCTGGTCCAGGTGTCTCTGCGCCTCAGCCGACGTCAGCTCCGATTCCGGCAAGCAGCACCAATCGACAATCTCGAGCGGTTCCTGTTCGCCCTGCTCGTTCTCCAGCGGCTCGTCCACCGAGATGAAATCTACCCGCTTGCGGCGCAGGAACATCAGCGCTTCATTCGTGGCGATCCGGTACAACCAGGTCGACAGGCTGGAGCGACCATCGAAATTTTTCAAGTGCCGGTAAGCTTTCAAAAACGTCTCTTGCAGGATATCTTCAGCATCCTGCGTATTGTTAAGAATCTTCAGCGCCAGGCGGTAGATCATCGCGTAGTAGGTCTCGACCAGGCGGACGAACTCAGCCCGATCTCCCGACCGCAGCGCCTCCAGAGAAAAATCTTCACTGCCACTCATTTAGATGCACTCTCGCCGAAAAGGTTGCGTCCCGCGGTGCAGAGCAGTTTGCCAGGATGCACTGCCTGCCGGTGTTGCACGCGAAGTAGGGTGCCTAACATCAAACTGCCCTTAGCTGTGCATCGGGGAATCCGGAGATCAGGTCGGCTGCCTCGCCGTGCAGGTGAGCGGTATCTCCCCAGCGGATCAGATCTCCGATCCAACGCCCATCCTGCTGGTGCATGGCGATCTCGGTGATGGAACAGTTGTGGTTTTCCTGGTTGCGCAGGATGTCCAGCGTCGCCTCCGGGCAGATATCCAGCAAACCGGAGGCAAACTGTCCACCATGCCCGACGACGATGATGCTGCGTCCAGATTTTCCACGCAGGATCTGCTCGATTCCCGCCCTCAGGCGCCGCACGGCGGAGTGCATGTCCTCGCCGCCCGGGAAGCTGGTTTCAGGTTTGCCGTTCATCCAATCCCGGATCACATGGAAGTGGATAGCCCAGTTCTCGAGGCTGGCAGCATCCAGCTCCAGGTCGCCGACGTTTATCTCTCGAAAATCCTCCACGACAGCCACTTTCAGGTCCAGCCTGGCGGCGATGATCTCCCCGGTCTCAACCGCGCGCTTGAGCGGGGAGGTATAGACCTCATCCACCCTGAGGGTCGAAAAATATTCACCGGTCTGCTCTGCCTGCAGGCGTCCTTTGTCCGTCAGCGGATAATCGATGATACGGCACGAGAGCTCTTTGGTCAGGTTGGCCCGATTCTCCCCGTGCCGCACCAGGTATAGGGTATTCATTTGACTCATTCTGATTGCCTTTTCGGGTAAGATCGGGTAAAGTATAACCGATAGCTGGTGGTTCGCTGGAACTGCCTTCAAGGGGAGCGCCCTGTGGGATGATTGCGCTGGAAAACGATCGGCTCCAATTTAGCATCGAGCCCGAGCGGGCCGTATGGGGTCTTTTACCCGCCCAGGCGGAGGGCCTCTCCCTGCAGGAGGTGCGCATGCAGGTGCACTACCGGCTGGGGAGGGAGCGCCGCCGCGCCTTGCACGAATGGCCCGCCCCGCAGCTCACCAGCCTGGAAGGCGTCCCCTCCGCACACGGACCCCTGCGCCAGCTGCAGCTGGTTTGTGAGCCGCCCCAGGGTGGGGTGAGCTTTACGATCACTTTTGCACTGCCAGAGCGGCACCCCATTTTCCTGTGGAAGCTGGCGATCCACAACCACAGCGACCTGCCCGTGCTGGTCGATCGCCTGGAGCTGCTGCGCACCGGAGCCGGAGCTGGAGCGCTGGTTTTCCCCTCGCCGCCGCGCGCCCTGGCGTTCTACTCCAACGGCTGGCAGTCCTGGTCGTGGAGCGGCGCCTACGGCTCCAATGACCGCTTCCGCCGCACCCGCCTGGGACCACTGCGCGCCCCCACGGATGTCAACCCCGGCACCCCACAGCCATCGCGGGCGGGCCATTTCTCCAGCGACATGTTCGGCGTGCTGGGCGACCGCCACCTGCGCACAGCCGTGCTGGCGGGATTCCTCTCCCAGCAGCAGCACTTTGGCAGCCTGGAAGCCGTACTACATGCTTCGAATCCAATCCTGCGTCTATGGGCCAACGGCGACGGCGCCCGGCTGGACCCCGGCGCAGCCATCGAGATCGACTGGGGCTGTCTTTATTTCTTCAATGTCGACGACCCCGACCCGCTGGCGCCCTACCTGGAGGCCGTCGCCCGCCAGCACGGACTGACCAACTATCCCTCTCTGCAGGCTGCGCCTCCAAGCGGCTGGTGCTCCTGGTACCAGTTCTCGTCTGCGCAGTACACCGGCACCATCACGCCCGCAGATTTAGAGGGCAACCTGGAGGCCATGCACCGCCTGCACCCCGACCTGCCGCTGGAGGTCTTCCAGATCGACGACGGTTTCGAGGCCAGCCCTGGCGACTGGTTCTCCTTCAATCCGGCTTTTCCCGATGGCGTCGCCGGTCTGGCGGAACGCACCCGGCAGCTTGGGCTGAGGCCCGGCCTGTGGCTGGCGCCGTTCGTGGTCCACCCGAAATCCCGCCTGGCAGCCGAGCACCCCGACTGGCTGCTGCGCGGTGCCTTTGGCAGACCCGCCAATGCGGGATTTTCGTGGAACTCGCTGGCGACCTCCCTGGACCTCACCCACCCGGAAGCGCTGGCTTATGCCGGCGAAGTGGTGCGTAAAGCGGCCGGCGAGTGGGGCTTTAAGTATCTCAAGCTGGATTATCTCTATACCGCCGCCCTGCCGGGGAAGAGGCGTGACCCAACCCGCACGCGCGCCCAGGTGCTGCACACCGGCCTCAAGGTCCTGCGAGAGGCGGCTGGCGATGATGTTTACCTGCTCGGCTGCGGCTGCCCGCTCGGCCCGGCCATCGGGCTGGTGGATGCCATGCGCATCGGCTCTGACACGCACCCCACCTGGTATCCGGAAATCAACGGCATCCAGGCTTTCATCGAGCAGGAGCCCAACTTCCCCTCTGCCCGCAACGCCTGCCAGAACGCCCTGACGCGTGCCAGCCTGCACCGGCGCTGGTGGATCAACGACCCCGACTGCCTGCTGCTGCGCAGCGAGAGCCACCTCACCGAAGCCGAGGTGCGCACGGTCGCCACGGTGATCGCCCTGAGCGGCGGGTCGCTGTTCGTCTCCGACGACCTGCCCGCCCTGCCGCCCGAACGGCTGCGCATCGCAACAAGTTTGTTGCCCCTGATCGGCGAGGCCCCCACCGTGCTGGACTGGTTCGATGCGGGAACTCCGGCCCGGCTGCGCGTGGACCTGAGGAACGCCAGCGGAGGCTGGCACCTGCTGGCGCTGTTCAACTGGGAGGATGCTCCCCAGGACGTGACCGTGAACCTGCGCGAGTTCGGGCTGGATCAGACCCAATCTTATTACGCCAGCGAGTTCTGGAACCAGAAAGTCCACCACGTGACGCGCGGCAAGCTGCTGCGCGAGCGCCTGCCCGCCCACGGCGCGCTGCTGTATGCCGTGCGGCCGCAGGACCCGGGTGTGCCCGTCTACCTGGGGAGCGACCTGCACATCTCACAGGGATTGGAAGTTGCCCAGTGGGATGCTTCCGATGACCACCTGAAGCTAACCCTGCAGCGCCCTGGGGCAGCGCAAGGCAGGCTGGTCTTCAGCCTGCCCGCCCCACCAAAGCAGGCAGACCTGGATGGGCGCTCCCTCTCATGGGAGACCGGCCGCGAAGACCTCTGCCTGCTAACCGTGCAGTTCCGACATACAGCCCACCTTAACCTGGCCTGGTGATCTACCCTGTATGAATGTCCCGGACCCTTCCCTGACCCCCTTCTTCGCCCCCAAGGGCATCGCCGTGATCGGGGCGTCTTCCAACCCGGTCAAGCTGGGCTACGGCCTGGCACGCAACCTGGTGCAGAGCAACTACCAGGGCATGGTGCATTTCGTCAACCCGCGCGGCGGCAGCCTGCTGGGACGCCCGATGTACCCCGGCATTGCCCTGGTGCCGGACCCGGTCGACCTGGCGATCCTGCTCATCCCCGCCGGGGCAATCCCAGACGCCCTGCGCGAGTGCGGTGCACGCGGGCTGGGCGCGGCGGTTCCTCTTCCGCCCCGAGCAGCTGACGATGCCGGT
>CAZGIX010000093.1:0-3763 GCA_964525785.1 uncultured Anaerolineaceae bacterium
TGCTCTGCTGGCGGCGCTGCTATCCAGGGAATACAAGCGCCCCCTGGCAGACAGCGCAATCCTGTCTACTGCCCGCGCCTACCAGGCCACCCTGTGGACACAGGATGAGCACTTCAAGGACCTGCCCGGGGTGGAGTACATCGAGAAAAAGAGGTGATGAGACGCCTCCTCGAACCCGCCGTGCTGCTGCGCATCCTGGCGCCGCTGGTCCTACTGCCCGTGCTGGGGCTGGCAGCCCGCCCGCACGCTCTCTCGGACCTGATGCGCCAGGCGGGGCGGGCGCGCCATTTCGGTTCCCGATCCAGCCTGGCAGCTCAACTAGTGCAGATTGCCGAATTCCAACCCTGGCGCCTGGAGCTGTGGGAACAGGCCGGGCTGTACGCCCTGCAAGGCGGGGATAACGAGACTGCCCTGCGCTGGCTGCAGCAGGCTGAAGCCGCCGGGCGCCTCTCGCCCACCGGCTACCTTTATTTGGGGGATGCCTTCAGCCAGGCAGGTGACATCGAATCGGCGCGAGGCGCCTGGGATGCCGCCCGCTCCGGCGTCGACGCCTGGGAAGTCCAGCGCCACCTGTTGGACCTCAACCAGCATGCCGGCGATATCGACGCCGTCATCTCCAACCTGCAGACCCTGCTCGACCTGCGCCCAACGGATGTGGCCTTGCGCTACCGGCTCGGGCTGCACCTGGCAGCCCGCCAGCCGGAGGCAGCCCTGTCCCACCTGGCCCAGGTCGCCGACCTGGACGCCTCCCTGAAGGCGCAGGCCGAGGCTTTGATCAGCGCCATCCGCACTGCTCAACTGCAAGGTGATTCGGCCTACACTCTGTTAGAGGCGGGTCGCGCCCTGGCTTCCAGCGGTGAGTGGGTGCTGGCTGCCGAGGCTTTCCACGGGGCGATCCAGGCCGCGCCGGACTATGCGGAGGCCTGGGCCTACCTTGGGGAAGCAAGACAACAGACGGCAGTCCGCGGACAGGGGGCCACTGCCACTTCGCTTAAGGCGGTCGGCGGTCAGCCATCCACGGGCGATGCCAGCCACAACGGACTGGCAGAACTGGAGAAGGCGCTGGCGCTGGACCCGCGCTCGCTGGCAGCCAACACCCTCTTGGCGCTCTACTGGCAGCGCCAGGGTGATCACGAGCAGGCTGTGGAAGTCCTGCAAGCCGTCACCGGCTACTACCCCGAAAACTACACCCTGCAGGCCGAGCTGGGCGGCGCTCTGGCGCGCACCGGCGAGCTGGAAGACGCTTTGCAGGCTTACCAGAAGGGCGTGGAGCTGGCCCCGCGCCAGGCTGAGCCCTGGCGCCTGCTGGCGGATTTCAGCGTGCGCTACGAGTACCTGCTGGATGAGGTGGGCCTGCCGGCGGCGCGCCGGGCAGCCATGATCGCCCCGGATGATCCGGCCAATTCGGACGTGTTAGGGCAGGCACTGCTGCTGCAGGGCGACCTTGCCAGCGCCGGGCGCAGCTTCCAAAGGGCGGTCGACCTGGAACCCGGCTACGCCCTGGCGAAGGTGCACCTGGGATTGGCCTATATCTTGCAGGGAGATTCGAGGCGGGCATACCGGATATGGACAGCGGTCAGCGCCACTATTCCGGGCACGCCCGCCGCCGAGCTGGCGCAGCGCCTGCTCAAAAATTATTACCCGTAATTATGCTAAAATAGCGCAGTTACTCCCGCGCAAGGAAGGCCCCGCATGAAGCTCCGCTTTGTCCTGATCCTGATCGTGCTCCTGCTGACACCCCTGGCTTGCTCGGCTCCTTTCCTGGGCGAAAGCAGCGAGACGCTCGCTCCCGAGCTGCCCTCCAACGTCCTCTTTCAGGACGACTTCTCCGACCCAAACAGCGGCTGGGACCGGGTCAGCGTGGATGACGGCATCACCGACTACGGCGACGGGGTCTACCGCATCTTCGTCAACACGGTCAACAGCGACGTGTGGGCCAACCCCGGGCTGGATTTCAGCGACGCGCGCGTGGAGGTGGATGCCACCAAGGTCGGCGGGGATGACAACAACGACTTCGGCGTGATCTGCCGCTACCAGGATGCGGAGAACTACTACTTCTTCATCATCTCCTCGGATGGCTACTACGGCATCGGCAAGGTCAGCGGCGGCGCACAGCAGCTTATTGGTATGGAGTCGATGCCGCCCAGCGAGGTCATCCTGCAGGGCGGGGCCACCAACCACATGCGCGCCGATTGCATCGGCAGCAAGCTCAGCCTGTACGTCAACGGTGAGTTCCTGGACCAGTACGAGGACAGCGATTTTGCCTCCGGCGACGTTGGATTGCTGGCGGGCTCGATCGACGCCGCCGGTACGGACATCCATTTCGACAATTTTGTCGTGCTCAAGCCGTGAGGTAAGAAGGTAATCAGGTATCAGGTAATCAGGGATTGGGAATGCGTGTATATTTAGATTCCATCGGCTGCCGGCTGAACCAGAGCGAGATCGAGGCCTATGCCCGGCAGTTCCATGCCGCCGGTCACACCCTGGTAGCCTCCGCCGAGCAGGCCGACCTGGTGGTGATCAATACCTGCACCGTTACCCAGGCGGCGGCTTCCGATTCGCGCCATAAGATCCGCCAAGTAGCCCGCGCAGGAGCGGGCGAGATCGCCGTCACCGGCTGCTGGTCGACTCTCAACCCGGATGCCGCTGCTTCCCTGCCGAACGTCAGCCGGGTGGTTCCCAACGCACACAAAGACCAGCTGGTAGCCGACCTGCTCAACCTGCCCCTTGAGGCCTTTGACCTGGAGCCAGTCGCCCGCCAGCCGGTGCCGGGGGCGCGCCTGCGCACGCGGGCTTTTATTAAAGTCCAGGACGGCTGCGACAACCGCTGCACGTTCTGCGCGACCACTCTGGCGCGCGGCGCCGGTCGCAGCCGGGATATCCCCCAGGTGCTGGCGGACGTGCGCGCCGCTCTGGATGGCGAATGCCGAGAGGTGGTGCTCACCGGGGTGCACTTAGGCTCCTGGGGCCAGGATTTTACGCCACCCAGGCACCTGCGCCACCTGGTCGCCGCCGTGCTGGAGGCCAGCGGCGAGGCGCGCCTGCGCCTGTCCTCGCTGGAGCCCTGGGACCTGGAGGCCGGGTTCTTCGACCTGTGGCAGGACCCGCGCTTGTGCCGCCACCTGCACCTGCCGCTGCAGTCCGGCTGTGCGGCCACTCTGCGCCGCATGGCGCGCAAGACGACGCCTGACTCTTTTGCCGCCCTGCTGGCAGCCGCGCGGGCGGCCGTCCCGGACATGGCGATTACCACGGATGTGATCGTCGGCATCCCCGGCGAGAGTGACGCTGAGTTTGACGAAAGCCTGGAATTTGTGCAGCGCATGGGTTTCGCCGGTGGGCATGTGTTCACCTATTCCGCCCGCCCAGGCACCGCCGCAGCGCGCATGCCGGGGCAGACCCCGCATGCCGTCCGCAAGGAGCGCAATGCTCGCATGCGCGCCGCCCTGGCCGAATCCGCCCGGCTGTACCAGGAGCGGTTCGTTGGGGACGTGCTGCCCGTCCTGTGGGAGAGCGCCGCCGCAGTTGGGCCGGACGGTTGGCAGATGAGCGGCTTGACGGATAACTACCTGCGCGTCTCTGCGCTGGCGCCGCGCCGCTGTTGGAACCAGATCACCCCTGTCCGCCTGGTGGGATACTCCGGGGACAGCTTGCAGGGATATCTGGTGAATTCAGGCTGCGGTTGGAGAGTAAGAACCCTTACCGCTAAGACGCAAAGTGCGCCAAGTTTGGTAGATCGATCTCTGCGCTCTCGGCGTCTCTGCGT
>CAZGIX010000093.1:3863-16965 GCA_964525785.1 uncultured Anaerolineaceae bacterium
GTCACTTATCTTAGAATGCTCTGCGCTCTCGGCGTCTCTGCGTTAAGATCTAGAATAACCGCTAAGACGCAAAGTGCGCCAAGTTTGATACAGCATTCTTCGCGCTCTTTACGACTTGGCGGTAAATTTCCCCCGTGAAATAGTAGAGGTAATGCTTGAACAACTGCATCTTCTGCAAGATCATCGCCCGGCAGGCCCCCGGCGAGATCCTCTACCAGGACGAGTGGGTGACGGCCTTCCGGGACATCCATCCGGTTGCGCCAACGCACGTACTGGTGGTGCCCAATGCGCATATCGCTTCGGTCAACGAATTGAATGCTGCAGATGAGCCGCTTGTCGGGCGGCTGTTCACATTGGCGCGCCAGATCGCCGAGCAGGAAGGCATCCGCGACAGCGGCTACCGGCTGATTGTCAATACTGGACCGCACGGCGGGCAGGTGGTTTATCACCTGCACCTGCACCTGATCGGTGGGCAGCGCATGCGCCACCCGATGGGTTGATCTTAGTGTTATGGCGCCATCTGGATGGCGCCCAGGTAGATCGACCCGGTGGTGCTGGTAACCCCCGGCGACCAGGGTTCGCCGGGCATCTTCCAGCCGCAGGTCTCGAAGACGATCTGCGGTCCGGCGGCATCCACGGCGCTGACCAGGGAGGAATTGAGCGAGGCCGCCAGGGAAAGCGCCTCCGGCAGGGGGGCGTTCATATAGGAGCGCAGGTGCTGCGGCGGCACCCGCCCGGCAGAGACCAGCTTCAGCCCCCTGACTTCCACATCACCCTGAACGATCACCACCTCTGCCCCCTGCAGGGCGCGCAGCTTCTCCTTCACCCGCTGCGGCGAGAACCAGGCCCGGTCAAAACCCGTGCCTTCCAGCGCGTGCCGCAAGCTTTCCGCCTCCGCTCCCAGGCCCGAGTGGACGGTCACGTATGTGATTTCACCGCCCTGGGCGCCAAAGAAGGCGTTGATACAGGCCTTGCGGTCGCCGTACTTGCAGTTTTCCCCGGGGGTGAAGGTGATCACGATCGGTTTGCCGCCGTTCACTTTGCGGTTAGGCGGGAATATCTTGATGCGGATGCGCCGGGAGGCATCGTTGAAATCGATCCCGTAAAAGTTCATCGATGGCGCACCTGTGCTGGCAGAGGTGGCATTCGGGCTGGCAGATGGGGTGCTGGTCGGATAGAGCGGCGCGTCGCCTGGCTCGGGCGGCAGCGGCGTCTGGGTCTGCGGCTGGAACGGCGTCAGCGTCGGAGTGAAATCCAGGCTGAAGTCCGCCGGCTTGAAATCTTGCAGCCCCAGCCAGGCCAAAAAGCCCATTCCCCCGGGAGAAGGGCGAGAAGGCCGCCGGGCAACTGGCTGGGTGGCAGAGATGGGCGTCGATGTGGCAGCCGGACCGCCGGGGGTCATGAATGTGGCGGTGGGGGTCCCCAGGGTTGGACCGGGGGTTAATGTGGCCGTGGGCGTGGCGGTTGATGTGGGCGTAGGGGTCGGCGTGGCTGAAGGCGTTGGGGTGGGGACAGGCGTCTGCAGGATGCCGTATTCGCGTAAATTTTGGATGCCCTCCCCACACCAGTAAGTATTCTCATCCAGGCGCACGCAGGCTGCGCTCAGCTCTGGAGCCGGCCAGCGCGGCTGCAGGCAGTACGCCAGCAGCTCCCAGCCTTCATCGTTGCACAGGCGGAATCGCATGCGATCCCCATTGACGCCTGGCACCGGTCCCATGCTCAGGACGGCACACACATACCAATTGTAGGTCGGCTTAGGACCTTGCAGCACCTGGGCGTCGGAGGGCAGCGATCTCGGTCGCCGCGAAGCCAGCCAGACACCGATCAATATCGCCAGGAGAGCAACGACCAATACCCCTGCACCGACGAGCAGAAGGCTTCTTTTCATCCTCTCACTCACTTTCCGGTTGTGCCAGCCGCAAATGATAAGGATAGTGGATATGGTCTGTTATTGAGTATACCACCAGCAGGTGGTCGCAAGAATTATGCCAGGTTTCCCATTGTCCCAAACGGATGTTAATTTCGCTGAGACAGGCTTTTCACTGCCGATTCGAGGTGCAGGCGCACGATACCGGTGTCCGGAGCATCCTGGGCGCGCGCCAGGTACAGCTCGTAGTTCTCCACGGCCTGGCGCAGAGCGCCGCGCCGGTGGTGTACCATTCCCAGGTCGCGCAGCAGGTCGGGCATTTCTGGCTGGAGCAGGCGCAGGCGCTCGATCACCGCCAGGGCGCTGTCCCAGGCCTCCGCCTGAAAGTAGGTATTGCGCAAATTGTTCAGCATGCGGGTCAGAATGGCATGCGGCGGCATCGGATGCAGCCAATCCTCCTGCCAGGGTCCATCATAGCCGCTGGTCTGCCGCACCAGCTGGGCGCAATCCTCTACGGACAGTCGTGCGCCTCCGTGGAAAGGATCGATGTAAATCTCCCCCGACCGGGATGGCAAGCCGACGATGAAATGCCCAGGCAGTCCAATCCCCCAGGCAGTCATGCCCAGCCGCTCGGCGACGGCGATGTAAATCGTTGACAGGCTGATCGGGATGCCCAACCGCCGTTCGAGCACCTGGTTGAGGTAGCTGTTGAGCGGGTCGGTGTAATCGCTGGCATTACCGCGGAATCTCTCCTGGATAAAAAGGAAATCAGCCAGGGCTTCCGCCTGCTCGGTAAACGTATGCTGAGGCTTGATTTGGAACCAGGCAGCATTAGCCAGCTCATCCAGGCGTGCCAGGCAGGCATCTATGTCAAGTTCGGGATAGGCGATCTCGCGGGCAAAACACAGCGCCGCGAGCGGCACGTCCGGCGTTTCAGCGTGGATCGCATCCTGAAAGGTCAAAATTGTCATGGGGTTATTTTAATAGGAGTTACGTGGTTCGGGGGAAATTGGGTGTGATTGGGCCGGCTATGCCCGCCGGATCACACCCATCCACCTACCAACTGCGTAAGGCCTATTACACTTGTTTTTACTCCGTTATAATTCAGCTAGAAGCTACGCAGTTCAGGGAAGCTCGGGGCTATGCGTGTCCCACCAGCTGCGTACGTCTCCTCAGTATAGGAGTGTGAGATGGACGCCTACCAGGATTTTACTCTCATATTAGAGCTGGAGAACGATGAGCAAACCCTCTCTGTACGGGCGCTTACGCCCTCGGGAGGCGAGTTCTCCGACCAGATCAAGCTCTCTCTACCACCACCGCTGTTTAAAGATAGCTGGCCCTGGGATGAATTCGAGTCGAAACAAATCGAGCAGTATGGCGCCCAGATTGCCGGCCTGCTTTTTCCGGGCTCGCTGCGGGATGGATTGAGGCGCTCATTGAGTAGGCTATCGGAGAGCAGCGGGCTGCGTATCCGCCTGCGCCTGTCACAACCCGCGCTGGCTGCTCTGCCCTGGGAGCTGGCGTTCGACCCCGCAATGGGCTTCCTGGCGCTCGATACCCGCACCCCCATCTTGCGCGATTGGTCGCTGCCCATGGCTCCTACCAGCCTGCAGGCTTCATCCAGGCTGCGTATCCTGGTAGCTTACCCCGCCCCAGAGGACCTGCCAAAACTGGATCTGAGCACCGAGAAAGCGCAGCTGCGCGAAGCGCTGGATATCCCGGTGCAGCGCGGTCAGATCGAGCTGACTTTCATGGACGAGCCGGTTACGCTTGATAAGCTCTCCGACGAGCTGCACGCGGGAAACTACCAGATATTACAGATCAGCGGTCACGGCACCCAGGATGAAAAGACGCGCAAGGCGCTGCTGTTCTTCGAGGATGAGAAGCACCGCTCTCAACCGGTCGATCCGGCCCAATTCAGGGCGCTGCTCCAGGGGACGCAGCTCAGCCTGGTATCGGTAATCGCCCTGGACAGCGCCTATTTCGGGGTAGATAAGGCTTTCGATTCCCTGGCCCCGGCAGCCCTGCAGGCGGGCGTACCGGCTTATTTGGGTCTGCAAAGCGGCATCATGGATACGTCCGCTATTCGCTTCGCCCGTTCATTCTATGCTGCTCTGGCGGACGGACTGCCGCTTGAACGCGCCTTGACCGAGGCGCGCCGGACGATCCTGTTCAACGCCCGCCAGACGCTGGAATGGGCGATGCCCGTACTTTACAGCCGCCTGCCTGATACCACACTTTTTATCCCGGAGCGGGTCGAGAAAGGCATGCGGGTAGGGCAGTCGACCGTGAATGTCGGCGGGGCGGTGGTCAAAGGTGCCGAGTATATCCAGAGCGCGGTTGACATGAATGTCAGCCAGACGGTGCAGTATATCGAGGCGGGGGCGAAATCTGCGGACACACCGCTGGCAGACAATGCTGGCGACCAGCCGATACCATCTTCGCTGCGCCTGGCAGATATCGACCCGATGATTGCTGAGCTCAAAGAAGCCATCTCCAGGGAATCCAGCCTGACGCCGCGGGATCGCATCAAGGGCATGTCGCTGGCGGAAGAGCTGCGCTGGGCATTAGTATCCTCCAGCCCGGATGCGCGGCATATTGCCGAATTGGAGCGGGGGGTGATGGTGATCGGCAGCGGGCCTGCCCAGGTAATGAGCTCTATCCGCAAGAGGCTGGCGCAGAAATAACAGGGAGGCGTTATGATCATCGGCAGCACGACCCTCAGCGTGATTTTCTGGCTCCTGGCTGTGATTTTGATCGGCTATCTGCCGATCTCTTTGTTCCTGTACTGGCTGGTCAAGGTCCGCGAAGGCCAGGGCAGCCTGGTGCGCGACCGTGATATTGCCGGTTTTTTTGGGCAGCGCCCTACCCGCTACTGGCACGGCTGGGCTTACGTCTGGTCGATGCTCTTCGCCAGCCTGGTGATTATGGTTGGCTTCTTGCTGGCGTACCCGGCGGCGATCGGTTTCCTGATTGCCGGAAACCTGATCGATAATCCTGCCCTGGTCGCACTGGCGGCAAATCTGGAGATCGCCAGCCGCCCGCTGTTCTTCGGCTTCCTGGGTGCCTATCTGTTCACCGTGCAGACTATCACCCGCCGTTTCCTGACCAGCGATCTCAACCCCGAGTCTTACATGCAGGTGGCCTCCCGCACCATTGTGGCTGTCATTGTGGCGGCGATTTTCAGCATGGCTTTTCCGATCCAGAACGAGGCAGCAAATCTGGGGGGCGGTGTCCTGCTCGCCACACTATACACACTGGCATTTGTGATCGGTATATTCCCTGAAAATGGCATGAGCTGGATCTTGTCCTTTGCCCGGCGCTACTTCCCGTCTGACACCAGTGACAAGGAGCCGTCCTACGAGCTGCAGACCCTTCAGGGATTAAACCGCTGGCATGCTATCCGGCTGAACGTGGAGGGCATCGACAACGTGCACAACCTGGCGAACGTCGATGTGTCCGACCTGGTGCAGCGCACCCAGTTCAGCGTGCAGCAAATCTTCGACTGGATCGATCAGGCGGTTCTATTAATCCACCTCAGCTCTCTGGATGAGTTCCGCAGCGTTCAGGGCCTGGGCATCCGAGGTCTGAGCGATTTCCAGGCTGCTTACCAGAACAGTGAGACGGCGCAGGCTTTAGAAGTGGCTCTGAAAGCGGTCAACAATGTGGGCGGCAAACAACGTCTGCAGCTCCTGTTCTCTACTCTCCAGCAGACCCCCAGCGGCGACCCGATCCGCCTGTTCTGGCGCTACAAAAGCAGCTATCTGACCGGCGCTTTCGAGTATTTCAACCGCGGGCGCGTGTTCGCCGAGCTGGGCCAATACCAGTATGCCATCCAGCAGTATGACCTGGCGCTGGAGCGCAATCCACTCGACCCGGTGCTGATGATCAGCCGCGGCGAATCGTTGCGCGAGCTGGCGCAGGAGATCGGTATGACTGGCGACCAAAAGGGCGCCGAGGAGCGCTACCAGCAGGCAATCTCGGATTTTACCAAGGCCATCGAGCTGGATCCATTCTCGGTGGATGCATTGTTCAGCCGCGGCCGGACGCAGCTTCTGACCGGCAAATACCAGCAAGCGGTGGCAGACTTCGATCGCGTTCTGCAGCTTGCCACCGGGCACATCGAGGCGCTGAACCAACGCGCCATCGCCTACCAGTTCCTGGAGAAGATAGACCTCAGCATCCGCGACCTGCAGAAGGGATTGAAGCTGGATAAAAACTGGGCGGAGACGTACATCAACCTGGCGAATTCGTACCGCTTGAAAGGCGATTACAAGAAAGCGGAAACCACTTTCGATGAAGTGATCCAGATCAACCCAAACCTTGCCGAGATCTACCACGGGCGCGGCCTGCTGTACGCTTCCATGCAGCCCCAGCCGCGCTACGAGGCGGCTTACCAAAACTTCAACCGCGCTATCGAGCTGAACGACCCCGATGCGCCCGTGGTCTACAAGGATTGGGGCGAGACCTACTCCCGGCAGGGCGAGTATCTGAATGCCATTGCCTCGTTCGAGGAGGCGATCCGGCTCAACAAATCGTATGCACTGGCATACAACCTGCGTGGGCTGGCTTACCATGCCGCCGGACAGCCGGAGCTGGCGATCTCGGATTACACCTACATTATCCAGAATATCAACAGCGAGTATGCCGATGCCTATGTGAACCGCGGCATCGCTTTGAGCGATACCGGCAACTACCAGGAAGCGCTGAACGATCTGCGGCGCGGCATCGAGATCGACCCCGAGCTGGTGGTGGCTTATCTTAACCGCGGCAGCGTGTACCGCAAGCTGGTGGACTATCCGCTTGCCTTAGCAGATTTCAATACAGCTATCCGATTGCAGGAAAGAAAGGTGGAGGAATTCCGCGATACATACAAGCCATCGCCAGTGCCCTACAACAGCCTGGGCGAGCTGTATCTGGAGATACGCAAATACACTGAGGCGGTCAAGTGCTTCGACAACGCTCTCGCCATCGACTCGCACTATGCGGAGGCATACAACAACCGCGGCCTGGCGCGCAACTTGCTGGGACAGTCTGCCAGCGCCCGCAACGACTTCGATGAGGCCATCCGGCTGGACCCCGGCTCGGCGGTCTATCCATTCAACCGCGGGGTGCTGTACCTGGACCTGGATAGCTACCCGGAGGCCATCCGGGATTTCTCCCGGGCTATCGAGCGCAAAGCAGATTACGCGGAAGCCTACCTGCACCGGGCAATAGCCCACCAGCTCAACGGCGAGATCGACCTGGCTCAGGCAGATATCGAGCAGGTGTTGAAGATCAATCCGAACAACCTGGAAGCCCAGCGTATGCGGGAAGAGCTGCTGCAGGCTCCGCAGGAGGGTTGAAATAGCCCCCTAGTGCGTCTCGGTCACTTTGTGCAGCAGGCGCGGCGCGTCGGGGTTGTAGCCTTTGACGAGCGTCAGGTGGTAGGCGAACAGCTGGGCGGCGATGATGCCGATTTGAGGGGTCAGCCATTCAGGGATGCCGGCTGGTAATTGGATCGGAGATTGGGCCAGCTCCAGGGCCTGGCTGTCATCTGAGATAACTACCAGCTCTGCATCCTGCTGGCGGCGCACCTGGGTAAGCACTTCCATCATCGATGAGAAGACCATCCCCTGCGGCGCGACCGCCATCACCGGGAAGCCGGTCTCCACCAGGGCGATCGGTCCGTGCTGGAAATCGGCAGATGAGTACGGCTCCGCAGCCACATAGGTCATCTCCTTCAGCTTCAAAGACCATTCGAAAGCCGTCGCGTAGTTGAAACCGCGGCCTAACACCACACAGCGCTGCATATAGCGGTAGCGCTGGGCCATCTGTGCGATGGCTGGTTCCAGCTCCAATGCCTGCCTGGCCCACCCCGGCAGCAATCCCAGCTCGCCCCAGTCGGATTGGCTCTCCCGCAGCGCAGCCGAGAGCATTGCCACGGCGGTCAGCTCGGCGGTATACGTCTTGGTTGCAGCGATGGCGCTCTCTTTACCCACCTGGAGGTCCAGCACCAGGTCGGCAGCCTGCGAGAGTGGTGAGTTGGGCGTGTTTGTGATCGCCATCGTCAGGCAGCCCTGGCGCCGGCCCTCTTCCAGGACGCTGACCACATCCGGTGATTGCCCGGATTGGGAGATCGCCAGCACCAGGGCACCCCTCAATATCGGCGGCTGGTGGTAGTAAGTGAACAGCGAGGGAGTGGCCAGGGCGATCGGCAGCCGGTTGCGAGCGCTCCACAAATAGTTGGCATAACGCCCGGCATTATCGGATGTGCCGCGCGCCGCCAGGAAGACATATTGGATATCCCGGCGGCGGATAATACTGGCGATTTCGTGCACCCGCAGGCGCTGATTATCCAGCAGATGCTCCAGGCGGAGGGGTTGTTCGAAGATCTCGTCGCGTGCGCCCATTTATCCTGCTCCAATTCGAGGGGTGGCCTTTCCGTCCCCTGCAGTAAATTTACAGCCCGGCGGTGAGATTATAACTTAGGAGTTACGCACTTCAGGGGTAATCGGGGGTATTTGGGCGGGCGCAGCCCGCCCAAATACCCACTTCCTCCCTCAACTGCGTAAGTCCTATAACTAAAATTATTCGTAAATAGGTGTAACAAGATGAGAGTTGAAGCGTTTATATGATCGACACTTGGGCGAGTGTCAAGAGGGGCTAGCCAGCATAGATGATTCATTATCCCGGCTAGCCCACACTATTAAGCGGTTGTGAGACCGGCTGTCAGGTTATTTGGCAGCAGTCTCCCTAAAAACCGTACTCATCGATCAGGCACACAAGCCTGGACAGCCAGGGGGCAGAAAGCGCTGTCCAGCAGGGGAGCCTGATGTGTTTCACCGGAGGGCTAAAGGGGAGAGCCCTCCGGCGGCGTTAACAATAAGATGACCGCTCTGCGAGCTGCTGGCTCAAAGACGGTCATCTTTTCATTATCCTTCATGTGTGCTAATATTAAAATATACGACGCTACCGCCCACTCACGACGCATCATTCATCCGAAATCATGGCGGTCACACGACAGCCGGTCAGGATCCATAGGCCTCGGAAGGGAGTCAGGCTATGAACAAGAACAGCAGCAGCTCGAGTGTTTGGATATACATTATCCTGGGATTCGTTTTTGGCCTTGTGATTGTGGCTCTTGCCACCGTGGTAGCTCTGATCAGCGCGCCGCTGGCCTTCACCCTGCAGAATGTCCTGGACGTCCATCTCAGCAATCCACTCATGTGGATTATTGACAGCTTCCCGTTTTTCCTGGCGGCTGTGGTGGGACTGCTTGGGTCGCGTGAGGGACAGGTTCAGCGCATGCGCATGGAAGGGCGTGAGACCCAAAAACGGGCTGCAGAGGTGGGGCGCCTGAATGCCGAGCTGGCAAAGAAAGACCAGGAGCGCCAGGAGATCGAGGCAGTTATCAGCCGCGGTAAAAAGGAATGGGAAGCGACCTTTGATTCTGTGGTGGATATGATCCTGCTGGTAGATGAGAACGGCAAGATTATCCGCTGCAACCACGCCGCTGCAAACGCTTTCCAGCTCGATTTTCCGCAGATCATCGGCACGCAAATTGATGAGCGCTTCTTCGGCAGCGAGACGGGCGACCAGATGCCGAGCATGAAAACGGAGATGAAATTCCCCGAGCTGGATGGCTGGTACGAGGTTTCCAGTGATCCGCTGACCTTCCAGGAGGGGGTGCAGCAGGGCAGGATTTATCTTATCCGCAACATCACCGATCGCAAGCAGGCGGCACTGGACCTGGAACGACAGAAGCAGTTCTACGAGTCGTTGGTGAAGAACAGCCCGGTGGGGATCGTCACGCTCAGCCTGGACCACCGGGTGGTGGCGTGCAACCCGGCCTTCGAGAAGATGTTCGGCTACCGCCAGCAGGAGGTGATCGGGCAGAATATCGACAGCCTGATCTCTCCCAGCGAGCTGATCGATGAAAGCCTGCTGATGACCTACAATGTTTCGCAGGGCGAAGTAGTGCGCAAGATCACCAAGCGCCGGAGCAAAGACGGCTCGCTGGTTGATGTTGAGCTGTTTGGCATCCCGGTAGTCCTGTGGGGCAAGCAGATCGGCATCCTGGGCATGTACCACAATGTCTCCGACCTGGTGCGCGCCGGTCAGCCCGTCGACGTAGGGGAAGCTGCCGTTGAGGGCGGAGAGGCAGCTGCGCTTGGCGCGGCAGCGCTGGCGGTGGGTGCAGCCGTGTCCGCGGAGCCGGAGGTCGAGGAGGAAGCCGAAATCGCCTCCCCGGAGGCGGAAGCGGAACCCGCCATCACCAGAGCTGCAGAGTATGCATTTACCGAGCCAGCTGCTGAGAGCGCCCTCGAGGCGCAGGCTGAAATCGCTGTCACGGAGGGGGAGGTAGAGCTGCAACCCATTGAAGCTGCGGGCGAAGGGGTTACCCGGATATTGGAACCGGCCTTCGAGAGCGAGGCCGAAGCTGCCGCATCGGTGATGGAACCGGAAGCGCTCGAAGCCGAGGGTGAAGAGGCCGTCGAGACCGCGGCTCAGGCCTTTGAGAGTGAGGCAGTTACTGCCGCACTGGTGATGGAGCCGGAAGCGCTCGAAGCTGCGGGTGAAGATGCGGTCGAGACCGCCGCTCAGGTGGTGGAACCGGAAACGCTCGAAACCGAGCAAGCTCGGGTAGTGGCGCCGTTTACCGACCTGGACGAAGCCGGGCTGGAGGTGAAAGAGGCGGCTGTCGGGCGCCCTCGCCGCCGGTCCATCAAGATCAATACCATTGAAGGCATCGGTCCGGTGCATGCCGCCATGCTGGGAGAGTACGGCCTGTTCACCACTGAAGACTTGCTGACGGCGGGGGCGACCCGCAAGGGCCGGCAGGAGCTGGTGGAGAAGACCGGCATATCCGATACGCTGATCCTCAGATGGGTGAACAAGGCTGATCTGATGCGCGTGCCGGGGGTTGGCGAGGAATACAGCGATCTGCTGGAGGCGGCGGGCGTGGATACGGTCAAAGAACTGCGCAGCCGTAATCCAAGCCACCTGTATAATGCGCTGGTCGAAGCCAACGCCGAGAAGCACCTGGTGCGCAGACCGCCTTACTATTCCGAAGTGGAAAACTGGGTCGAGGCGGCTAAGGAGATCGAGTCACGCGTTTCCTATTGAACGCTTAAAGATTGAACCGCGAAGAGCGCCAAGGAACACAAAGTTACGCGAAGGTTTGTTGTAGGGGTGGACCGGGGGGATATATTTCACCGCGGGGCAACGGAGAGACCAGAGCTTGCTTCGCTGATTAAACCGAAGGGGTGAACCGTCGAGGTTCTATCACGGTGGTGAACGACAATGGGGGGACAGAGAGCGGTAGAGCGCGGTCGCACGCTCCACCCTCACGCCAGTGCCGCTTCTATCTCTCCCAGGGTGCGTGCCAACGAACGGACAGCTGCACGGCGAGTGCGATTGAAGGTCCCTTCCGAGATATATAACTCCAGCATGATATCGCGGTTGGATTTCTCTTCCAGGTAAGCGTCGCGCAAGATCAGATACGGATACCATTCACGCGGCGGCGGGTCGCGCTGGATTGCCGTCACCGGGCGCAGCTTGTTAATCGCCTCGAGCAAGACCTCGTGGACCGCTTTCCCCCGATCCAGCGTCGTTGACGGCCCCTGAGCTAAACGGGTGCGGACTAAGCTTAATTCCCCTAGCATTGTATCGCCCAAAAAAGTGTAGTCATGCAGGTTGCGCAGCGCCATTTCGACCGCTTCCACCGAGACCATGGCATGTTGTTCCACCGGGGCAAGCTGGGCGATTTGGCGGATGTACAAACTCTGGCGCTGCGCCAAGTGGATTGCATCTCCGATGCGGTCAGCCAAACCTATGATCCGTTCCACCTCATCGTCTCGATAGCGAATACCGTTGGTCGGGCGGCCGAGCAGCAGCGCCCCCAATTGGCTGGATTCACCGTAGAGCGGCACCAGCAGCGCGGCTTCATCCAGCGGCGCGGGGAATTGACCCGGTTTCAGATGGATGTAATCATCAGCCGCCAACGAGGCAGGCTCCAGGGCTACCGGACCATCCTTCCAGCGGTAAGCGGCCAATTGGTGCACAGCCTGCTCTTCGAAGATCACGATCAAACCGAAGGTGGCTCGCACAGACGAGCAAAGGGCGTCCAGGGCCGGCGCCAGGCTGTCTTCCGTCGCTTCGCCCTCACCCGCCAGCCGGATCAGCTGCCGCAGGTTGGAGCGCAGCTGGCGCGTTGCCTTGCGGTAGAATAACCAATCCATCAAGCGGTAGGCAGTGTACATAAAGGTGTGGGTGACCACTGCCAGCAAGGGCACGAGTACTGTGATGATCAAAGGCGCTGCGTAGATTCTTACTAGAGACAGGCCGACCGCGAGATAGGTCAGGGCGACCAGGGCCAGCAGTACCAGGTTATACACAAAGTCGCGCTGAATGGTGCGCCCGGCTGCGGCCGCACTGTAACGCGCCACGCCATACCCCATGATACTGACTGGAATGACCAACAGCAGAGACATGACCAGCATGGGGATTGGCCATCCGAGGATGGAGCCGACCATCGATACCGGCGCAATCAGCCCGGCGAAGAGCGTCGCCGATATCAGCAATACCAGCTGCTTGTGCGGTATTGGCGCCGGGGTGCCATGTGCCGAGCGGGCCAGGTTCACCACACTGCTCCACGTCACCAGGAACAGCGCCGTGCCAAAAATTGGGAACCATGGTCCCGCGTGCAGGCTGTTCAGGTACAGGGGGTTGCTTTCCTGCTCCGTGTACAGTAGAGATCCATTGGCCTGGGCGATAATCGCCAGCAAGGCCATCAGATACCCGACCAGGATGCGCGTCCAACGCCAGGCATTTATCCGCCCTGGCCGCATTATTATTGTCGCGTGATGCCAGAAGGCGACCGCTGGGGCCACCGCCCAACCCAAGAGCCAGTTGTTTGGATTTTCCAACAGGTCTGTTACTGACCAGAAGGGGAACATAAACCGCAGCCAGGTTTGGTTGTAGACCGGGAGCGGCGGCGGATTGATCGCCAGCAGCACATTCAAGAACAGGCCGCTCATCGACCACATGGTCAGCGCGGTCAGCCAGGCGATCAGGTATCTCGGATTGCGCGTGACCAGGTATAAGCCAAGCCATATGGCCAGCATCAAGCCGAGGAAATTAATGGCAAAAGTGAGAGCGTATAGTGACCCCACGAATATAATGTACAGTTTTTTTCAGTAAAAAGCAAGCGGATTTTTCCACCTGGATTATTTTTTGATAATTTCCTGATAG
>CAZGIX010000094.1:0-16698 GCA_964525785.1 uncultured Anaerolineaceae bacterium
TAAGCCGGATACGTCTTTTTGTTCAGCTCCTTTCTATTTTAGGATAGGTTCTTAGTATTACATCGACGTTTCACATGACTTCGACGTTATAAGGGTTACACTTATCGGCAACCTCTCGCCTGTCCTGGCTACATATCTCGTCCGCTAGGTTTCAAGGGCGTCAGAATTGTGTCACAAGGATTTGGGACTTGCCCAACAACGAATCCGCTGGCGAATTACCTAATTCTAAATCAACACACCTTCAGTAAATATCGATTTTGGGTCCCCTAACAGCCTGAAGTATGCCATGCAGTGCTGTCATCATGGCTTTGTCTATGGGTGGGTCTCGACTTGGGAAATGTCAGTTTAGATAAGCAATACGAGAATAATCGTGATGTAGACCGCCCAAAAACGGCTTCGAGACAATCTTACCTCCTGCTGTTGGGTATACCCTATCACCATATCGTCGCGGAATACGCTGTTGGATACCCTGGTGTGGCCGGGCATCATTATAGTAACTCCCATATTCCTTGACTGATCGTTCCAGTATTTGTTGATTTACAACCAATATATGATCCAGGCACTCACGTTTCAGGCTACCCATGAACCTCTCACAGACCGCATTCGCCTTCGGAGCCCGATAGGGTGTCTTCACCTGTTGGATGCCTGAGCTGGCTGCCACAGATGAAAACAAGGGGCCATACTTTCGATCCCGGTCCCGAATGAGAAACTTCGGATGGCTACCCCACGGTGTTGCTTCGCGCAGTTGCTGTGTTGTCCATGCATCGCTTGGGGACCGGGTTACCGCGGAATGGATGATAAGCCGTGTTTTCAGTTCCAGGATCACAAAGATGAAGATTGGCCGAAACAGCAGGTCGTACATCACAGTAAAATCACAAGCCCACATATCGCCAGAATGGTTCTTGAGGAAGGTTGCCCAGGTTTGACCCGTAGATTGCCGTTTCTTGGGAAGATACCGTTGGATTGTGCGCTTACTCATCCGAATACCCAGTTTCAACAGTTCTCCTCGAATCCTTTCTGCTCCCCAAAGTCTGTTCTCGTTAGCCATTTGCTGGATCAGGTGGATGGTTTCGGTTGAGATCCGAGGTTTCTCCTTTTTGGGCTTTGACTTCCATTGCCAATAGATCTGGAACAAGTCCCGATGCCAACGCAGGAGGGTATCTGGTTGCACGATATGGATGGCTTGCTTCCAAAAACCAGTACAACGCGCAAGGATAACCATCCGCAAACGGTCAGCATTTGTAAGTTGAGGTCGTTTTACCTGTCTATTGAGCACGATCAACTGCTGACGCAGCAGTGCGTTTTCTAGGATCAGGTCAGCTCGCTTGCGCTTCAGATCCGCAATTCCTCCCGCGATCAGTAAGGCTGTGGCTGGTTTGGTCCAGCTTTTGAGGGTGCGATGAATCCAAACATCGATGAATTGCCTGAAAACGCGGAAGTCAGGAGTCATATTCTACCTGGTGACATGGATTTCGTTATCAGGCAGGATGATAACTCATTCGAGAAAAGTTACCAGCTCTGGTTTATCATAAAATATTGGCCGGATGACTTAAGTAGCCACCACAACCCTGCTCGACTTGCTTGGCCGAAAATAACCTCAATAGCAGTAGAATCAGATACCTTGCCACCACCAATTTTGCGTAGGAGGATACGGTCGTAACAATAGTCGAGGAAGGCGATGTAGCTCCAGTGGATATCTTTAATCCAATACAGAATTAGCTTCTAGCATACCTTGCTAGATGCATGTAAATACAACCTTTATTGCTGTGGGCCGAGCGCCGACCCGGCTGGCGATCGAAACCGGATGAATTTGAGCTGATGTATCAGAGGCGATAGCGCTCGAGGCGCTAATGCCTCCTAAGCACCATGACTACCACGATTGCTCCAGCAACCAAACACACTATCGAAGCGATCAAAAAAACCATATCTACCAGGCGCAACGATACGAGCCGGTTACTCCGGATCAGTATTGTAAGCCCGGAACCACCAAGGATGAAAAGGAACGCAGCTATCACTCTCAGATCAGGCATGTTTCCTCACATTAGTATCTATACGAACCACAGAAGGCGCCAAATGCGGAGCCAGTAGAAATCAGTTACAGATTGCTATTCACGCAGTCAGTGCTAATCAGCTCTAGTTCCGTTTGAGGAAAGGCGCTGATATGCCGCGTACGAATTTCCAAGAATGTGTAAGACCATAGTAAGAACGATCGACCCAGTCGAATATCGAACTATACCAAAAAACAATCCATCCGCTAGAACGAACAACAATCCCCGCGCGCGATATTGGTAATGAAGCGCAGCGAAGGCACCAGCGGTAACCAGTATAGCACCCAGGTCTTTGAGAAACGTTGTTGACAGGATATTATAAAGCATCCCACGGAAGAGCAACTCCTCAGATATCGGTGCAACCAGAACTATCGCGAACACACGAAGATATTTGGTTGCCCCAGAGTATTTAATCTCCCACGGCTCTGGCTGTGGGAGACCCCATGCGTTCCAAAGCAACTCCTCAACCACTACGAGTCCAATGAACAGAAGCAACCACCAAAATGCTCCCTTCCAGGACGGCAGACGCAGTCCCAAGTCATCCGAGAAAGACATGGCTTGTGCCCTGGCTACGAGGAGGATAACAGCAATCCCGACCCCGGGGAGCACGATGCGGAAGAGTGTATCCTTCAAAAGGAGTCTTCCCAACTCTACAGATCCCTTAAAGCAGCTACCGTAATATCCTCGGGAAGAAAGATATCGACGATCCGCTCGCGTTCGAGCTGGCGAAGTAGAGACATGTCAAAGTTGCTCGAATCTGTCGACGGTGAGTCACGAAGGTCTCCTTCGGATAAGCCGCCGATGAGGCGCAAAGCGTCTGCAGCCTTACCCGAGAGCTTCTGCGGTTCCAGATACCGCTTGAACGTCACTCCCACTCCGTCGCGGCCCTCGATTATATTGGAGACGATGGAGGCCAAGCGCACCTGGAGGCGAGCTCTTGCCTGCTCACCGGCAGCTCCACCGAGACTGATACAATTGCTTGCGACCTGGACGACCGGAACGCCGAGACGGAGACAGGCGGCCAGCATGTCCGCTTCTCTTTCAGGTAAGCCGCAACCCAATCGATCATCTGCGACAATGGTTTGAACCAGGCTGAGCTCGCTGGTCGATTCCAGGCTCATCAGTGCCGCCGTTACCTGTCTCAGACGCCGGCTGGCCTGCGTGTCCACTACCGGGGCAATCCTCTCTTCAAGCCCGAACACCCAACAGCCCGCAACAGGGATTGCATGCCAGATGCCGGAGTAGGACGCTCTCTCCGCAGACGAAGGGGGCCTGATGAACGTTGGTGCCCTGCGCGAGCCAGCATATTCCATTGCGAGGTACTCCTGCTCCAAGCCCGCCGCTTTCGCATTGGCGAGGATCTGCAAGGTCAGTGCGATGCTCACACCGTCTATGCGGTTGCTTTCCGCGCCCTGCGGTTGGGATCCGACGATCGCGTTCGTGACGCGGCTCCCAATCGCTTCCGGCACCATACACGAACCCCAATACAGCGCCGCGCGAACCCAGGCATACAGAGCGTCACGATACTGCCGTCTTGCTTCGTACAGCTTGGCGAGGCATACACATAAGTACAACATATCACTATCCGACCACGCGCCGTAAGAGGTCGAGAATGCCTCCAGATACCGCTGCTCCGCCGCATCCGAGTCGCCTCTGCGCCGGTACAATCGCGCCAGATTGAGCGAATTGATATATGCAATCTGCCACCGACCCGTTGCGACCCGGTCCAGTGCGGATCGGATCTGCTGCTCAAGAGCGAATGCCCCATCCCAATCGCCAAGCTTCAGACGGTTTAGTGCGGAAATGTTCAGAACATAAAGATACTCATCCTTATCGCCGTTTTCCCTCAACAACAAATCTCGTGCACGCTCAAGACACGGCTCCGCCTCGGATGCCTTTTCAAGCATAGTCAGCGCCCACCCTCTCGTGAACCAGAGCCAGCCATGCAAATCAGGCGCGAGGTGCTGCTGCAGTGACATGCCGGCAGCATCTTCAAAGCGCCTACTCAAGATGCGAGCCCCCTGTAACAAGATTTCGAACACTGCTCGCTCTGTAGGCGTCCGCGAGGCGCCGATTGCTCGCTCGAGCAGCCGAATCGCGATGTTGAGACCGCCGGCATCGAATAACGAGCGCCCATACTCCCACAAAAGCGCCGGGTTGATCGCGCTATCGCTTCCCCAGTAGCTGGCATATGCGGCCAACCAGGAGACATGACTTGCCGTGACTGCCAGTCGATCGTACTGCTCACGAGGCGGGTTTCCCTGTGCGCGGCGAAAATGTGGCGGCACGAGAAAACAACCGCTGGACATTGGAATTAGCGACCTAACGCCTAAGGCTGCAGGATCGATCAGGCGGGCGACATCGGCGGTGATCACTCCCGGAACCAAATGCAGCAAAGAATCTGGATCGTCTACGGGGGTAGGGTTCCCGCCGGATGGCACATCTGACCAGCTTACGATCCAATCTCCAGGCAGCTCAGGGTTTTCGCACCCGCACCACCCAAGCAGTACGCGATGCGCTGTTGACTGGAGCGCCTGGGTGAGAAAACGCACGAATAGTTCGTCGGCCGGCTCCCAGGCGCCGCCTTGACTGCTGGGAAGCACGCAGAGAGTCGCCGTGCTTATTCCCGCCAATGCGCGCATGGCCTCGCCAGTGAGGCGGTAGGCGTCTAAAGCGACTCGGTCGCCCCATGTCTCGCGATCGATGCGCTGGCTAACTCTGCTTCGGGGCGGGAGCGCTGGATCAAGAAGCGCTTGCTGTCGGCTATCTGCCAGCATTATCGTGGTCGCCCGAGCCCCCATTTGGGCGAAGATATCGGATGCGACCTGGAAGTGCCGCCACGCTCCAAGAGTCAGATCGGCAACGATAAGATTACCAGTCGACGAGAGCTCGACCAGCCACCTGGTCATCGCTTGCGGATTTGCGGCTCGTATGCCGGGAAGATGGAGTGGGCCAGGGTCATGAACGAAGTTGGGCTTGCTGTGGCTCATACCGATATCGAACGAGGTAAGATCACGGTTCATGGTTCTCTCGAGGACCGACAACGAAACAACCCACCTGTGACTCGCACAAGGGATCGAGACCTAACCAGCGGCTATTCTCAGCTTCATCGCCCGAACCAATCGCGCAAGGCGCCAGATCGAGCGCTGTTGCGACCATATAGAGTGTTTGGAACAGAGCGCCGACATCTTTGTAGATAAGGCTCAGTCCAAGGTCGCGATATTTCCATAGAACCCGTTCGAAGACAGCGGTAATCAGCAAGACAGCAGCCGGATCACGGCTGAGCTTTCCGCCTGCCGCGGCATGAACTGACCTTATGATTTGGGCATAATGATCGTCCGGGTCCCGGAGCCTGAGCAGCCGATGAGACATTGCGTCAAAGTAGAATGCACCTCGTTCCAATCCGAAGATGTCTACGCTAATGACGTAGATTTCCAATTCCGACCGGGCACCCGCAGTTGGGAACGGGCGCAACATGCGGCTACCGAGTTGTGGGTCGCTGATGCACTCGATCACTCGTGCGGAGTGGTACAGCAGTGTGGATAGCTCCTGGAGACGCAAGTGGCGTTCGGCGTATGTCCTGATCGTGCGTCGTCGCCGCAGAGCGTCTATCAAGGTCATGTCGTATGACAACTCGGGAGAAGGCAAATCCGTCGAAGCACAGTCTGTGAATCGTGGAAGAATCAGAGGTGGCGGCCCGGCCAGATTCGGCCAATAACCGCCCCGAGCAGTTCGCCGTTGGATGGCAAGCTCGATCGGATCCCATTCGAACTTCGAGCATTCTCTCCCTGCAACTTCATCCTCGGTTTCGAGCAGACCCAGCCTGTGCAGCTCGGCCAGGTCCTCAGCGCGGACCCATCCATTACCAGTCGCGATCTGTTCCATGCTTGACCATTCATTCAAGCCGGATAAAAACGTAACGAGGTTTGGATGAACCTTGTGGATGTGCAGGGTCGATGCATTGAGCAGCACTGTTTGACTCTCTGACCAATATAGAACCAGATGAGGCGATCGGCGATAGCGGGTCACTCGTAGCGTGTTCATGGTTACCTTATCCTGTGCGGAGCTGTGGTATGGACGGAAAGGTGCTCCGACAAGAATGACAGCACCTGAGGCCAGGCGTGCTGGGCTGAGCGAGCATTACCAGCCTTCGAACCGCCGAGAGCGTATAGAATGCCATTGGGACCAGGGATAATCGTAGGCGCAGCGGGTAATCCCAGCCCCCGGCCCACGCCATGTCCCGCATGCGGATAGTTGAGATGCAGGCTGCGAGTGGGTTGACCACTGCCGGCGCGGGCCAGCCGTCGTAGGGCCAGTTCCGCGAGCTGACGCGAAGGCCACACTTGGTCATCACTGCCGGATATCAACAGCACTGCTCCGCGAATGCGTTCCACACAGATTGTCGAACGCTCCCGAACGGACCGGTCCCGCAGTGTTGAAAGGAACCAGGGACTGCTAATGAGCGGTCCAGAAGCACCCGTTGGGAGGGGCTGTGGCCGGGGTATAGCGAACGGAAGGTCCCTCCCCTCCCACGTCCAGGCTGCACAAGCATCGAGACCCGTCGTGAAGCCAGGCCAAACCAGGCTACTGGCGGCGAAGCCCACGACAGCGTGCGCCCATGGGAAGAACGAAGCCAGCAAGAGGGCTAACTCGCCGCCGCGAGACGTCCCGACTACACCGATGCCTGACCCCGAGACCTCTGGCCGGCGTAACAGCCAATGGGCAGCGTTTTGCAGGTACTCCAACGGGATCTGGACAAGACGCTCTGGCAGGCCGGATGAGCCGAAGTACGCGACAGCCAGGGCTGCAAACCCGCGCGAGGCAAGCAGAGCTGCGAATTCCTCGGCGACGACGATTCCACCCTCGGAGCCGCCAAGCACAATGACCGCGGCGGCAGGAATGGGCGCGTTGGGAACAAAGAAAGTGGCAAACAATCCCCCGCTCCGTACATCTACTGTACGTATATCGGGAGCAATTCGCAAACGTGAGAATGCAATCTCCGCGATTCGTTCGCCGCCGATTTCCGCCGATACAGTCGTGGCGATAGGCCGCAGGTCACGCGAGAAGGCGCGGTCGACGGCCGAGGTCATTGACCACCAAAGGCCGAAAGGGTCCTTGCCGTGGTATGTGCCGTCGAGTGGAGACTGCCTCGCAGGATTTATCGCGTCATCTGCACGCGTTTTGTATTCAGCCCAGGAACTGTAGGTTATTCCCGACGAATCAACACAGGACGCGCGAAGAATAACCCGAATTCCGGGCTTGACCCCGCTCAACCGTAGCTGCGGCGGCTCGTCGACCAAAGGAGTATGATTGCCTTCAAGGATGATATTAGGAGTGGTCATGAAGGTAGCCAGTCTCCTGACTATCGGCGGAAAACACGGCCCATGCACCGATGCATGGCGTGAGTATCACAACCCCTCTGGACGCTTCCGCTTCAGAACGCATTTCGTCAGCGAGCATGTCGAGGCCTATCTCTTGCTCGCTTGCGATACCATATAATTGGATCAACGGCAGCATCCCGCGCACCATCTCGACGAGGTAATCGTAACCAACCCAATCGACCGCGTAGCCGATAGGAGCCTCAAATCGCAATTCCGGCGGAGGCAGGCCTGCCGAGACAAAGACCTGCGGTAACTTCGCTCCCATTGAGACCTCTACACCCGCTCGAGCGCGGGCTTGGTCCATCCAACTACGCACCTTTTCCACAGAGGCCAGGCGCGGGGAACTGGTGACGGGCACCGAAATTACTTTCTCCTGGAAAGCGACGATGGCGCCAGGAGCAAGCAGGCGCAACAGACTGCGGAACGCTTCTGTCAGATTATTCAATTCGCGCAGAACGAAGCGACCTACCATTGCATCAAATGGACTGGAGAGAGCCAATGATTCGGCGTCGCCCACCACATATCGTACGTTCGTTATGCCCGCCCTCCGGGTAAGATGTTCGGCGAGCGTGACCAATTCAGCAGAGCGCTCGACTCTCACTACGCTTCCCTCTGGGCCGACGATCTCTGAAACCAAATGGCTCACGGAGCCTAATCCACTGCCGATATCGAGCACGCGCATACCACTTTGAAGCCCAGCATCCACCAGGAAGCGATAGGTGAGCGGATCGTATACCTCTGCTTGAAGCAGCAGTCGGATTGACTCCCGCCGTGCTCGGTCGGCAGGTAGAAGGCTCCCTGGAGATGACGTAGACGAAGGACGAGCTGCTTTAGCCATGTAGTTGCAGACGCCAGTAGTATCGCGACGCAGGAGATTCCATGATACGGATCTTCCATTCCGGTACGAACCCGCCGCGGATAGATTGCAGCTTGCCGTCCTTCCGAACTTGCATCTGGCCCCCAGGCGCTGCAGTGAACGGCGCAGTCACTCTTCGCAGGTAGTCGAACTGGCACATCGACGGCGCCCGGACATCGAAGAAGCGCTTGTATACGAAATTGGAGACAGATACGCCATCGATCTCATAGGTGTCTTCATCTACAGGGTCGCAGATCTCTAGTGCATACTGACCTTCTGGACCGTCAGCCCAGAGATTGAGGAATGGGTCGATGAACCATTCGCATATTTCGTGTGACAGCACTGTGGAGACGCTGAGCGACGTAGTGAGTAACTCACCGCCGTGAGTGAGGATCGGGTTCACGAACACACGCAAATAAGGTCTTCCATCGGGCGTTACGCGATGATACCCGAGAAAGCCTGACTGATCCGAATCGTCGAAAATCGTCAGGATGTCTGCAATAGCCGGGATATGTCGCACGTCCTGATAAAAGACGACCAGGGCTGGGATCATGTCCCAGATTGGAGCCACATGCATTTTGATCTGTGTGGCGCACGCACTGACTGCCTTCTCGACATCAGCAGCCGTAATTATCCTGGACACGCTAGTAACCGCAAGGAACATCACGAGGCTCCTATTCAATCTGAAGATGGTTCATTCCTCATGTTTCAGAGGCTATCCGATCACGCGGTGTCGAGGGAAGAATCGCCGTGCCAACCCATGGTTGCAGCACACTGATACACGGCCTGATTTACCGCCGTCTGGACCCGTTGGCGACGACCATCGTCCATGGGCAGTGTACGAGCGCGAAACAGCAATCGAAGGAGTCCCAACCGCTCGAACCACCTCAGGTTGGACTTCTGGAACCCTTCAGCCATCAACACGCGGATCATCTCCACATAAGGCCGCGCACCGACTCCCAGATAGGCATGTGCGAGCATCCAGCCTGCATCAAAGCCCGGTGGGGCACTCCCGATCTCATCCCAGTCGACCAGCACCAGCCCGCCCGAGCCCCAAACGAAGTTCTGCGGGCTAAAATCGCCGTGAGCCAGAGTGGATTCTCCTTCCGGCATTGCGCTCCGGAGCAAGTTCATGATGAAGGCGGCAGCCGGATGGTCAGAGAAGTGCTGTTCCAGCCGATCAAGCCACATCGATTCGAGCTGCCATTCAGGCACGATGCTGCAGCTGGCGAGGGTCTGGAGCAGATTGACCACGGATCCCCAGGCAGCATCATTAAGGGTGGTCGAAGCGGGGCACTGTCCATCTACCCATTCAAACAGTGCATACCAACCGATGTCTCCCGCGTCCAATACCATCAAGGGGCGTGGACAGAAGTGAGGCCGTATCCGCGCGAGCGCCGCTAGCATATCCAAGTAGCGACCCGGATCTCGGTTGTCCCGGATCTGCTTCAATACGAATCTGCCAGCGGCTGCATCCACTACAAACGCTGAACGACCAATGAGCCTGATAGCTGAGATCATGCCCACCTGCTCCTCGAGTGTGCGCCAGGGCAGCTTCTCCTTGAGCGCCTCAACGCGCTGTACGGAGTTCTCGAGCGCTGCAAGTTCCACAGACTCGCCGAGCAAGCAGCGGGCAGACTGTAAGGCTTGCCTCGCTTCGCTGACAAAAGCCGCGCCGGCAGCTAAGGCGTTGACGCACATGTCGAGGTGAACCGCCCCTGAGTCCGGCGAATCGGGGAAATGCTCCAGCCATTGGCGTAGCCACGGAAGAGCAATCTCCGGCCGCCCCCACTCCCTGCAGACAGCCGCAAGCTGGCGCAGCCGCTCTGCTGCAAGCTCACCCCAATACAGCGGGTCAACGCGTCCGGTGCTCAACAGGAATGCATGTTCGTACTGTCCCCCAAGCCGTAAAGCCTCGATTTCCAAATGTTCCAGGCCCCATGACTGGATCCCATCGGTGTGCATCGCCTTAACCACGCGCTGCAGCGGCTTGAGCTTTCCGGCGTGCGCGACGAGCGACATGCATGCGAGCCTTGAACTCAGAGTGGCTCGGGACATAGCGCCTCGGCTAACATTTACAGAGAAGCTGGAAGAGCTGTTCCCAGGATAATCGATCCCAACCGGCTGATCCATCCCGTTGAGTTCTAACCCGGCCATTCGGCGACTCAGCGGGGCTCGAACACCGGAGATCAGAAGCGAGCGCAGCTCGTCTGCTTCTCTTGCCGTCCGGTGGACAACGCCGGCCAGCGACGCGCGTATTCGAGTCACGTCTGTGAGGTGAATGGAGAACAGGTTTTGCCACGACATGTGCATCAGCGGCGCAGTGTTCGCAAGCAGACCAGCGGCGGGAGCAGCTGGCTCTCCAGGGGCGGGGATATCGCCATTCGCCAGGTTGGCGGCAGTTGCGTCCATTGCCGCTTCCAGCTCCTGCCGATACAGGCGGCGCACCCGCCGCGGGTGGAAGCGAAGCGCTTCGTGGCGGCACACGTCACGGCCTGGCGGAGCTTCCAAGACCGACTGGATCGCGTCAGCAATGTGTTCTGCTGGGACATCCATCCCAAGCATACTCCCCTCGACCGGTACGCACGATCCGCCGGCACCGATTATCTCGGGGAAGCCGTTCCAATGGGTGGCGACAACCGGAACGCCGGCCCCGAGCGCCTCGGCGATCGATTTGCCGAAGGATTCCTCAGTTGTGACGGAAAGATTTACCAGCAACCGCGCCTCGCTGAGAAACCTGCTCTTGTTTTGCGGACCGGTAATCTCGCCAACAAGTTCCACTGAGTCGTCCAGCCCCAGCCTGGCAATCTTCGCAAGCAGACACTGCGCATAAGCTGCGGTATCCAGCGCCAAGGAAGACCGGGTAGGGCCTGCGATCCGCATGCTTGCATCGCGATAGCCTCGCTTACCCAGCAGCGCCATGGCCTCAATTTGGCGATGGAGGAGCTTGGACGGCTGCAACCGGGTCAGGCTGACGATGTGGGTCCGGCGGCTGGTACGGTAGAATGGGAGAGGGCGCATCGGATGCGGCGCCACGCGCGTATATGCGGCGAGTTCCGGGCTCAGAAAGTCGATGACATCTCGAGCGCTGTGTGTAGGCGCGATGATAACGTCGCCGCTTCTCAGCAACGGGCGTAGAAGAGCCCATTCAAGTCCGTATACCCCTGGCGCGTGCGCGATTAACAGCAAACGAATTGGTGCGGCGCTCCGGTTGCGGAGGTACAGGAGGAGCGGAGTCAACGGAATCCCGATGTAGTTGGGACAGAGAAAATCGAACCCCGCGGTCGCCGAGCGGAACATCTCGTGAACAGCTTTCTCATCTGGGCGAATCATCTCCCCGCTAAAGAGCGAGCCCAGCCACTGCGCCAGAGCGACTTCGCGTACTGAAACCTCGGGGTAGAGGTTGCGGGTAAAGGAGTCGTCGAACAACTGCCCACTGATTAACCCACCTCTATCCGTGGGTCGGAGAATACGGATCATGGATCAAACTTCTGCCCCCTGGAAACGTCTGTACCTTGCTCTAGCAATTCCTGGCCGTCGCCTTCCTCGTCACTCGAGTCAATCATCAACTTAAGCATCGCCAGACGGGCCCGACGTGCCTGGCTGAGTTCCATCTTGAGGTTGCCAATAGTATGGAACCCTGCTTCCTCGGCCCATTTAGCCGGGTCTATATCTATGGAACACTCTGTCCATGAACGATGCTCGGCCAACAGTTCCGTAACTGAGATCTGACTCGTATTCATGGGCTCCTGGCTAACCTCCGAGGCAACGAGCCGCTCTTGCGCGGCCGCCCTCGCGACCCAGTCCGGATACTGGCCTTTGAGCCGCAACTCGTCTAGAATCACCTTCGAAGAGCGCTCCATCCAGATCGCGATCAGAAACCAGCTATGCAGACGCCGGCAAAGCACAATCTGTGACATCAGGTCCCGGAACTCTTCAACGTTCAGGTGGTTAGAAGCGAGCCACGCCGAGAGGGCTGCATCGTCCGTCAAACCCTTACGCTTGCAGAACCGCGCACATTCGGCTTCGAGCGCATCATCACTGACCTCTAAGCCAAGAATCTCGGCTAGCGAGTATACGACGGCGCGATTGAGCCCATTAAAGTTCAGCTCATCGAATTCAGGGTTGTGCAGTGCGACATAATTGCTAATCGACTCGAGGTGCAGCTTGACGCTGCTGTGCTGGACCTGGCGATCGCGGTTATAAAGCGTCTCGAATGCCGTCGATCGGTTGAACTTGAATGTGTTGTTTCCCTTCCGGCCGTTGCTCTTCGAGGCTGGCAACTGCTTGATGGTGTGTAAAAGCTCGATGGCATCCTGGCGTTTGAGGTCGACGTAATTCGTCTCGATGAAAGCGTCTAAGGCATTGAGTTGGGGTCGAGGAAGACCTTGGGCGATAGCCGCCTCGAAGATAACCCGATAGGTGCGGTGGGCGAAGTAAATCGATTTAGCGATTGAAAGAAGCTGTGCGAGCTGTCCCGAGTCAATGATGCCTGCGGCATGCGCGGCCTGAAACGTTGCGCGGACGTTCACCATTGGCTCGGATAATTTCTGATATCTCAACTCGGCCGATGCGTGCGCGAGCGCTACTTCGTCGTCGTCTATCAGCTCACCCGAGATGTACTGCCGATAGATCTCACCAACTCCTACCATACCGAACTCAGAGGTTTCAGCGGCTCGCAGAGCGCCCATGCTGCTAGCACCGTACACCATAATCCCCTGGTCAAGCGCGTACAGTATTTCTTTATGCCAAACTGAGAGTGATTGCAGGAACTCACCGTCAATAAAACCGATCACATCCGGTTGTTCATTGACCGTAGCAGTTAAGAGATCGCATTGCTTCGCTGGCGGCAAGTAGACTGCATCGAGGATTTGCCGGGCTTCGTCAAGCGGAAGCGACGGCCCCAGGAAGATGACCGACTTCATGCTATATCCTTTCTGCGAAAGCCCTGGCGCGCCGCCCGGGAGTGTAGAAGTCGAACATGTAACCTTCTAGCCCGGGCACTACAACCTTGACTACATTAACCGGAAGACCGTTCCTGCTGAGATCAACCACAATCGCCTGACGCAAGCCGGCACGCTGAAGTTTACAAAGAGCAATGTGCGTGTCGCCTTCGAACGTAGTTGTCGCCTCGGGAACGCGGCTTCGTGCATCTACATTAGGAGTTAGTGCTTGCATGGCTGGAATTAGCAGCGATTCGTCCGCCTGCTTGAGGCGCATGTAACTGTGACGGAAGACATCGTCCCGTGAGCCTGCGATATATATAACCCGTCCCTGCGCCGCCTCGGTAATGCAGCGGATCATAGCGACCTCCGGATCAAGATGCGCACCATAACCTCGATAGACGCCTATACTTGGAACGCGGAGATCGTAAAGGTACGCCATGTATACCGGGATATCGGTGTCGATTGTGCAATCGAAGAGTACAAGACCGATACCTGCGTGCCGGAGGCGCTCCAATAGCTCTAGCACGGTGTCGTATGGGATCGTTGTTGTGTCGACAATGGGGGGAGGTTGCTTGGCCGTTAGCCAGCGTACGCGGACGCATGCTATCGCGTCCCTCTCGATCACTTCGAAAAGCCCAGCGTTGATCGCCTCAAGCAGGTTGTTGCCAGATGCGAGCCCATTCGAGGTTACCTGGAATGTATTGAGATCGCGGTCGCGTAGTGGATGCCGTCCCATATATACTAGCCACCACGGCACCGCAACCTCCTCCTGATTCATCAGGTCCCACCCCATAGTCCATCGAAATGGCCACCACTCGGTGAAGAGATGATGCTTGGTAAAAGGCAGATCCTCGATTGCAATGCGAGTTCCAGGAAGGTGCTCGTATGGAAGCTGAAAAGTCGAAAGCTCCGGCTCTTCTGCGTGGAACACCTCCACGGTCTCCATCGCCGCAGAGGTCAGTGCAGCTTCTATCGAGAAGCCTTTGCCCGAGCCTTGACTCAGTGTGGCGGCATTCGGCCGGATGGCGAGTGTGACAGGAATACCGATCCAGTCTAGATGCGTGATATTTGCTAGCCGCGTGATTCCGAAGGTGGAAAAATGAGGCTGAATTCGTTCGAGAGTCTCAGCAGGTGGAATGCTTCGCTGAGTACCGTGCCAGTATCCCTTCTTGCATTGGTATGCCTGTCCCCGGTAATGAATCGCCAGCGATTTTATGTTGTCCAGCACTTGGTCTATAATAATCACAGCACCCTCCCGAGTTCCCTTATTGGAACATCACCGCATTATGAATGTAGGGAGAATAAACAAGAAAACGAGCTATTCCGGTTACCTATCAGCAAGGAAGGCTGGTTCGCCAGCAATCTTCCTCTTATGGCTCTCCGGCGCTCGCCTGCCTTATAGATTGTTACATAATTAAAACATACACCCACACCTGAAAAGTCTCAGGCTACCCGGCGCGAACTCCACGCTGCGCCCTCAGACCTCTCAGGTGTGGGCTATTCTGAACCAATTAATCAGTCTCTTAGTCGCCTGTGCAAGCTGCGGCAGCTGCTCCAGCGGCAGCAGTCGCAACTGCGCCGACCCACTCGACGACTCTCCCACCGGGACCCACAGGCGGAGGGTTTTCGGTGGTACACAGGATCTCCATCTCTTTCCTGATCTCATCTCGGGTGGGTTTGTCAGCTTGCTTCAGATGCCCTTTGCTGACGAGGATCTGTTTCCGCTTATTCTCGTCACCAGCTCTGAGCAGTTCGTCCACCAACCCAGGGTCACGTTGCAGTTTACCAATAAGACGTCGGATATCACTCTTTTGAGTAGGCATAGTATCCTCCTTGAACATGATTGGGCTAAAATCTTTACTATGTTACTCCGAATTATCAGATTAGTCAAGTATTAATTCTCTGAACTTCGGACAAGAGTTCGGACAAAATGAATGGGAGAGAGCCTCCGACAACAGATAAACTTGGTTATCCACAACCATTTACCGGTAGGAGGCTCCCATGGACAAGTTTATCCGTATTTTTGAATTTGCGCAGCAACTTTTCAGTAATGCCAAGACCGCCAAACAAGCCAGCCAGATTATCGAAGGGATCATGGAAGCTCGCTCTCCGCGGCTCAGTGAGATCGCAGCCAAAATGCCAGGCAATACAGACGCCGGCTACAAGCGCCTTCAGCGCTTTCTGCAAGACAACGATCCGCGGGAAGCACTCAAGATGCTTTTCAACGAAGAAGCGGATTTTGTGATTGTGGATCCGACGGAGATCGAGCGTCCGCATGCTGACCAAACCGAATATGTGGGCACTCTGATGGACGGGCAAACCAAAGGCTTTTGGATGCTGACCTTGGCGACGCCTCTGAGAGGCAGAGCCATCCCCTTTCATTTCCTGACCTATTCTTCGCGCACCATTGAAGACCAGCCCAGTTCACGCAACCTGGAGCATTTCAAGGCCATTCAAGAAATCCAGCAGTTGATCGGACCGTGTCCGATTGTGTTTGATCGGGAGTTCTCTTATCGAGAGCTCTTGAACAGTCTGGTCGATGCAGACGTGCGTTTCGTCATCCGCTTGAACATGGGCGCCAATCCGCCGCTTTTCTACTATGATGCCGAACGCAAACAGCGCCTGCGTTTGTTGGTCGCCCCGCTCAATAAGCCCAAAATCTACCGCCAGGTCTATTACATGGGCGAAGTCTGTTTGAACGTGATTGGCATCTGGCGCTATGGCTTCAGTCAACCCATGTGGATCATCACCAACATGGAACCTGAAGCGGGCTTGGCGCTCTACTTCCAACGCATGAAAATCGAAATCTGTTTCCGGGATTTGAAGAGCCTGTTACACATCCACAAAGTACAGTATCCTGGTGGATAAAGAAATTTATCTCCTTCATGATATTAATATCGGTGTAGCGGTTGCCTGGGATGACGGACTAATCGTACCCGTAATCCATAACGCTGATCGATTAGGGTTGTTGGAGATCTCAAACCGTCTGAACGATATTGCTGCCCGCTCCCGTGCAGGGAAGCTGGTCCCTGGGGATGTTTCGGGTGGAACTTTTACGATTTCCAACTTAGGACCGTTCGGGGTCGAACAGTTTACGGCGATTATCAACCCACCCCAGACCGCCATTTTAGCAGTGGGTGCTGTGCAGCGAGAAGTCGTTCCCGATCAAGTGGGGCAGATCAGTGTGAAACCAATCGCCCATATGACAGTTGCGACAGACCATCGTGTGACCGATGGCTTCAAAGCCGCCCGGTTCCTGAAGGATCTCAAGGATGTGCTGGAAAAGGGGTGGTTGTTGCAGCTTTAGTTCTGGTGGAAGGAAAGGCTGTATTTTTGCTCCCATATCAAGTTGACCCATGGTCGGCTCGAATGCCCAACCAATAGATTAAGAAACAAGGATTTGAGCAATGAGGCTGATTGACTGACAAAACTTAAGTAACCTCCAAGCGCAAGGACGATAAAATCGC
>CAZGIX010000095.1:0-16543 GCA_964525785.1 uncultured Anaerolineaceae bacterium
TGTTTGCACGCTGACCACCATATGTGGCCGAATCACGGTAACTCCCAATGAGCCTGTTGCCTTGCATAACATGGCTTTCCCAAAAAGGGGTTTGGGGTTATCGATGGCAGCATCGCCGCCATCGATAACCCCAATAATTCCCTCTTTATGGCTGACGTGGGGCGGTTTTCGCATGACTGAGAAAACCGTGCCTTCCGTAGATTCTATTCTGGGTTAGTTTTTGTCCCACAATTTGTCCATGCCAGTGATACACCAGGCAAAATAGTTGTGATATAGTTACGCTATACGGGATTATTTATCAGGAATGATAAATAATCTGTCAGCGGGGTGATTAGGGGGCAAATCCGTTCCTCTCGAGACCGGTTAGACAATGGGGGTAGGACCGGGAAGTGGAGGAGTATACAAACAAGGCTGGTTGGGAGCGGTGACCCAACCATCCTTTGTTTTAATGTCTGTTGTAAATGACGATCAGTTGCTGCTTGGCTCGTCACCTCCAACGGAGACATCGGTCTCATCAGGCAGCTCCTCTGGCTCGGGCTCGAATTCAAGGAAACCCGGTAGATCTGCTGCCGTCTCACCTGCTTCCATCAGGGTCGGGCCGGCCTGGACCTCACCTGGGAGATCACTTGTCTCAATCACCTCTGAAGGGGACTCCAGAGATTCCGGAGCTGGCGCAGCAGCCAGCGGGGCAGTGACTTTCAAACTGCTCGGTGACTCAACAGGCTGCGGCGGTAACGCGGGCTGTACAATACCAGGCGCTGCTGGCTCGTTACCCAGCATTAATTTGGCTAGCAGCCCAAATGCTTGGGCCAGAAGGTTGAAGATATGCAGGGAGATGAAGCCTAAGAATATGCCCACCACACAGGCTGCCAGCGCTTCGGGCAACGTATCGATGGCAAATTGCCAATTCCTGGATATGCTAACTTCGATGGGTACCCACCAATACAAGAACGGCGCGCAGATCAGAGCGATGCTGGTAGCCCCGAAAAGAACCAGTATGAACAGGGTAAATATCCCCAATGGGAAGCGGATCAAAATGTACAGCAGGCTCGTCCAGGTCACCGGATTGGTGATCAAATCCATAATCCAGCCGCCCGTTCCTGTGTTCTTTAGACCGGCTTTATCCAGCGGAGGGACATCCACATTCAGCAGCCAGATCGCCAGGTAGCGCTCGAAAGTGGCGATTGCCCACCATCCCAGGCACACGACTGCCAGGATCAAGAATCCCACCAGCACGATCATCAGCGCCAGACCCAGCGCCCCTCCAATCGTGAAGAACAAGAAGTACACCAGGCTGAGCGGGAACACCAGCAGCAGGTAGATCAGGTTTAAGTATGTCTGGGCCCTTAAGATCACCCCAAAGAAGCGTGCAAATGGATTAGATGTTTTCATCAAATTTCTCCTTTGTCAATTCTCCGGTTTGCCTGAACGGCGTCCGAACCATTTAGCCACCTCTGCCACAATCAAGACCAACAGGCTGACCCCCACCGCAATCAGCAAATCGAGAAGCGGCAGTGAAACCGTGCGGAAATGCCTTTTCCAGGTCATCTTTATCGATGCCCGCCTCCGCAGCTGCCATCACCAGGGCAGTCTCGGTCGGATCGCCGATTGCCTGGGTATGCCCGGCTTCATCCCGTTGAGATCGCAGCATTGCATCGTTGCACAGCGCGCCGGCGATCAGCTAAAGTATCCTTATTGGTTGAATTACCAGCCGCCGGTTTTCTGGCGGTTGCGGATGGAATCCTGCAGCGCTGAGAGCATATCTTGGTATAGATCTCGATACATCGGGTTCGGCGCCATCGAATGCTTCTCTAGCTGCTCCAGCAGGTAGGTAATCCAAGCCAGCCAGGTGCGCGGGTTGCCGCTGAAGGTGGCAATCTCATCCGCTGCCTGGGTCAAAAGCTCTCTGAGCTCGTCTTCGCTCCGCATCGATCTCCTCCTGTTGTCTATACTTCAGTACGAGATAAGAACTCTTCCTCCGGCATGCATGTCGGAGCGAATCCCGTAGGGGCAAGCAACCCCTTTTATGACTCACATACAATTATAATTGTGAAAGCATCCGGATTATGATCCAGCATGCCGATTGTTTATAAAATACATCCTTCAAGGCAATGACGATTGGATCGCACATGACACTGCTTGGAAAAAACGTATTGATTACCGGTGCGGCGCTGCGCATCGGCCGGTCCCTGGCTCTGGCAGCTGCCAGGAGAGGGGCAAACATTATCATCCACTACCAAACCTCTACCGTCGAGGCTGAGTCGCTCCAGGCAGAGATCCAGGCTCTGGGCACCGCAGCGGTCCTGCTACAGGCCGACTTGAGCGACCCTGCTCAAGCTACCAGCCTGATGGAGCAGGCTTTTGCATCCGGGACGCTTTACGGCCTGGTCAACAACGCCTCCATCTTCGGCTCTCAGACCTGGGAGAACACAAGCCTTGAAGATTGGCAGCGGCACATGCAGGTCAACCTCACCACCCCGTTCCTACTCAGCCAGTCATTTGCACGCCTGCTGCCGCAAGGCGAGCATGGACGCATTGTCAACCTGCTGGACTGGCGTGCGCTACGCCCAGGGGCAGACCACTTGCCGTACACGATCAGCAAAGCTGCCCTGGTGGCCCTTACGCAATCTCTGGCGGTCGCGCTGGCGCCGCGCATCAGCGTCAATGGACTTGCCCTGGGAGCAGTGCTGCCGCCTAGCGATGGTGGTGCGGTAGACCATATCCTTAAATATGTGCCAGCCGGGCGTTGGGCTGAGCTGGACGAAGTTGGTCAGGCGCTGCTTTTCTTGCTGGAAGGACCAGCATATATCACCGGCGAGATCGTCCACGTGGATGGCGGCCGACATCTGGTTTAGGAGAACCTATGGATCAAATTATCATTCACGACCTGATTGCGCGCGGCATTATCGGCATCAATGACTGGGAACGGGAAAAAGCCCAGGAGATTTTGATCAACATCACCCTGTTCGCTGACCTGCGAAAAGCCGGCGAGACGGATAACCTGTCCTACAGCGTCAACTACCGTGACATAGCTCGCCGGGCGCAGATGCACGCCGAAACTTCCGGGCGATTCACGGTCGAAGCGTTGGCTTCGGACCTGGCACGCCTGTGCCTGGAAGATCCAAACGTGCAGAAAGTACGCGTGCGTGTAGAGAAGCCCGGCGCGGTACGATTCACGCGCTCAGTGGGTGTGGAGATCGAGCGCCAGAAAGAGTAGGAAGGTGGGGAATGATCCAGGTATGCTTGAGCCTGGGATCGAATATCGCTCCTGCAGAGAACCTTAAACAGGCGGTGGAGCTTCTACGTGCTGAGCTGCCGGTCCTGGCAATCTCTCGAGCCTGGAAATCGCCCGCGGTAGGAGCACCAGGGCCGGATTTTCTAAACGCGGCCATTCTGGTGTGCACTGATCTCCCACAAGCTGCCTTGAAAGAGAAAATCATTCATCCCATCGAGATGCGCCTGGGCCGCAGGAGGAGCCAGGATAAATACGCCCCCCGCACGATCGACATCGATATCATCATCTATGGCGATGCGGTCCTGGATTCAATGCTGTGGACACATGCGCACCTGGCCTTGCCAGTGGCAGAGCTGCTGCCAGGGCTGGTCGAGCCGGACAGCGGCAGATCGCTCGAGCAGATTGCTAATGGATTAGCACACCAGGCGGGCATCACCCCCTGCCCGGATGTGCTGGAGGGGGAATAAAAGCCGCCTCAAAGGGTTACAAGAACGAGTTCGAGCCGCGCGAGATATTCGCCAGGAACTCCTCACGCGTGGGCGGGTTCTTGCGAAAAGCTCCCAGCATGGTGGAGGTGATCATGCGGGCGTCGTGCTTTTTCGCGCCGCGCATCGTCGCGCATAGATGTAGCCCCTCAATCACTACCGCCACGCCCATCGGGTGTAACAGCTCGTCCAGGAATTCTGCGATCTGGCGCGTCATACGCTCTTGTACCTGCAGACGCCGTGCAAACATATCCACGATACGCGGTATTTTCGAGAGACCCACAATGCGCTCTTTCGGCAGGTACGCTACATGCGCCCTACCAATGAAGGGCAGCATGTGGTGCTCGCACAGGCTGTAAAACTCGATATCCCGCACCACCACCATCTCATCATACTTCTCCTCGAACAGGGCACCGTTCAGCAGCTTGATCGGGTCCATGCGGTAGCCCTGCAGGAGCTCTGTGTAGGCCCGCGCTACCCGGTCGGGTGTGCGCAGCAAACCCTCGCGCTCGGGATCCTCTCCGATCGCTTCCAGTATCTGCCGGACCGACCGGCGAATAGCATCTAGATCGATTTCCTCTTCGGTAATAAGTTCTGCTGTCTCGTAAACAGCCTCTTCATCGTGTGCCATCAAAACCTCGTGATTGGAATTTGCGGAGTTGCGAGATCAGAGTGTAACCCCAATGGCGAGAAACGTCAATAAGCATAGCTGGGATGCCCGGCTTGAAGCCTCAAGGCAGGCTGTGTCAACGATGGATTCATTAATCGCTGCCGCCGCTGTCTCCTAAGGCAATACGCTAATCACCCGGGATGAAGACCTTTTCCGCCCAACCGATGTTCAGATCATCAACCCCTGGACTTTGTATGGCTGTGGGTCTCAGCATTTTATTGCCAAATTGCTTTTACTAGAGCGGAAGCCAGCGACCCGCGAAATCCCCGGCGGTACGGAATTCCCCCTCAGAGACAGATATCCGCCAGATGACCTTATATGGATCGCGAAAGGTAAGATAAGCAGGGTGTACTACCCTATTGGCTCGCCGTACAGTGAGACGCCACCCCATTTTCTCCCAAGTCTTAATATTAACCTTATTGACATACCGTAAAGTTGTGTATACAATCATAATGTAAGCCCTTACATTCTGTGGTGTCTATGAAGAAAAATGCCACCGTTTATACCGTAGCTGAGCGGGCTGGCGTTTCCATCGCTACTGTCTCGCGCACCCTGGCTGGCAGTCCTAAAGTCGCCTCCCTTACCCGCCAGCGTGTCCTTCAGGTTGTGGACGAGCTGAACTACGTCCCCCACCCGGCTGCCCGCCGCCTGGCCCACCAGCGTACCGACACGATCGCTCTGGTCTTCCCCGATATCTCCGGTCCCTACTATTCTTCCGTCATTCGCGGCGTTGAGCAAGCCACCGGGGTTCACGATTACAACGTTTTAATTTATGGTACACGTGACAAAGCGAGGAGCGACCAGTTTCTCCGCGGCCTGACCAGCAAGATAGATGGGTTAATCTTCCTGGCACGCAGCATCGAAGAGGATTATCTGGCGTGGCTGCAAAAGCAGGATATCCCCTTTGTTTTGATCGGTCCCTCCGCCCCCCTTGCCCCCAGCGATTCGGTCAGCGTGGACAACCTGCATGGTGCCTACCAGGCTGCACGCCATCTGCTTTGGCATGGGCATCGCCGAATCGCCATCATCACCGGGCCGTCAAACTCACCCGACTGCCGCCAGCGGCTGGACGGGTATAAACGTGCGCTGCGCGAAGCCGGACTTTCGCTGCCGCCGGAATGGATTATCACCGGGAATTTCCAGTATGAAGGCGGGCGGACGGCGATGGTGCAGCTCTGCCAGCAAGACTCGCCGCCGACGGCGGTCCTCGCTGCCAACGACGAGATGGCAATGGGCGCGATCAGCGCGGCTCGCCAGTATCGATTGCGCCTCCCGGAAGACATGGCCATCATCGGGTTCGACGATATCCAGGTGGCGGGGATGATTGACCCGCCCCTGACAACCGTGCTGCAGCCTATGCAGCGCCTGGGAGAGAAGGCTGTCGAGCTGCTCTTCCAACGCATCCGAACGCAGGGAGCTCCCTGGCAGAATGAAATCTTGCCAACCCACCTGGTGGTGCGGCGGTCGTGCGGGTGCCTTACAAACCAAGGGCTATCTCAAAAATCAAGGGTTTCGGCGCTTACCCCATTTTCGAGATAACTGCTAACCTCTCTGTTCAGATAGGTCCGGTTGGACGGGAAGGAGGATAGATTACAGACGTTTTTCGAAAGAAACTGTAAGTATTAGACGCTCTGTTCATCTCAGCAGGAAGCACGCAACCCGAACACAACTTCACAGCTTCCAACCACTCAATTAATTAGATTTTAACAGGAGGAGACATGAGATACCGAAGATTGTCTCGAATATTAGTAAGTTTCATCATCCTGGCGTTAGTGCTGGGCGCTTGCGCCCCGTCTGCCGCCACGGAACAACCCATGCCACCCGCGCCCGACACCATGGCCACCGAGCCCGCGGCCGAGCCCCCGGCGGCGGCCACTGAGCCCCCGGCGGCGGCCACTGAGCCCCCGGCGGCGGCCACCGAGCCCCCAGCAGCAGCCACCGAGCCTCCGGCACAAGCACCAGCAGGCGAGATTCGCTTCGCCGTGGTACGTGGCGCCATGCTCGAAACGGTAAATAAACTGGCCGACCAGTTCGAACAGGCCAACCCCGGCGTGACGGTGAACGTGGAAGAGGAGCCCGAGGGTGGCGCGTTTGAAGCCCTCATCGCTGCCGGAAACCAGCCTGACGTGATCGTGGCCTCCTTTGGCCCGCAAATCGGCCGCCTGGCTGCCCAGGAAGCAGTCGTCCCACTGGAAGACATGCCCGGTGCGTCCGAGCTGTTCGCCCAAATTGAACCGGCTGCTGTCCAGGAGATCTACGGCCACAACTACTATGTGCCAATCGGCGCCGATGTGACCCTGATGATCTACAACAAGCAACTCTTCGAAGAGGCCGGCCTCGACCCGGAGGTTCCGCCGGCTACCTGGGACGAATTCCTGGCGGCGGCCGAAAAAATCCAGGCCCTGCCGCCGCGCCCAAACGGCGACAAGGTTTACGGCACCGTCTTCTGGAACGATGCCCTTACCTGGGGCGGCTGGTACTGGAACATGCTCCAGCCGATCTATCTCAACGCCAACGCTGGCCAGTGCCAGCTCTTGAACCGCCTGGCTACCGACATCGTGTTCGACCAACCAGAGTGCAAACTGGCCGATTTCTACGATTTCGTTCGCAGAGCTCAGGAGTTTGCCCCTCCGACCATGGAAAAGAGTTTCTTCAGCCGTTCGATCGGCACCTGGATGCAGTACGGCTACTCCTGGGAGCCGAATCTGCGGGAGGCCGCCGACCAGCCGATGGTCATTGGCGAGGATGTCGGCGTGGCTCCGGTGCCGGTGCCCAACGAGGGCGATACATCGTACACCACCTACGGAGGCCGGGCGCTGATGATCCTCAAGACCAGCCCCGAGCGCCAGAATCTGGCCTGGCAGTTCATCCAGTTCCTGATGGAAGATGAAAACAACGTGACCTTCATTAAGGAGCTGGGTTATCTGCCAACCCTTACCAGCCTCAAGGGTGATCCCTACTTCCAGGAGCCAGCCCGCCAGCCATTTGTGCAGGCCCTGGAGCACGGAATCCTGCCCGAACAGATTGGCGCGGCTGACGATGTGGCCGTCGAGCTGTTAGGCGCATACCAGACCACCGTCGTCGAGAGATCCGTCGAGCCAACTCAGGCGGTGGAAGATGCAGCGGTGAAAGCCAAAGCCAAGCTGCAATAGCAGTTCAGCCGGGCGGCGCGGGAGACCCTCCCCGCGCCGCCCGAATCGTTCCGACGGAGAGAACTTATGAACGAAACTGCTGGGAAGACTTATCTGCCGGTCGCAGCCCACGGTCGCCCGGCGCGGCTGTGGGAGCTTATCCGCCGCCACTTCTGGGGCTACCTGTTCGTCGCCCCGTGGGTCATCCTCTATACGGTGTTTGGCCTATATCCGCTGCTGCTCTCCTTCTACCTGACCTTCTTCACCTACTCCTTCGTTCAACCCGAAAATTTCATCTTTGTGGGGCTTGGGAACTGGATCGGTGGGCTGATTGACCCGCTGTTTTGGAAGAGTTTGTTCAACATCTTCTACAACCAATCGATCTTCATCGTGTTAAAGAACGGTCTGGGGCTGCTGGCTGCGCTGCTGCTCTTCAAGACTGTCCGCTTCGGAAAATTCTTCCGCACGATCTATTTCATGCCGGTGGTCGTATCGATCGTGGTGCTTATGACCATCGGCGACTACATCGCCAGCCCCAATGGCCCGCTGCAGAAAATGCTCCTGTCGACCGGCATCCTCGACCAGGCGGTGTTCTGGAAATTCAATCAATGGCTGCCGATGCCAGTCCTGGCGATTATCAACACCTGGAAGTGGTTTGGCATGAGCATGGTGATCTTGCTGGCTGGCCTGTACAGCATCGACCCGCAGTTATACGAGGCGGCTTCTATCGACGGAGCCAGTGGCTGGGAACAGTTCCTCAACATCACCTTACCCCAGCTCAGGCCGCAGCTTTTCTTCCTCTTCGTGGTAGACGTGATCAACGGGCTGCAAATGATGACCGAAGTGTTCACCATCGGGTTCGACGTGTACGGGGGGGTATACAACCAGGCGATCACCCCGGTGCTATACCTGTACGCCCAGGCCTTTGACCGCTCGAACATGGGTTATGCTTCGGCTCTGGGGCTGCTGCTGGCATTGATCATCGCCCTGCTGACCGTGGCCCAGTTCAAATTCTTCCCGAGTGAAAGTCGGTAGGAGGTGCACAGATGCTACCGTCGAAACGCTTAACCTGGGGAAGTCTGGGAATCTACGCACTGTTGTTCCTGGGCGCCGTGTTCCTGTTCTACCCGTTCTTCTACATGCTGATGAACTCGGTCAAACCTGGACCGGAGATTTTAAATTCGCCCAACAGTTTGCCTCGACAGCTCACCTTCTCGGGCTATCGCGGTGTGTTCGAAGAGCTGAACATGGTGCGGCTGTTTCGCAACTCGCTGATCCTGGCTATCTCGATCACGGTCTTGAACACGTTTCTCAGCTCGCTGGCCGCCTACGCCATTGCCAAAATCCCCTTCCCCGGCCGGGACAAGTTGTTCGGCTTCATGCTGGCCACGATGATGATCCCGGGAGTGCTGTTTTTGATCCCCACCTACGTGATGATCTACAACCTGGGCTGGGTGGGCAAATTCCATGCCCTGATCATCCCCTCGGCGGTGTCTGTCTACAACATCTTTCTTGTCCGCCAGTTCATGACAGGCATTCCGGACGAGCTCCTGGAGGCCGCGCGTCTGGATGGGGCGAACGAGCTGCTGGTATTCCTGCGGATCGTGCTGCCGCTCTGCCGGCCGGCCCTGGCTACCGTCGCTATTTTAAGCTTCCTGGGCAGTTGGAACGACTTCCTCGGGCCGCTGCTCTACCTGAATCGCCCGGAGACCTGGACCGTGCAGCTTGGGCTGTACCAGTTCAAGACCTCCATACCCGGCGAAAACTTGCAGGAGTTATGGGCTGCTACCACGCTCATCACCGTACCCCTGGTGCTGGTTTACTTCTTCTTGCAAGACCAGTTCATGCGCGCATTTGCGAACGTTTCCTTGAAGTGAAGCCATGGCTGTATCCCTGCAACCCCCCATTGTCCAGCCGGTTAAAGGCACGCCTGTCGCCGAGCCGGCCGCTCGCCCCGGCACCATGCGCCGTACGCTGCTGACCATCCTGGGCGTGCTCGTGGTGTTTAGCGCCACCTATGCCCTTGCCTGGTTCAACGCCGACCGCCTCAGCGCCCGCTTTATGCGTGATGCGGACGCGTCGTTCGAGCAGGGCAATTATCTCGAAGCCCTGGTCGGCTACGAGGATTTCGACCCGCAGACTAACACCTATACCGCCCGCGGCGGCTACGTCAAAGTGGAGCGCATCTGGTCGCATGTCTACTCCTGGCCGCTGCCGCCGCTGTTGCAAAAAGCCCAGCAGCGCAGCGCCGAGATCGTCAACCAGCACCTGAAGATCGCAGACGCCGAGGACTACATCCGCGCCAACACCGGCAAGCCGGCGCTCTACTTTGCCGAAATCTACCTGCGTCTGGGGGAGCTGTATGAAGCCGAAGGTGATCTGCGCAGCGCTGCTGAAATCTACCAGGACGTAATCGAACTATTTCCCAACCGCACAGACCTGACGGCGCGTGCCCAGGATCACCTCGCCCGTCTGGAGGCACAACAGTGACTTGTGGCGCCAGGTAACCAAATTAGGACTTACGCAGTTGAGGGAGGATTGGCGGTGTTTGGGTGGGCTTCGCCCGCCCGAACACCGCCCCAATTCCCCTTAAACTGCGTAACTTCTAAAAATATTATCTGTAGATCTTGATCGGTATCGATCAAGCGAGGAGGTTTCCATGCGAACGAAAAGCAAAGCGTGGTTGTTGGCTGTGCTGGCGGTCTTCCTGCTGATGGCAGCCATATTTCCAGCCCAGGCCAGCTCAGACACCCTGACTGGGCACCAGCGCCAAGTATTGCAACAGTATGCTGCTGACACCTGGCAGTCCTTTACCGCACTGGTCGATCCAGACAGCGGGCTGCCCGCCGATAACGTCAGTGCCGTTGGGGTGCGCTCGGCCTTTACCTCGCCCACCAATATCGGCGTGTATATCTGGAGCACCCTGGCGGCGCGCGATCTGAGCCTGGTCAAGGCCGCCGAGGCGGAGGGGCGCATCGCCCAGGTGCTGGACATGCTGGAAAGCATGGAGCGCCACACCCCAAGCGGCATGTTTTACAACTGGTACGATCCGGCGACCGGCGAAAAGCTGACCACCTGGCCGGTGGATGGCAGCCCGGTCTACCCCTTCCTCTCCAGCGTGGACAACGGCTGGCTGGCCTCGGCGCTGCTGATCCTGGCTAACACCGCAAAACCGGGTTTGCGCGACCGGGCTGCGGCGCTGCTGAACAGCATGGACTTTGGCTGCTATTACGACCCGCTTGCGCGCGGTCCCGATTTGGGCGCTGGCTTGCTGCGCGGCGGGTTCTGGAGCGAGGAAGACGCACCACCCTACGCCACAGGCTTCCCGCGCGGCGACTACTGCGGCATGGGAGGGGCGGTCGTCTATACCAGCCATCACTACGGTACGCTGAACACCGAGCCGCGCATCGCCAGCTATATCGGCATCGCCATGGGACAGGTTCCGCCGGAGCATTATTTTGCCATGTGGCGCACCTTCCCCGAGACCTGCGATTGGGGATGGCCCGAGATGGACCCAGATGGGGTAACGCACACCTATCTGGGGATCGAGGTCTACGAGGGCCATTATAGATACAGGGGCATGAACATCGTGCCCACCTGGGGCGGCAGTATGTTCGAGGCGTTGATGGTCCCGCTGCTGGTGCCAGAGGAGGAATGGGGTCCGCTGAACTGGGGCATCAACCACCCGCTCTACGTCCAGGCGCAGATCGAGCACGGGCTGGAAGAGGCGCAGTACGGTTACTGGGGCTTCTCGCCATCCAACAACCCGGAGGGCGGCTACCGTGAGTTCGGCGTCGATCCAATCGGCATGGAGCCAAACGGCTACACCTCCGACCTGGAGCGAACCCTGGTAGATTACGGCTTCGCTGATCCATCGGGGAGTGGCTACTGCCCCGGGCGCGATCCGCAACCGCTTCCGGCAGAGTATGGACAGGGGGTGGTCACGCCGCACGCCTCGTTCCTGGCCTTGGAGTTCACCCCCGAGGCCGCGCTCGAGAACCTGGCCAACCTGCGCACCGACTTCGAGTCTTACTCTTGGGGCGGCTTCTTCGACGCCATTAACATCAGCAACGGTGAAGTCTCAGAATACTACTTGGCCCTTGACCAGGGCATGGTGATGGCAGCCATCCACAATGCCCTGAAAAACGACCGCCTGCAGCACTATTTCAGCCATGGCATCATTGAAGCTTCAAATCCGGCCGATCCTGGAGATGGAGGCATTCACTGCCGGACCTTGAGTGTTGGCATCCTGTCTGAAAGGCCTGCCAGTTCGTTGTAACCTGGCGGGTCTTTCGGGCTGCATGCTGCAGATTGGGTCAAAAGATAATCATGGAGGGCTGACTCTTTGGGCAACCCAATCGATCTTGAGGTTGGAATATGGATTCTCCCCCTGTCCTAAAAACAAAATACGGCTACTTCGACGAGGCCGAACGCGAGTATGTGATCACCCATGGGGATACCCCCGCGCCGTGGGTGAACGTGATTTCCAACGGAGACTACGGTTTGATCGTCTCCCAGGCTGGTGGAGGCTACTCCTGGCGAACCCACGCCGGCTTGAACCGCATCACCCGCTGGGAGCAAGACCTGGTTCGGGATGAATGGGGCAAATTCCTTTATCTGCGCGACGCCCAAACTGGTGAGTTTTGGTCACCAAGCTGGCAACCCTGCGGGCACAACCTGGAGCCCTATCGCGTCCGGCATGGCCTGGGATACTCGGTAATCGAGTCCACCAGGGGGGATATCGACAGCCAGGTGACCTATTTCGTGCCTCTCCAGGATCCCTGCGAGATCTGGTTATTGCGATTGGTCAATCGCAGCGAAAAGCCCCGCCACATCCAGGTCTTCAGCTACTTCGAATGGCTGCTCGGGTCAGCGCCAGACTGGCACCGCGAATTCCGCATCCTCTTTATCGAGACCCGCTACAACGCTCTGCGCGGTGCCTTACTGGCGGGCAATGTCATGTGGGATATCCCCGGCGAGCGCGGGCCGCACTGGAACCGGGATTGGCCATATGTCGCTTTCCACAGCGCCTCCGAGCCTGTGCAGGGTTTCGAGGGTTACAAGAGAGCCTTTTTAGGCCGCCACGGAAGTCCGGGTAACCCACAGGCGTTGCACCGGGGCAGTCTGCAGGGCACACAGGGCCGCTTTGGCGATGCAATTGGCAGCCTTCAAATCGACCTGGAATTGCCTCCGGGTAAAGAGATCGAAGTGGCATTCACCTTGGGGGCTGCTAATAATGAAGACCAGGCCCTGGCGCTTCTTGAGCACTATAAGAGCCTTGCCTTCGTCCACACAGCTCTCACAGCCGCCCGTCGCCACTGGAACGATCTCACCAGTGAGCTGCTGGTGGAGACGCCCGACTCTGCGTTGAACCTGGTGGCTAATGGTTGGCTGCCATATCAGGCGATCTCAGGGCGCTTGTGGGGGCGTTCGGCCTATTACCAGACGGGTGGCGCTTTTGGCTTCCGCGACCAGCTCCAGGATAGTCTGGTCTGGCTGCTACTGGGTCGTCCGGAGCAGACCCGGGCCCAAATCCGCCTGCACGCTGCCCACCAGTACCAGGATGGGATCGTTCTGCATTGGTGGCATCCCCTGGCTGAGGCGGGTTTGCGCTCTGAATACAGCGATGACCTGCTCTGGCTGCCCTACGTTGTTTTGCGTTACATCGATGAAACGGGTGACTTCACCTGCCTGGACGAAGAGATGCCCTTTCTCGATGGTGGCTCGGCGTCTTTAGGCAAGCACTGCCTGTGCGCCCTGGAGGCGGCGCTAAACCGGCGAAGCCCGCGTGGCCTCCCGCTCATCCTCAAAGGGGATTGGAACGATGGCTTGAACGCGGTTGGAGCCGGCGGGCGCGGTGAGAGCATCTGGATGGCGCATTTTCTCTACTATTTGCTCACTCGCTGGGTGGAGCTGCCGCTTCTCGATACAGAAACGCGCCTGCGTTATCGCAACCAGGCCGAACAACTCTACCAGGTGACGAATTTAGATGGTTGGGACGGTGCATGGTACTGGCGGGCTACAACCGATACGGGAGAGCTCATCGGCTCGGCCCAGAATGATGAAGGCCAGATCTACCTCAACGCCCAGACCTGGGCTGTCCTGAGCGGGATGGCAACACCCGAACGCGCCGCCCAGGCCTTGCAGGCGGCACGCCAGCGCCTGTACCAGCCGTATGGCCCCCTGCTTTTGGCACCAGCTTATACCCAGCCTGACCCGAAAATCGGTTATCTCACCCGCTACGCCCCCGGTCTGCGCGAAAACGGCGGGGTCTACGTCCACGCGGCCTGTTGGGCAATCCTGGCAGAGCGAAAGGTGCATGGCGTGCAGGCTGCCTACGACCTGTGGCGCAGCTTTTGCCCGGCTGCGCGCGGCATGGAGCCCGATGCCTACGTAGCCGAGCCGTATGTGATGCCCGGCAATGTCGATGGCCCACTTTCTCCCTCTGCCGGGAGAGGCGGCTGGACGTGGTACACCGGCTCGGCGGCCTGGTATTTACGCGCTTTGATCGAGGGCGTGCTGGGGATCGATGCGACTGTCGACGGGCTGCGCGTACAGGCCGCGCTCCCAGACGGCTGGGATGGTTACCGCGTCAGGCGCCGCTTCCGCCAGGCGACCTATGACATCCAGGTTCGGCGCGCTGCCCCTGGGGAAACCCCCGGCTGCACGATCGACGAGCAGCCCTGGCAGGCAGATGTTTTGCCCATCCTGGAGGCAGGCAGCGAGCACCGGGTAAAGTACATTTGCCGGTAGATTGATCCGCGAAGAGGCGTTTGATGGCACAGCCCGCTCCCCGGCGGTATTCGCCCGCCAGCTCATACGATCGCCACCTCATCTTCGATAACAGCCGTCTGCATGGCAGCTATTTTTACAGCCGCGCCGAGGCAACTGCCCCCAGCCGATTGGAAACTATCGATGGCAAGCTACCGGTAGCCTCCGATCACTTTTTCAGCCCCCCCAACTGCCTGCGGCTTTCCTGGCTATCCCAAACCGGTGGAGACTGGCTGGCTGAGGTATGGGTCGAAACCTGGTTAGGGCGGGATCTGTCCTTCTCCGGCGACGCCCTGTCCTTCTGGTGCTATGCCGAAGATGAGATCCCCGCCTCCTGCCTGCCGATGATCGGCTTCTATATCCAGGGCGGGCCGCGTTCATTGCCCATGCAGTTGACCGGCATCGCCTCGGATCTGCCGGCGAAACGCTGGATTCGAGTCAAGATTCCACTCCAGGCCTTCCCCAACTCCACCACCGGGTTCGACTTCAGCCGGATTGAGAAAATCGTCTTCACCCAGGGCATTGACGATGGCGCTCCTCGCGCCATTTACATCGATGAACTTAAGCTCACTGCTGCTTCTCAGGACGGGGCAAGCCAGCCGCCGGGTGAAGTGGTCGCCGTCGCCTACGACCGCCATGTCGATTTGAGCTGGCCCGAGGTCAGCGACCCGGCTGTAGAGTATTACCAGATCTACCGCTCGCGGGATGGGCAAGACTTCTCCTCCATCGGGATTCAATCCCCTCACTACAACCATTACTGCGATTACGTTGGACCCATCCGCGTAAAGCTTTTCTACAAGATCACCGCGGTCAACCACGATTATCTCGAATCGCGAGCCTCGGTAACGGTGTCAGCAACCCCGCGTACGCTATCCGACGATGAGCTGTTGAGCATGGTGCAAGAGGCCTGTTTCCGCTATTACTGGGAAAAGGCCCATCCCAACGCAGGCATGGCGTTGGAGAATTTCCCCGGTGATGAGAACCTGGTCGCCCTGGGTGCCTCCGGATTTGGCATTCTGGCGCTCATCGTCGCCGTTGCCCGCGGCCTTGTCTCAAGAGACGCAGCCGTCGAGCGATTCCTCCAGATCATCCGCTTTCTCGAAAACGCCGATCGCTTTCACGGCGCCTGGCCCCATTATCTGGATGGGCGAACCGGGAACGTGATACCGCTATTTGGGCAATATGACAACGGCGGCGACCTGGTCGAGACGGCGTTCATGATCCAGGCGTTGCTGGCAGCCCGCCAGTTCTTCAACCGGGATGGCGGCGCAGAAATGCAGATACGCGCCCGTATCACGGCATTGTGGGAGGCCGTGGAGTGGGATTGGTATCGTCGTTCACCGGATGGCGAATTCCTTTACTGGCACTGGTCGCCGGATTTTGGCTGGCATATCAACCACCCCTTGATCGGGTGGAACGAAACCCTGATCGCCTACCTGCTCGCCATCGCATCCCCCACGCACCCGGTCCCGGCATCGATGTATTACTCTGGTTGGGCCTCAACTTCAGAAACGGCCCAGCGCTACCGCCAGACCTGGGGCAAGACCACGCATGGCTATCACTACCACAACGGTAACGCCTACTACGGCATTCCGCTGGCGGTGGGGGTTGGCAGCGGCGGTCCGCTCTTCTTCACCCATTACTCATTCCTGGGCTTCGATCCCCGCGGCAAGCGCGATCGCTACGCCGACTACTTTGAAAATAACCGCGCTATTGCGCGCATCAACCGTGCTTATTGTGCAGCAAACCCTGGCAACTACCGGGGATATAGCCAGGATTTCTGGGGCCTGTCAGCCAGTCATGATCACAGCGGCTACCTGGCACACGAGCCCAGCCCCCGCGCCGACAATGGCACAATCACGCCCACCGCCGCCCTGGCTTCTTTCCCCTACACCCCCGATGCGTCGATGGCGGCGCTGAAGCATTTCTATTACGACCTGGGCGACAAAATGTGGGGCATCTACGGTTTCTGCGACGCCTACAACCCAACGGTCAATTACGTTTCGAATATCTGCATGGGGCTGAACCAGGCACCCATCACCGTCATGATCGAGAATTATCGCAGCGGCTTGCCGTGGCGCCTGTTTATGGCGAACCCTGAAATCACCGCTATGTTGGAGCGTGTAGGATTTGTGAGCGAGACTTCTGCTCAGGATTAGGCGATCAAATTGCAGCAAATACGGCTCCAAACGAGCGTTTAAATCGTTTGACGGAAACCGATCCACATCCCGCGCTAGCCGGACGAAAAAAA
>CAZGIX010000096.1:0-16509 GCA_964525785.1 uncultured Anaerolineaceae bacterium
TCATCCGGGCGTTCGGGCTGCTGGGTAAGCGAGAGGAAATCTACCTGCTGATTGCAGGCTCGGGCAGCCAATTGGAGGCGTGCCAGTCGCTGGCCGGAGAGGTGGATGGGGAGCGAGTCAAATTCCACACCCCCTGGCCGGAAGGGGAGACTGGGGCGGTGTACACAGCCGCCGACGCCCTGGTGCTGCCGACCCTGGAAGGGCAGGCGCTGGCCTCTATGCCGTCCAAATTGATCGCCTACATGCTGGCGGAGCGCCCAATCCTGGCGGTCTGCCGGGCGAGCACCGACCTGGCGGATGCGGTGCTGCAATCCGAGGCGGGGAGGGTGGTCGAGCCCGGACGGACGGAGGTGCTGGTTGAGGCGATTGCCGAGCTGGCAGGCACACCCTTCCAGGAACGAGGGGAGATGGGGCGCAAAGCTCGGGCTTATGCATTGCAGAATATGACCGCCGAAACCTGCCTGCCGAAGGTCATCGAGATCATCGAGGCTGCGGCGCAAGTACGATAGAGGCCAATTTGTGAATCCACCCGACGGCTATATCATCCGCCTCGCCAGCCTCAATGACCTGGAGGCACTCACGCGGCTGCACTGCGCATCGTTTAACCCTGATGAGCACGTCCCGATGACCTTCGAGGAGAGATACGTACGGGCGACCTATCGCTGGCAGATCACCCAGGAGAGCGTCTACGTGCTGGTGGCAGACGAGGGTGGAGAGATTATCGGATTGGTCTCAGTAAGCGATGGTCCTTACACCCTGGCGATGCTCAAGGCATCCTTGGGCGAAATGATCTTGAGCCTGGCGCGCCATCCCTCCCTATTGGCAAAGCCGCTGTTGTGGAAGCGCCTGTTCCGGCGCTCAGCCGGCGATAATGCCCAGGCCGACGCTGCGGCGCATGCTCCAGGCATGGCGCAGTTGATGATCATTGCGGTTAAAGAACAGTATCGAAAACAGGGTGTCTCTTTATCCTTATTCGGCGCAGCCAATATAGAAAGCAGGAAGAGAGGCAGCCGGGCGGTCCGGGCAGGGGTATATAAGCGAAATATCGCCAGCCAACAGGCTTTCCTCAAGGCGGGCTGGGAAGAGGCCCCGATCTTCGAGTCTGAGGATACGAAATATTACATAAGTTTCCTGGATGCGACTTTCCGAGACGAGCTGGCTTACCGATAACACATCCGCGAGTTTGTAAAATCAGTACAAATGTCTCATGCATTTTTCAATTCTGTAATGTATAATTCATTAAATTTTGCTATACTTGTTTTCCTGGATAGTATAACAGGGCGGTCTCATGGAAAACACCACAATCAGCTCATATCCGGCCTCCTTTCGACGACCAGATAAATCCAACAGCTCCTCAGCCATCCACTGGCTGAACGAGGCGCTCAAACGCCTTATTGATATCTGCGCGGCCTTGCTGGGGCTGGTCCTGCTGGCGCCGTTCTTCGGGTTGATCGCCATCCTGAGCAAGCGCGATACGCCGGGGCCGGTCCTGTACCGCGGGCCGCGCCTGGGGCGCGGCGGGACGGTCTTCCAGATCGTCAAGTTCCGCAGCATGTACGCCCGCCCGGAGAGCGACGCCGGGCCGCGCCTGACCGCCCAGGACGACCCGCGCATCACCCCCCTGGGGCGCTGGCTGCGCGATACCAAGATCAACGAGCTGCCCCAACTGTGGAACGTGCTGGTGGGCGAGATGAGCCTGGTGGGTCCCCGCCCCGAGGACCCGCACCTGGCAGACGAATGGCCGCCCGCGGTGCGAGAAGAGGTGCTGTCGGTGAGGCCCGGCATTACCAGCCCGGCCTCGGTGCTGTACCGGGACGAGGAAGCTTTACTGCGCTCGGGCTCCCTGATGGATACCTACCTGGGCGGCATCGCCCCCAGCAAGCAGCGCCTGGACCAGCTGTACGTGCGCTACCGCTCGATCTGGCTGGACATGGATACCCTGCTGTGGACATTCCTGGTGACCCTGCCCAGGGTGGGGGCGATCCAGCTGCCGGAGGAAAACCTGTTCCTGGGGCCGATCTCGCGCCTCATCCGCCGGCACGTGAGCTGGTTCATGATCGATACCCTGGTCACATTCGGCGCCATCGCCACAGCGGGGCTGTTCTGGCGCTCGCTGGGGCCTCTGAACGTGGGTTGGCCCAAAGCAGTGATCATTGCGGTGGTTTTTGCGCAGCTGTACAGCATCTCCAACTTTATACTGGGGGTCAACCGCATCAGCTGGTCGCAGGCCAGCTTCAGCGAGGCGCTGGATCTGCTTCCAGCCATCGCGCTGGCCAGCGTGGCTATACTGGCGCTGAACTACCTGTGGCCTGCCAGGCCCCTGCTGCCGGTGGGGATGTTGCTGATGGGCGCGGCCATGGCCTCGATGGGTTTTGTGACGGTGCGCTACCGCGACAGCTTGCTGAGCAGCCTGGCGCTGCGCCTGGAGAACAAGCGCAGCGTGGCGGCAGTCCAGGAGCGCGTGCTGATCGTGGGCGGCGGCGAGTCGGGCCAGTTCGTCGCCTGGTGGCTGCAGAACGGCAGCTCGGGCGACATGCTGCGCGTCGCCGGCTACATCGACGACGATCTGTTCAAACAGGGCACGCGCATCCATGGGGTGAACGTCATCGGGCGGGGCGATGACATCCCGGACCTGGTCAGAGAGCACGACGCCGGGATCCTGGTCTTTGCCATCCATAACATCCCGGCAAAAGAGAAGCGGCGCCTGCTGGACATCTGCAATGCCACCGGTGCGCGTGTGGTGATGGTCCCGGACGTGCTGGGGAATTTGCGGCAGTTTGTAGATGACATCGGTCGGGGCGCCTCCCGAGGGGCAGACCGGTCCGGCGACACACCGCTCGCGGGCGCCTCCCCGGCTGGCAACCTGGACAGCTTGCTGGCAGAACTGGATGAGCTGGCTCAACTGGGCGACCTGGAAGCCCTGCGGATGCGCATCCACGATCTGCATAACCACACCCGGGTGTAGACCTCGTACTAAACTCTATGTGACCGCCGCTCGAGCAGGAATTCAGCGGCGTGGCAGTCTGAACTCAAATGGCAGATGAATGGGCTGGAAATTACGTATTGGTGACCGGTGCGGGCGGCTTCATCGCCAGCCACCTGGTAGAGGAGCTCGTGCAGCACGGGGCGGGAGTGCGCGCCTTCGTGCACTACAACTCCCGGGGCGACCCGGGCCTGCTGAAGCTGCTGCCGCGCCAGGTGATCGACCGGGTCGAGCTGGTAGCCGGCGACCTGCGCGACCTGCCCGCTCTACAGGCGGCGGCGCGCGGCTGCAGCCACATCTTCCACCTGGGGGCGGTCATTTCTATCCCGTATTCTTACGTGCACCCGGCGGAGGTGGTTGAGACCAACGTGATCGGCACGCTGAACGTGCTGCTGGCTGCCAGGGAGGCGCATGTAGAGCGCCTGGTGCACACCTCCACCAGCGAAGTGTACGGCACCGCCCAGCACGTGCCCATCGACGAGGGGCATCCACTGCAGGGCCAGTCGCCGTATTCGGCCAGCAAGATCGGCGCAGATAAACTGGTGGAGAGCTTCTACCGGACATACGACGTCCCGGCGGTCACGCTGCGGCCCTTCAACACCTACGGGCCGCGCCAGTCCGCCCGGGCGGTGATCCCCACCATCATCACCCAGGCGCTGAGCGGGGAGGCGATCTACCTGGGCAACCTGGAGGCGCGCCGCGATCTGACCTACATCAGCGACACGGTGGAGGCGTTCCTCAAGGTCGCCCGGGCAGAAGGTGTGGAGGGCGAGACTTTCAACCTGGGCACCGGGTCGGAGGTGAGCGTGGCGGATCTGAGCGCCATGGTCATGGAGCTGACCGGCAGGCAGGTGGATGTGCGCGTCGATCCCGCCAGGCTGCGGCCCCAAAAGAGCGAAGTGCAGCGTTTGCTGGCCGACAACCGCTATGCCCGAGAGCGGCTGGGCTGGTCGCCGGCGGTGGATTTGCGGGAAGGTCTGAGCCGCACGATCGATTGGATCCGCTCGCACCTGGAGCTTTACCAACCTGGGCAGTACCAGATATAGATAAGACTTACGCAGTTGGTAGGTAGATCGGGTTTGTATGGGCGGGTGAAGCCCGCCCATACAAACCCCATTACCCCAGAAGTGCGTGACGACTGACAGGATTATGCAATGAAGGCGATCATTCTTGCTGGCGGTAAGGGGACCCGGCTGGCGCCGTATACCAAGGTGCTGCCGAAGCCGCTGATGCCCATCGGGGAGATGCCCATCCTGGAGATACTGCTGCGGCAGATAAAACGCGCCGGCATCCACGAGGCGGTCATCACCGTGGGGCACCTGGCGGGGCTGCTGCAGGCATTCTTCCAGGACGGTAAGCGGCTGGGGATGGATATCACTTACAGCTTCGAGGAGCTGCCGCTCGGCACAGCAGGCCCGCTCTCGCTGGTACCCGGGCTGGAGGAGACATTCCTGGTCGCCAACGGCGATGTGCTCACTACCCTGGACCTGGGCGACCTGATTGCTTTCCACAAGAAGTGCGCGTCGGCTGCCACCATCGCCACTCATAGGCGCACCATTCACGTAGACCTGGGCGTGATCCAGTTCGACGGCGGGCAGGATATCGTCGGTTATCTCGAAAAGCCCACCTATGAGTTTCAGGTCAGCATGGGGATCTATATATTCGAGCCGCGCGTCCTGAAGTACGTGGACTACAACCAGTACCTGGATTTCCCCGACCTGGTGCTGCGCCTGATCGCCGGCGGTGAGCGCGTGGTCGGCTATCATTTCGACGGCTACTGGCAGGACCTGGGCAGAGCCGATGATTACGAGCAGGCTGTCCAGGATTTCGAGAGCTTGCGGGGCAGCATCCTAGGCGAGGCCTGATCCGCCTCCCACTGTCAGAAGCGAAGCATATAGGAGATGAAGGTAATGGACTGGCGCGTCCCGCTGGCGGACCTGGATTACGGAGAAGAGGAAGAGCAGGCAGTTCTGGACGTGTTGGGACGGCGCTGGCTGACGATGGGGTCCGTCACCCAGGAGTTCGAGGAGCGTTTCGCAGTGCTAACGGGCGCCAAACACGCCCTGGCAGTGACCAACGCCACCGCAGCGCTGCACCTGGCATGCCTGGCGCTGGGCATCGGTCCGGGTGACGAGGTCATCGTCCCGTCGCTGACTTTCGTCGCCACCGCCAATGCAGTCCTGTATACCGGCGCCAGGGTGCGCTTTGCGGATATCAACGGGCTGGACGACTTCAACATCTCGCCAGCCGAGATCGAAAAGTGCATTACGCCGGCAACGAAGGCCATCTTGCCGATGCACTATGGCGGCTACCCCTGCCGGATGGAGGAGATCTGCGCCATCGCCTCTCGCCACAATCTGTATGTGATCGAAGACGCCGCCCATGCACCCGGGGCTGCGCTTGGTGGGCGATCCCTGGGGACCTGGGGAAATGCAGGCTGCTTCAGCTTCTTCTCGAACAAGAACCTGTCCACGGGCGAAGGCGGCATGCTGGTGACATCCGATGATCGCGTTGCTGAGCGGCTCAAGCTGCTGCGCTCGCATGGGATGACCAGCCTGACCTGGGACCGCCATCAAGGACATGCTTATACCTATGATGTCGTCGAGCTGGGCTATAATTACCGCATCGATGAGATCCGTTCTGCCCTGGGTCTCGTGCAGCTCGAAAAACTAAAGGCCAATAATGAGCGCCGCCGGGAGATCACGGAGCAGTACCGGTCATCTCTGGCGGATACGGGGGTGGAAGTGCCATTTGTCAATTCGCCGGGTGAATCTGCATACCATCTCTTCCCGGCTCTCCTGCCGGCGGATGTCGATCGCAGGGCATTCATCGACCAAATGCGCGCCCGGCGCATACAGACCAGCATCCATTATCCACCCATCCATCATTTTCAATATTACATGGACCGCTACCCGGGTGTGCACCTGCCATTGACTGAGGAGGCCTCCCGGCGGGAGGTAACCCTGCCGCTCTATCCGGGCATGGATTTCGAGGATGTTGCCGTTGTGGTTGGAGCACTGTACGAAGCGCTGGAATAGGCGCGAGCTGAAGAAACACAAGCGACTGCTTCTGACAGGGCATAGCAGGCAAGCTGTGCGATCCGTCTGTCATGGCAGTCCAGGGAAAGTGAGCTGTTATGGAAACTACAACTTTATCCGATGATATTCGCCGCTATCTGATGCTCATGTGGCACTGGGCCTGGCTGTTGATCCTTGCCATCGTCCTGGGCGGGGGTGCAGCCTTCCTCATCAGCAAGAACTCGACACCGGTTTACCAGGCTACCACCCGTTTATACATCAATGAGGCGCCTATGGCTCGCAGCGCGGATTACACCTCAGTGCTCACCAGCGAGCGCCTGGCGCGCACCTATTCGGAGCTGCTGACCACCAAGCCGGTCCTGGAAGAGGTGATCGCACGCCTGAGCCTGCCCATAGGGGTGAAAGAGTTGATCGATTCCGTACAGGTAGATCTGCTCACCGATACGCAGTTGATCGATGTCAGCGTTGAGGATACGGACCCCGTGCGAGCTGCGGATATAGCCAACGCCATCGTCACGGTGTTTGGGGAGCAAAACCAGGCGCTGCAGGCCTCTCGCTACGCCACATCCAAAGAAAGCCTGTCAGCCCAGATGGCTGAGGTGGATACGCAGATCCAGGCCAGCACGGCGGCTTACCAGGAATTGGGGGACAGCTCCGAAGATAAAATCGAAAAAGACCGCCTTGAAGCGGCTCTGGCCCAGTACCGGCAGACATATGCCTCCCTGCTGCAAAGCTATGAATCGATCCGGCTGGCGGAGACATCGACGACATCGAATGTAATTCAGGCTGAGCCGGCCACCCCGCCTGAAGATCCGATCCGGCCGCGCACGGTGGTGAATACGCTGCTAGGTGCGATCGCCGGTTTTCTCCTGGCGGGCGGCATCATCCTGCTGGTGGACGCCCTGGATGATACCTTGAGCCCCGACACGGTCACGCGCCAGTTGGGGCTGCCCGTCTTAGGGGTGATTGCCCGCCATCAGAACGACGACAACGCGCCTGTGGTCAAGAGCAATCCCCGCTCGCCGGTTGCCGAGGCTTTCCGGTCGCTGCGCACGAACATTAAGTTTGCGTGTGTGGATATCCCCCTGCGCACGCTGCTTGTCACCAGCCCTTCCCCGGAGGACGGGAAATCTACTGTGGCGGTAAACCTGGGCATCAGCCTGGCTCAGAGCGGGTACAACGTGGCATTGGTTGAAGGTGACCTGCGCAAGCCGCAGATCCACCTACGACTAAATCTGTCGAACCGGCAGGGCATCAGTGGGATCTTCGTCCAGCCAAAGATCCTGTTGAACGGCGCCCTGCAGAAGACAGATGTGGAAGGTCTGCTTGCACTGACATCCGGGGTTTTGCCGCCCAATCCGTCAGAGCTGCTGGGATCCGAGAAAATGTTCGAGATCTTGCGGCTGGTGGGCGAGCAAACCGATATCATCATCCTGGATTCCCCGCCTGTCATGGCAGTCACAGATGCAGCCGTGCTGGCTCCACGGGTCGATGGGGTGCTGCTGGTGGTCAAACCCGGCTCTACAAAGATCGCTGCTTGCCGGCAGGCGGTGGAACAGCTTCATCGAGTGGGTGCCAATATATTGGGTGTGGTCTTAAACGACGTGGAGATCAAGCGCTCCAGCTACCGCTATGCCTACTATCGCGATTATTACAACGCGTATAGCAAATACTACGGGCATGATTTAGAGTCCTCGCCAGCGGAAGAAAAAGTATAGCTGCCAACGCCTCGAAAGGCTTAGCGGGGAATAACGCAGGCAGGTTGAACTCTCGGCTGCAATCCCATTTCCATGGAACGGTTCAAGGACCTCTGACCAGGGCATAAGATATCTTGCTTTCTGGCAGAGGTCTTTTTTTTACGATCCGACTTGTTTGTAAGATGATCGCTCAAGTCTCCCTCATTCGCAAACTCCTGGACGCAGAGATCTGGATAGTCGGTGCGTTGGTCGCAGCGAGTCTATTCTGGGTCCAGTTATTGCCCGCCGTCCTCCTGGTGGGGTCGTGTTTCTGGCTGCTGCGCTGGATCGTCCTCCGCTACTTCACCCGGCGAACCCCAGCCGACTGGGGGATCATCTTACTGATATTGATGGCTGTAATCGGCTGTATCTTAACGGGCGGATCGAGTGATAGCCGCGTGCAGGTCATGCGCCTGCTGTCGGGCGTGGTTCTATATTATGCGATCGTAAATTCGGTAACGACAGAAAAACGAAACACCTTTTTGATCATTGGATTTATCGTGGCGGGTTTATTCCTGGCATTTTTCGCGTTGATCGGCGTGCAGTGGGCAGTGGATAAGGTGTCGATCATCCCTCTCGAAATATACGATCGGCTGGTTCTATTGGTGTCTGACGCAGCCAACCCCAATGTGCTGGCAGGTTATCTGGCACTGCTGCTGCCCTTCCCACTGGCAATCCTGGTCTTTGGGACTCGTGCAGACGCTGGTGTAAGAGTGCGCTCAGCCGTCTGGTATTTGTCGATCATCTCGGCAGTTGTCACCGGCGCGATCCTGGTGCTCACGCAATCGCGAGGGGCGTGGATGGCAGTCCTTACGGTGGTGCTGCTGCTGGCTTCAATGCGCTGGAAGTGGGGATGGGTGAGCATCGTGATCCTTCTGGCGGCTGTGCTGGTGGCCGGTGCTGCTGTGGGGTACCCGGACTTATTGGAGGCCTTGCTGACGAGCCGGAATGTCGCCAGCGTGAGCGACCGTGCAGACCTGTGGTGCCGGGCAATCATGATCATCCGGGATTTCCCCTTCAGCGGGGTAGGAATCGGATCGTTCGGAAAAGTAGTCGAGCTGTTTTATCCATATCGATCGCTCGGCACAGATACGACCATGCATGCACACAGTCTTCCGCTCCAGGTGGCGGTCGACCTGGGTTTACCGGGTCTGGTGAGCTGGTTGGCGGTGATCCTGATTCTGGGAGTCTCGACCTGGAAACTGTATATCTATGGGCGGCTGCATGCCGACGATTGGATGACGAGTATTGGGGCGGGCTATTTGGGCTGCCTGGTAGCTTATATGATCCACGGCCTGGTCGATGCAGTCACCTGGGGGATGATCCGGCCAGCGCCCCTGATATGGGCGTTGTGGGGGGGGATCGCGGCTGGTGTCCGGTTGATTGCGGCTCGCCAGCGAAAATAATCTATTAACATTGCCCAATTCGTCGATCATATGGTTAAATTCCGGGTATACTGCTGCAGTGTTTTAAACGCGCTGCAGAATAAACCTTATCAAGTTCCGGAATAATTCATCTATCGGCGGGCCTTAATGTACTCTGTCTTATTCGTATGCACAGCCAATATGTGTCGATCGCCAATGGCGATGGGGCTGCTCACCAATAAAGTCTCCGCATCTCCAGAGTGGAGGATCGAGTCGGCGGGAACGTGGTCGTATGAAGGGCAGCCAGTCGTTGAGAATACCCGGCAAGTGCTGGAGGCCAGAGGCATAACGATCACCGGATTTCGCTCGCGTACCGTCCACCTGGATCTACTCAGACAGTTTAACCTGATCCTGACCATGGAAGCAGGCCATAAGGAAGCTTTAGAAATCGAGTTTCCTTCGATCGCAAACCGGGTGTATTTGTTGAGTGAGATGGTCGGCGAGCATAATGATATCCCGGATCCAATCGGCCAACCAATCGACGAATTTGAGAAACTGGCCGGGGAATTAGAGCAGATGATCGACCAGGGATTTGAGCGCATCCAGGAATTGGCACGCGACTGATCCCCAGGTATACAAGCATCACTATGTCATCGAAGCACATTAACGTATTCGGCCGCGGCACAAGCCTAGCAATCGCCTTGATCCTGGGACTGGTGCATGGGCTGGTGTATGTTTTTATTATTCCACCATGGCAGCATTACGATGAGCCCAACCATTTCGAGTACGTCTGGCTGATCTCCAACCACGGAGCCATCCCAGACCAGGGATCATATGACCAGTCGATGCGCCGCGCGGTGGCAAAGTCCATGCTCAAAAACGATTTCTACAAGGGAATGAATTACCTGCCCGATCTGAACCCACCCGAAGGGCCGATATGGATCGGGCCGATATCCCAGCTTAACAATCCGCCTCTTTACTACCTGACTGCGTCAGTGCCTCTCCGCTTCACATTAGATCGCAGTTTTGACTTCCAGGTGATCGTTATCCGGTTAGTCTCGCTGGCCTTCTTGCTGGTCACCATCCTGGCAGCATGGGGGATAGCTGATGAATCCACAGCTCTTGATAACCCGCTGAGGCTGCTCATCCCTGCTTCTATCGCCCTGCTCCCCGGTTTTATCGATATTGCTACTGCAGTGAACAACGACATCGCAGCTATAGCGCTGGTATCGCTGTGCCTGTGGGGGTGCGTACGTATGCTGAAGCGCGGGATCACCGTATGGAATTTGCTGTGGTGTGGAAGCACAGCCGTGCTGAGTCTGCTGACAAAAGAGACCGCTTTTATGGCTCTCCCGCTTGTTATTGTTGCATTTATATTTTCGATATTTCGCGAGAAAAAACGAGTATTTGCCTGGATCCTGTTAGGCGCGGGAGTTTTGGCTGCGGCGGTTATCGCCATCTCATGGGGAGATGCAGCCGGTTGGTACCGTTCGACATCCCAACCAGGATTTACGCGTGCCACCAACCCTGAGGCAGTAGTTGGCGAGCATGTGTTCATCTTGGACACGCGCGCCAGGGTGACGCCGGGTTTTATACCGCCGCTTTTCCAACCCGTGCTTACCATCCCCCCCAGCCTGGGCTCTACAGCTACCTATACGCTTGGGGCGTGGATGTGGGCAGATTCACCAGTACAGGCCAGGACGCCGCTCCTGGGGGATGGTTTTAATGTGCACAATGGGGTGGTAGAGGTTGATCTGGCCCCGAGCTTTCATGCATTTACGGCTACGATAGCCACAGATCAGGGGGTCAGGTTGTGGGTCAGTTTGGACCCTAAGCCGGTAAATGGAGAGGCGACCGTATATTACGACGGTCTCGTGCTCATCGAGGGGAATATCTCATCTGATATCCCGCCCTCATACACCACGCCTGACGGCGAGAGCGGCGACTGGGATGGAAGGCCATTCACCAATTTGCTGCGCAATCCTTCGGCTGAGAAGGGTGGTCTGAGAGTGGCATCCTGGCTGGATGATTTAGGGGCGGGCTTCCTCCCCGACGATACCAGGCCATCTGCACTTCTGAGCTATGCACTGGATTGGCAAGGAGCGGGGTGGCACTATATGCTAACTGCTGAGCGCTTGCTGAGGACTTTTTGGGCGCAGTTTGGATGGGGGCATGTCTCTCTGCTTGGAAATAAACCTTACAGACTGTTGGCAGTTATCACCTTGCTTGGTGCGGCAGGCGTTCTGATATGGTTCGCTCGACATCTGTTCAGAAAATTTACTTTCCCCTGGGAGACAGTCGCCTTGTTGGCCCTCTTGTTCGTTGGGACATGGGTAGGAACTTTGAGCAGGGGAGCTATTTACCTGGGGATCACAAGGCTCTACCTGCCGGTCGCCCGGTACGCCTCGCCTGCCATCGTCCCGACTATGGTTTTACTGAGCACCGGTTGGCTGGAGTTATTGAATATTCCGCTACGATGGCACGGTCTGCGTAAATATTACCCTGTCACCTTGCTGTTAATCTGGTTTACTGCCTGGCTTACCCTGGATATATACTCAATTGCCAGTATTTTAGCTTATTACGGAAGGTAAGTGCTATGTTTATGAAACGGACGTTGTTTTGTTTGATAATAATCCTGACCCTGGCCGCATGTTCCAGAAATCAAACCCCGGATCCGACGCTGACGAGCGAATCAGCCGGCGAACCGCCGGCTACATCTGAGCAGCAAAACACGCCGACCAGCACGAGTACTGCACAAGCTTCACCAACTTCGACGCTTGCACCAACTGTTCCGGTATTTGATGAGCCAGACCCATTAATGGGTATCCAGGTGCACGATATGGAGAACCCAGAGCAGTTCAGGCGTTTTCTGGAGACTGGGGCTGTTTGGTCCCGCCATGATTATTTTCATTGGCTCCTAATAGAACCCGAGAACGCCCCTCCATCAGGATACGTTTTGGATGCCGTAAATACCAGTGACCTTGAGGCTGCGGTTGATGGTGGGCTGGTCACGATCGCGACCGTCCAGTTTACCCCCGCCTGGGCACAGAAATATCCTGGAGTAACTTGCGGTCCAGTGGCGGAGGATGCGTTTGAAGATTTTGCAGAATTCATGGGTGAAATCGTCAGCCGGTACAGCCAGCCGCCCTACAACCAGAAATACTGGGAGATAGGCAATGAGGTAGATATTGATCATTCGCTGGTACCGGGAGATAGTTTGTATGGGTGCTGGGGTGAGGCTGATGACCCTTATTATGGGGGACGTTATTACGGAGAGATGTTGAAAGTTATCTATCCGGCTATAAAAGCCGCCGATGCGGATGCCACGGTGTTGGTCGGTGGTTTGTTAATGGATTGCGACCCGGTCAACCCGCCTGAAACAGCCCCAGAATCAGGCGAACTAAAAGACTGCACAGCCTCGCGATTTCTTGAAGGCATCCTCGAAGCTGGTGGAGGTGATTACTTCGACGGGGTCAGTTTCCATGCCTATGATTACTATTATGGCGAGCTGGGTGCTTATGGAAATGAGGGCTGGCACTCTTCTTCTGACACGACCGGTCCCGCATTGATCGCCAAAACAAGATATCTTAAGTCGCTGCTGGTCAGCAAGGGCTATCCGGATAAGGAGCTGTTAAACACTGAGGTGGCGGTGCTATGCGGGCGGGACGGCAGGGAGGATGTTTGTAAGGCCGATGAGTTTGCAAACACCAAGGCTTACTATATTGCCCAGGCAAACGCGGCAGCTTCAGCAGAAGGATTGCGCGCCAATATCTGGTACAGCCTGACCGGCTGGCGAGGCTCCGGGCTGGTGGACGGCCAACTCGAACCTCAGCGGGCTTATACAGCGTACCAGTTCGTAGTCAAGCAGTTGGATCGTTCCACATTTATCGAACCGGTGCGAGAATTTGAGGGCGTAACAGGCTACAAGTTCAAAAAGGAAGGTAAGGCAATCTGGCTGCTGTGGTCGCTTGACCGGCAAGCCCATAGCATTTCATTACCGGTGGCTTACCAGGCTGTTTACGATGTTTTCGGCAACTCTATCGAACTTACCGCTTCATCATACAAAGAACTGCAGATAACTGCTGCACCGGTGTATGTCGAGTGGATCGACTGACAGTCCGGCAGTTTAACCCCTTGGGGCTGGTGGATTTTGAGCTCACCAGCCTCATTTTTATTTAACTGGATAACAGTTTGGGGTGGATTGGCTATTTGCCAGTCTGGTCCAGCAACGACTCAATGGCTGCTTCCAAAACAGCATCCCTTGAGCCCAGGGCACTTTCCTGGGTTACTGGCACAATAATGTCCGGGATAACACCAACACCCTCGATCAGGAGTTTGCCATCCGGAGTTTCCGGTCGTCCTGTCGGAAACTGCATAGACATCCCTTCAGGTAGCTCATATTGCCCACGCCCGACTTCCCCAAAAGCACCCGCGGTCGGATCGTGACCGATAATAACCGCGCGGTTATGTTGGCTCAGGGCATATGCAAATCCCTCGCAGGCACTGACACAGTACGGGCTTACCAGGACAGCAATTGGCTTGTTGTACAACAAAGGAGCAGGCTCAATGCGCTCGAAAACACCATCTGACTCGAATTTCCCGCTCTTATCCGAGTAATAGTATCCATCGTACAGGGAGATTTCCTCATCGAAGAAATACCCCGCGAAGTCTTGCGTCAGATCGGCCGATCCACCACTGTTTATGCGCAGATCGATGATCAAACCGGGTACATCGTTGTCAATCAACCCTTGAATGTAATGATCCCACAAGTTGGCCAACAGGCGGTAATCATCCGAGAACGTATTGACCTTGAGGTAAGCCAGGCCATATTGATCCAGTACTTCACCTTCAATCGGTGGACTGATCTCGTCTGCATTGAAGGAAGGAATCGCAGCAAATAAGGAATCATATTCCACCACTGCTTCTAGCTCGATCTCATCTGCAGTCGTGTCCCCAGGATTTTTGTACTCTATGTCGATTTGCGTTTCCGGCGGCATGCGGGTAAGGAAGACAACCTGCTCCAGGCGTTTATGATGCTCCGTTGAATATGGCCCAAAATCCGGAGTGACCTGCGAGATGGCTTCGTCAATGGGGAGCCCAGACCAGGATACTATCTCCGCACCGACCTGGATGCCGGCCTCCTCTGCAGGTCCACCAGGGACCAGTTGAGTGACGATCACGCGCCCGTCGCTGAGCTCATTGAGCACCATCCCCAACCCGCCGCCGCGCTCCTGATAAAAGACTTCCGGGTTGAGGGCATAAGACACATGTGCATCGGGAATACCGAGTGCGAAGTCACGGATAGACCGGTAAAAATCCTCAGCAGCGGAGGCATTTTGCACCTTGGGCGCGTATTGCTGGTGTAACGCCTGCCAATCAATGCCTTTCTCCTCTGTAAAAGGATATTCTTTGGATACTTTTCCGAATAGGGCCTCAAACGCATCCGCGTACTCCATGCTGGAGAAATCATTGACAGCTACGTCTCCCTCGTTGAGCGAAATGGTGGGGCGAGCCTCTTTGTAGATCCGAAACGGTTCCTGGTCCAGATCGACAATGCTATATCCGGCAGGGATAGCAGCGGTAGGGTCATCATCGGTGAACAGCAGGTTATCGCTTCCAAATCCAGTTGGGAAACCCTGGGTCTCATCCGGTGCCCATACGACCAATGTGCCGCCGATAATTTCATTGTCTCGATCTGGGTCTGTGATCGTGCTGGCATACGCATTTGACCAGCCCCCACCATCCCGGTCCTCTAAGAACGGACCGCCCCAAGTGTTCGACCAATATGCAACTGCAAAGACCTGTACACCCTGCTCTGTTTCGTTGTCATGATCAAGATCAACCTGGGTCCCCTGAGGAATGGCTGGGAGTGAGAGGCTGTAGCTGAGGGTGTTATCCTCATTGACAGTAACCGGACCGATCGCCTGACCCTGGAGAGGAAATTCAAATTCGATATCGCGCTGGATAAACCCGGATTGATCTTCCAATAAAACGAATGGCTCTCCAATGGTATTCAAGAAAAATGGCGACGTGTACTCAATGTCGCCGGTGATAAAGACAGGTTCATCTGGATTGGCTGCACCAGGCTGCACCGGTATTGGTGGAAGCAGGGTGGGGGTAGGTAATGGAGCCAGGGTTGCGGTTGGGTTGGTGACCGGTAAACCAGAAATCGACTGGCATGATACACCAACCAGGATTGCGATCAGCAGCACAACGGAAATCTTCTTGTGTTTGGTCATGGATAGGCTCCGTTCGATCTTTATTTACCAGCAATAGTCCATTGAATTAAAGCATGAATGAGCAGCAATAAAATATTGATTGATCCGGATGCTCAAGCCAACTCATCAAGCTTGTCTGCCAGCTTCTCGATCTGGTTGGCAAGGCGATCGATCTCATCCCTGGTGGGAATGCTTCGCTGGCGAAGGATGTGTTCTATCTGATCGTCGGTGATCAATGTTCCAAGGTCGTCACTCTGAGGTTCGTCGGAAAGCAATTTATCCAACAAGCGTTGGGCATCAATCTCAAGCAGCTCGCCTCGCTTGACCAGTCCGTGGATACGCCGCTTGATCTCCTCATCCACCTGGTGAAGAAATGCTTTAGGAGAGGTCAGGCTGCGCTGCAGCTCGCTGAAGCGGCTGCCACTGGTCCGGATCAACCCTGTCAAGATGGAGCGCGGCAGGTATCCGCTCTGGCGTTTTTCCTGTTCCATAATTATCTGGGAAAGGGTCAAAGCTGTCATATCCTCCCCGGTGACGTGGTCGATCACCTGGATTTCTCTGCCGGTGCGGATGATATCGGCGATGCCTTCCAGTGTGATGTACTGCTTGGCGACAGTGTCATATAACTTGCGGTTTGGATATCGTTTTACGACCAGCATATTGACTCTCCTGGCTGAATGACAGATGGGGAGATTATAAGCCAAGAAGGTAAGAGTAACTGTCCGACCCTTTAACGAAGATAGAGTTTGGCCCTTCCATCCCTAATTCCCAGGTGCTGGCGGTTGGTATTTGCCGCCAAATGAAGGAAAGACCAAACCTATCGTCCGCGAGATTGCTTCTCGATTATTCCTGGTTCTTCTTCAAACCGTCGATTTTCTTGGTCAGCTCAGCGATCTTCTCGCCTAAGGCGTCGATATCGGCTACCGTGGGGACATTCATGCGGTCGAGAATAACCTGGACACGCTTGCTGAACTCGTCCTCAGCCTTCTCGGTTTCCTTCCTGCGCCTATCCATCACTTCGTGTACAAGCTTCTTGCCGTCTTTCTCGGCAATTTCGCCTCTCTCAACCAACTTGTTGACGAAATCTTCGAGCTCTTCCTGAGCCAGGGCGACAGCTCCGATGCCTGCCAGCAGCACCTTGCGCAGCCCATCCAGGAATGGATTGCGCTC
>CAZGIX010000097.1:0-16404 GCA_964525785.1 uncultured Anaerolineaceae bacterium
AAAGCGCGTTTTGTGGCAGGGTCGTTGGTCATTCACATAAAGTAGGTAAGAACCCATTTCTATTTTGCATTGACAGAGCGGAGGAGAAAAAAGAAAATATCACCACGAAGTCTCCAAAGCACGAAGGTGCACGAAGTTGATATTTTTAGAACAGCGCAGAGAAAAATCCCCTGGCGGCGGGAGGAAAGACGGACGATCGCGAGGGGCGTTTAATGAGGAACGAATGGAGGAAGGCAATCAGGAATTTGGGAATCAGGAATTAGGAGGCGGAAGGAGTGGTCTTAATAATGAAGAACACATGTGTAGGGGTTGAAAAATCGGGCAATTGGGCAATCAGAGAGGGGGTTTCTTCGTTTTGGGGACGATTTGGGACGATTGAAACGAAAACAGGGGTGATCAGGAACGAGGAATCAGGGGTAAGGACGAGAGAGTATTCTTCATTACTTGTGAAGGCAGGTAACCAGTGATGAGCAACCGAGAACCGGGCGGGAAGGCGTTCAAGAGATTGGTTTTCGGAACGGAGGGGTGGTTTTGGGATCGAAGAGCAAGTCCGGAGAGCTGAGCCGGGGAAAAAGATTGAACCGCGGAGCCGGGGGAAAAGATTGAACCGCTAAGGGCGCGAAGGGCGCCAAGGAACGCGAAGGTTCACGAAGGATTTTTAACGATGAGCACGGGGGCTGTAGTTTTTCATTTGCCGACGCCTGGTATGGGAAAACCCACTGGAAGCGGGTTGGGAGGAGGGGGTAGAAATGGTCCGTTCGAGTGAACGCAGCCTACTTACTGAGGAATTACCTCCAAAATTGCCACCAACGGATCTCTCTAAGCTGCTGGATTTCATCGTTTAATTTCGTTCTTTCGTTTTCAGACCTGGATGCGTGCGCTTTTCTCTCCAAGATACGGATTTTATCCCTACGACGAAGATTAGACCGCACCAACCCACCGATGGCTGTCACTAAGCCCAAGATAGCGGCGGAGATCAAGGTGATCAAGATATTTATACGTTGGTCGTTGATCTGTTGCCACACTGAAGGAGTCGGGGTGGGAGTAGAAGTAGGCGTGGGAACCAAGGTATCTGTTGGCGTCGGCGTTACTGTAGGGGTCAAAGTATACGTGGGTAAAGAAGTGAGGGTATTGGTTAGGATGGGCGTGCTGATGAGGATAGGGGTTGGCGTAGGTTGGAGAACTTCGATCTGGTAAGTACGGAACCAACTAGGGCTATCGGATTCTTCATCTAAGAACACTTTTAAATTCAACCGGTGAGAACCCTCTACCTGGGGGGCAATGATTGACCAAACCCAATAGGTAGGGCTATTGGGCACAAAGCGAATTGACTGAACTTGCGGGTATTCATCCTTAATCTGAATGGTCGAGGAATCCATCTCTACCCGAATTAACTGGTCGATGAGGAAGTTACCCCGATCCTGCTCAAGGCTACCGATTGCCGGTGCTGATTGAGGGGAGATATCTTTGCGGGATACGCTTTCTAAGCTTATGGATAACAATTCCTCGGGAATTATTATCGTTAGAATCACGGAATCGCTGGTACTCGGGCGCATCCAGGGTGGATATGTGAGACCAAATTCTCCCAGGCGTGTCTCTTCTGTTATTTGGGTATCTTCGCTGGTTTCTACCGAGTCAACTGCCACAATCTGGGTTTCAGACGCCTGGGTCAAAAGCGCCAGAGCGGTTGGTGTACGAGGATCTAACGTAGGTGTGCCGGTGGGGGGTGGCGTTGGACACGGGGGTGGTGTATCAGTTGGTGGGCGTAGGGTTAAGGAGGGAAGTAAAGATATAGAAGTTGGTAATTCGGAAGGAGTTGGAGCAACTACTGTAGCGGCTTGTGCACAAGCTGTTACAACCAACCCAAGCGCGGCTAGAATGCCAACCACTCGCAGGAAAGTGAAGTAGCGTGATTTTTGACTCATAGAACCCCGCCGAAGGTCGAAATAAAGACCATTATCCTACGAGTTGCTGAATGATGAACTCAGCTATAAGGTTGATATAGAAAAGCGCGTATAGAGAAGAATTTACTCTTCGTTTTCATTGTACATAAATTAAGTGCAAATATCAAGCACAACAGGATAAGCAGCGATGCGAAGGTTGTTCCAATGATATGCTGCTTGGTGTGTTGGGTTGTTAGGGTCCACTACAGTTTTTGCTCCGCTATCTCGGCGCACATGCATAAAAAGAGCCCGGATCGCCGATCCGGGCCGGGATATCCGGATTAATTCTTGGCGCCCTTTGCGGCTTTGCGGTTTGTTTGACGTTCTCTTCGTGCTCCTTCGTGAGCCCTTCGTGGGCTTCGTGTTTCGATTGTTTATCGCGCCAGGGCGGGTTTCGCAGGTGGTTTGTAGATTATTTGTCTCCTCCGAACCCGCCCCTACATGGGTTTGTGTTTCAATGGCTTATCGCACTGCGTTCTCTGCGTCTCTGCGGTGAAACCTCCGGGACCACCTTGCAAATGGGTTAGCGGGGGCGAAGCTCTATCAGCGGGCCTGGCGGCGCGAAACGCGGTAGAATCCGATGCATGGATCAGGCCGCTTTAGAGGCGCTGCTCGCCGACCTGCCGTTCGGCGATGTGCGCTACTTCGACAGCCTGGGCTCGACCAACGACTTGGCTGAGCAGTGGGCTGCAGATGGCGCGGCGGAACTATCGCTGGTGGTCGCCGACGAGCAGACCGCCGGTCGTGGGCGCCTCGACCGCCGCTGGTACTCCCCGCCCGGCGCCGGGCTGGCATTCAGCCTCGTAATCCGTCCCGAAGGGCTCCCGGCGAGCTTCAACCTCCAGGGCAACGGGTCGCAGCCGGCTTTGCTCACGCGCCTGACCGCCCTGGGAGCGCTGGCGGTGGGCGAGACCCTCAACCAGGCCCTGCCGCCCATGCTGCCCGCCCAGATCAAGTGGCCGAACGACGTCATCGCCAATCGCCGCAAGCTGGCGGGCGTGCTGGTCGAGATCCACTGGTCCGGCGACCGGTTGACGGACGCTATCCTGGGCATCGGCATCAACGTCACCCCCGGGGCCGTGCCTCCCGCGGCAGACCTGCACTTCCCGGCGACGTGTGTCGAAGCGGCCGTCGAGGGGGAAGTGGACCGCTGGGTCTTGCTGCACGCCGTACTCGCAAACCTGCTGTTTTGGAAGCAGAACCTGGACTCCGAAGGGTTCATACAGGCCTGGCGTGGACGTCTGGCCTTCCGGGGTGAGTGGGTCCAGGTATTAACGGAGACCGGGGGCGAAGACAAGCGCCCCGCCATTCAAGAGGGAAAGGTTGCCGGCTTGAACCCGGATGGCACGCTGCTCCTGCGCCTGCGTTCCGGCGAGACAGTCCCGCTCCAGTTCGGAGAAATCCGCTTGCGCCCGGCTGAGCGCCCTTCCAGCTAGACATTGCACTGCATGGGAGACCAGACATGCTCGATGATTTCCGCCAACAGGCCGACAGCTCGGCAACTTTCGACGAAGACGATTATTTCGAAGCCCAGCCAAAACGCCGCCCGTTCCTGGGCATGACCCCCGTACAGCGCTTTGTCGTCGCCATGATGCTGCTGGTGATCGCCTGCGTCCTGGGCTCATTTTGCCTGATCGTTACCGAAAAAGTGGTGCTGCCCTTCTTCTAACAGCCCCGGCATAGCGCCTTCGATCTCGACCCACGCCAGCCGGCGTTAACCGGCGCTATCACCTGCGCCGCGCAGAACGTCACCCCGGATGCGCGCCAGGGATGCCACGCTGTCTCCCGCTCCCAAATTGATGATGATCACCCCGCGTGTGGCGCGCCCGGAGCGGGAAATCTCTTTTACACTGGTGCGCAGTACCAGCCCGGAGGCCGAGATCATGGTCAGGTCGTCGATTTCCTGCACCACCCGTGCGGCGGTGATGGGACCGATCTTTTGCATGGAATTCTTGTCCACTGTCTGCACGCCGCCGGTGGCACGGCCTTTGACAGGGTACTCGCTGAGCGGGGTGCGTTTTCCGTAGCCGCGCGCCGTGACGATCAGCAGGTCTCCACCGCTCTCGACCACCTCCATGCTGGTGATATGATCCCCACGATCGAGGCGCATGCCGATGACGCCGGCGGCGGTGCGGCCCATCGGGCGCACTTCATCCTCGGAGAAGCGCAGCGCCTGGCCTTGCTCGGTAACGAAGATGACCTCACTATCCCCATGAGTGAGGCGCACCCAACCCAGCTCGTCGCCGGCGTCCAGGGTGATGGCAATTAAACCGGAAGGCCGGACGGCGGCGAACTCTGAAAGCACAACCCGCTTGACGCGCCCATCGCGGGTCGCCATCATGCAGTATTCGGCGGCCTCGAAATCCGGCACCGGCACTACAGCCGTGATCATCTCCCCCGCCTCCAGGGAAAGCACGTTCACGACCGGGATGCCCTTGGTAGTACGATCGGTATCGGGTATCTGGTAGGTCTTCTCGGAATACACCTTGCCCCGGTCGGAGAAGAACAGCAGCGTATCCAGCGTGCGCGCCGGCACCATCACCAGCACTTCATCTTCTTCTTTGGTAGCGTGTCCCGTGACCCCGCGCCCGCCGCGCGCCTGGGCGCGGTACGTCTTGACTGCCACGCGCTTGATATAGCCCCGCAGCGTAATGCTGATCAGCACCGCCTCGTCTCGCACCAGGTCGGCTTCGGCGAAATCTTCGCTGGCATCGTGGGCGATGTGGGTGCGGCGCTCGTCGCCGAATTTCTCCGCCAGCTCTGCCAGGTCGGTCTTGATCACTTCCAGGATCTTTTGGGGGTGAGCCAGCAGGTCTTCCAGGTAAGCGATGCGCTCCAGGAGAGTGCGCTGCTCATCTTCGATCTTCTGGCGCTCCAGGGCTGCCAGCCGCCGCAGCTGCATATCCAGGATGGCTTGCGCCTGGATGGCGCTCAAGTTGAAGCGCGATATCAGGCGCTCTTTCGCCACGTCGGCGTCGGGCGACTGGCGGATGGTCTGGATTACGGCGTCCAGGTTTGCCAGGGCGATCATCAAGCCTTCCAGGATGTGGGCGCGCGCCTGGGCCTTTTCCAGGTCGAACTGCGAGCGGCGGGTGATGACTTCCCGGCGGTGCTCGATGAAGATCTGGAGGGCGCGGCGCAGCGAGAGCAAGCGCGGCTCCCCATCCACCAGGGCCAGCATCTGCACCCCAAACGTGGACTGCAGCGGCGTGTATTTGTAGAGCTGATTCAGCACCTTGCGCGGCTGGGCGCCGCGCCTCAACTCGATAATAATGCTCATGCCGCGGCGGTCCGATTCATCCCGCAGGTCGGAGATGTCATCCAGCTTGCCTTCCCGCACCAGCTCGGCGATGCGCTCGATCAGGCTGGACTTGTTCAGCTGGTAGGGGATCTCGGTGATCACAATGCGGTGGCGGCTGGCGCCAAGCTCTTCGATATGCGCCATCCCGCGCAGCACGATCCGGCCGCGCCCGGTGCTGTAGGCCTGGCGAATGCCTTCCGAGCCCACGATCACGCCCCCGGTGGGGAAATCCGGCCCCGGCAAGCGCTCGATCAGCTCTTCGAGGGGGATCTCCTCCAGGCGGTCGTAGTTGTCGATCATGTAATCCAGGGCGGAAGCCAGCTCGCGCAGGTTGTGCGGCGGGATGTTGGTCGCCATCCCGACGGCGATGCCCGAGGCGCCATTGAGCAGCAAGTTGGGCAGGCGGGAGGGTAGCACCAGCGGCTCTTTGAGCGATTCGTCGAAGTTGGGGGTGAAGTCGACCGTATTTTTATCGATATCCGCCAGCATCTCTTCCGCCAGGGCAGACAGGCGCGCTTCGGTGTAGCGCATCGCGGCGGGAGCGTCTCCATCGACCGAGCCAAAGTTGCCTTGCCCATCCACCAACAAATAGCGCATCGAAAAATCCTGGGCCAGGCGCGCCATGGTTTCATATACGGCGGCATCGCCATGGGGGTGATACTTGCCCAGCACCTCGCCGACAATGCGGGCGGACTTCTTGTAGGGAGTGTTGGAGCGTATTCCCATGTCGTGCATGGCGTACAGAATGCGCCGGTGGACGGGCTTCAAGCCGTCGCGGGCATCTGGCAGGGCGCGCGCCACGATCACGCTCATGGCGTAGTCCAGATAGGCCGAGCGCATCTGTGAATCGATATCTACTTGCTGAACCGTACCTATTTCCATAACTCAAACATCCTTGTTTTGAATATTTACTGCCACCGGGAGCACAACCTTTCGATTATAACCCGGATTGATTGAGGACAATGAAAAGCCGCACCGGGGAGCACGCAGAGAAAACTGTGACGGTTATAACGAGCCAGCGCAGGATCTATAGGCCAATGTATGGGGGATTTCTCGCTGCGCTCGAAATGACATGAGACCCGTCGTTGCGAGGAGCGCAGCGACGAAGCAACCCTTTCACGTTTAGCCTGGAGATTGCTTCGGCAAAGATCACCTCGCAAGGACGAGTGCCGTAGGCATCCCAACGGCGTATGGTTATAACGTCCCACCACAGGATCTATCCTGCTAATAGGCGGGGGATTTCTCGCTGCGCTCGAAATGACATGACAATCAGATTTCATGAAGCGAAGGAGCACTATTTAACGCCGATGGGCGATCCCGGTACTTGGGACCGCCCACGGCAGCGAAAGGAGGAAGGAGGTGTAAGAGGCTAGAGGGACACTTCGGGGTACCTAAAGCCCCTTGAGATACTCGTCGATAGCGGCCGCGGACTTGCGCCCAGCGACCATGGCTGTAACCACCAGATCTGGCCCGGTAACATCATCACCGCCGGCATAAACACCGGGGCGGGTTGTGGCGCCGCTGCAATCGTCCGTCACGATCAAACCGTATTTGTGGGTTTTCAAGTCTGGTGTGGTCTCGCCGATGATCGGGTCTGGCCAATAGCCTAACGCCAGGATAGCCGTATCGGCCTCAACAATGAAATTCGAGCCTTCAACCGGGACCGGCTTGCGGCGACCCCGGGCGTCTTTCTCGCCCATCTGCATGCGGATGCATTCGATTTGCGCCAGGCTGCCGTCCTCGCCGGCGATGAAGCGCACCGGTTGGGTGAGGAACTGGTATTCTGCGCCTTCTTCGGCTGCCAGGATGCGGTCTTTCTTGCCGCCTGGCATCTCTAATTCAGTACGGCGGTACAGGCAAACCACCCGTTCGGCGTTCATACGCACGGCCGTCCGCAGGCAGTCGGAGGCGGTGTCGCCGCCGCCGATGACCGCCACCTTTTTCCCGATCAGGGGACGCTCGTGCAGTTCAGGGGGGAGATATTCCTCAGCCACGTTGGCGCGGATCAAGAAATCGGTGGCTTTGTAGACCCCCGGCAGATCTTCACCGGGCACTTCCATGGGAGCGTCGATCTGGGAACCCACACCAACAAATACCGCCTGGTAGCCTTCGGCGAACAGGTCGTCGATGGTCTTGTCTTTGCCGATGATCGTATCACCGACGAACTTGACCCCAGCTCGCTCCAGGTCGCCCAAACGAGCGATGACCACGTTTTTGGGGAGCTTGAAATTGGGGATGCCGTACAGCATCAGCCCACCCGGGGCCGGCTTGGACTCAAATATGGTCACATCGTGCCCCATCTGCACCAGCTGTTCTGCGCAGGACAGGCCAGCCGGACCTGCGCCAACAATTGCCACTCGCTTGCCGGTCGGCTCTCCGACAGGGACGGTAACGCCTTCGACCTTGCGTTGGTAGTCAGACACAAATGCTTCCAGGGCGCCGGTCAGCACCGGCTCGTGATAGTGGTTGCGCGAGCAGGAACCCTGGCAGAGCTGCTCGTGGGGGCAAACCCGCCCACAAATTTCGGGCAATGAGCTAGTGTGACGGTAAAGATGGGCAGCTTCCAGAAATTTGCCCTGCTCGATCAGCCACATTGCCGAAGGGATGTCATTGTGCACCGGGCAGGCGGCTGTACATGCGGCCGGATCCGGGCAGTGAACGCAGCGAGAAGCTGCCAACATGGCGCTCTCGGGAGTCAGCGCGATGATAACGTCTTCAAAGTCGTGGATGCGCTGGGCTGGATCGCGGCGATCCAGATCCTCAAAGGGAATACGGGCTTTGGCTTTGCGGTCAATGGCTAAGAATTCACTCTCAATAATCGGCATGGTTTACCTCTCTTTCCGGGATACTTTCGCTGCTTAGAGGCAATCTCAAAAACAGGAGGTTTTGGGGTGTAGGTGGCGGCTTCGCCGCCACCTACACCCCAAATTACCATTTTTGAGATTACATCTAGATAATAACGACAAAGGTGGTAAAGATTTAGTCTCAAATGTCACTTCCTTTTGTGACGGTTGTCACATGGTCGATTAAAAATATACCACCTGGAAAAGATGCAGGTAGCTCTGCACTTAACCGTGGTCGGTCCCCCCACCCCGGCCCCCTTCCCGGGGGAAGGGGGTCGGGGGGATAGGCAAATAAGCACCACCACGGTTTTGTGAGGTGCTACAAGATGCATGCCAGGCTCATATATTCCTAATCGCGCACTGCTGAGCCTGGCGTATAATAGAGCGTTGTGGTTTTGCCGGGGCGCTGCCTCTCGTGGGCCTGCATGCTGCGCATCTTGCCAAATGTGTGCAGGTCTTGTTACGTAGACAAGTATAGATCAGATAAATAAAATTGTAACCATGAAGAAAATATTGTTTATCTTGGCCGGGATTGCAATCCTGGTTCTGGGGTGGTTTGCCTTACAGCGTGTGCGGGCGGGTTTGAGCGCAGATGAAGAACTGCAAATCGAGGCTGCCAGCCGGGGGGAACTGAAAGTCACCGTCAGTGCAGATGGCGCAGTCCGCTCGAACCAGTCGGCGCTGCTGGAATGGCAGGCGGCTGGCAGCGTGGAACAGGTGAACGTCTCACTGGGCGACCCGGTCACCAAGGACCAGGTCCTGGCAGCGCTGGATGATACCAGCCTGTCCCAAAGCATTATCCTGGCTCAAGCCGACCTGGTGAGCGCCCAGCGAGAGCTGGACGACCTGCTGAGCTCACAGCTGCAGAGCGCCCAGAGGCGGCAGCAGGTCGAGCAGGCGCAGCAAGCATTGGAAGACGCCCGCAATCCTCAAATGCTGCAGGCCGAGGCCCAGCGCAAGGTTGCCGAGGTCCAAAAAGCTGTAGACTTAGCCGAGCTGAACTACGAGATCATCGCCAAGCCCGTCCCCCAGACGGCAATCGACCAGGCGCGTGCCAATCTGCTGGTCGCCGAGAGAGTCTTGAAGAATACCGACCGGAACATCGCGCGCGTTAACAAGAAGCTGAAAAAGGACGAGAGCGATTATTTTTTCTTCGAGAGCCGGGATCTATACAAGCAGATCCTGGAGGGCCTGGAGAACAAACGCCGGCGCGACCAGCGCCAGTATGACGACGCACTGGAAAAATATAACAGCCTGCTCGAACCACCGGACCCGCTGGACCTGGTGATCGCAGAGGGCAACCTGGCGTTGAAGCAGGCCGAGCTGCGGCAAGCCCTGGTCGATCTAGAACGGGCCAACAACGGCCCAACGCCGGGCGAGATCGCCGTCCTGGAGGCGCAGCTTGCGGATGCGGAACGGGAATGGCAGCGCCTGAGGGAGGGGAGCAATCCGGTTGAAATCGCCGCGGCCCAGGCGCGCGTGGATGCTGCCCAGGCGGCGCTGAAACGGTCTTACCTGAGCGCCCCATTTGACGGGGTCATCACTGCCGTCAACACCCAGGCAGGCGACCAGGTCAGCGCTGGCAGCCGCGCATTCCGCCTGGACGATCTGAGCCGGCTGCTGGTGGATGCCAGGGTTTCCGAGATCGATATCAACAAGATCCAGGTCGGGCAGGCGGCTATCTTGAGCTTCGACTCCGTACCGGGGAAACAATATACCGGAACCGTTCTGGAGGTGCCCGTCGTAGGCGAATCCCTCCTGGATGTGGTCAGCTACAAAGTGGTCGTGGAGATCACCGAGGCAGACGAGCAGGTCCGCCCGGGGATGACCGCCTCGGTCGAAGTAGTTGTCGATGATTTGCAGGATGTGCTGCTGGTGCCCAACCGCGCCCTGCGCATACGGGATGGAGAGCGGGTGGTCTACATCCTGAAGGATGGAGAAGTCGTCCCCATCCCGCTGAAGCTGGGGAGCGCGTCGGACGCTTATACACAGGTGCTGGAAGGCAGCCTGAACCCCGGCGACCAGATCGTGCTCAACCCGCCCAGCAGCTCATCTACGAGCTCAATATCTGAATGATGTTCAAAAATGAGTACAAATACCTGGCGAGAGAACCACTAAATGACCGGTATTAATTACGCCCTCTTTGGGGAGGTTTCTTTATGAAGAGAAAATGGATTTACATTCTGATCGCTATCGTGATCGTGGCAGCCGCCATCGTGGGCTTTGGCATGTTCCGGCGGCAGCAGCAAGCCTCGGCAGCGACCAATTATCAGACCGAGTCTGCGAGGCGCGGCGAGCTGACCGCCACAGTCGGCGCTACCGGCGAGGTGCGCGCCAACCAGAGCGCTCTGCTCGCCTGGCAGACTACCGGCACCGTCGGTGAAGTAACTGTGAGGGCCGGGGACGCCGTAACAGCGGACCAGGTGCTGACGACACTGGAGATCACCTCGCTTCCGCAGGCGGTGATCTTGGCTTCGGCAGACCTGGTGAGCGCGCAAAAGGCGCTGGATGACCTGCGCAACTCGCAGATCCAGCAGGCGCAGGCTCTACAAACGGTCGAGAAAGCGGAGCAGACCCTGGAAGACGCCCAGAATCCCGAGCTGGCGCAAGCCAAGGCGCTGGAAGCCATCGCGACTGCCCAGAAGGCCGTGGAAAACGCCGAGCGCTCTGTGCGCTGGGCGAAATCGCCTGCAACCCAGAGCTATATCGATGAGGCCCAGGCACAGGTGACCCTGGCGAAGGACCGCCTGGACCGGGCCAAAGAGAAATATGAGCCCTACGAGAACAGGCCCGAGGACAACGTGACCCGGGCACGCCTGCTGAGCGATATGGCAGCTGCCCAGCAGCAGTACGACGCCGCTGTACGGCAGCTGAACAGCATGCAGGGCACTGCCAGCGGCAGCGACATTGCCTTACAGGAGGCGAACCTGGCGACGGCCCAGGCCCAGCTTCTCGAAGCCCAGCGCGAGTATGAGCGCATCAAGGATGGCACCAGCCCGGCAGATATTGCCTTGCTGGAAGCCCAGCTTGCAGATGCCCGGCGCGAGTACGAGCGCCTTAAGGATGGTCCGGACCCGGCAGATATCGCGGTCGCCGAAGCGCGCGTTGCCGCCGCTCAAGCTACCTTGAACCTGGCGCGCATCGTGGCGCCTTTCGACGGCACGGTCACCGAGGTATTCAGCAAGCCCGGCGACCAGGCCGCGCCCGGAACGCCGGCTTTCCGCCTGGATGATCTCACCCACCTGCTGGTGGACGTACAGGTCTCCGAGGTGGATATCAACCGCATCGAGGTGGGGCAGCCGGTAACGCTGGTATTCGATGCGATCCCGAATGTGGAGTACAACGGCACGGTCAGCGAGGTCGCACCGGTGGGTGCGACCACCCAGGGCACCGTGGACTTCACCGTCACTGTCGAGCTGACCGATGCAGACCAGGCAGTCAAGCCCGGCATGACCGCGGCGGTGAACATGGTCGTCGACCAGCTCCAGGATGTCTTACTGGTACCCAACCGGGCCGTGCGCACCCTGGAGGGTCAGCGCGTGGTCTACGTGCTCAAGAACGGCATCCTTGAGCCGGTCGAAATCGAGCTGGGGGCGTCTTCGGAGCAGACCAGTGAAGTACTGGACGGCGAGCTGCAGGAAGGCGACCTGATCGTGCTCAACCCACCGGCTGTGTTCGACCAGAGTGGTCCGCCACCGTTCGTGAGGTAAGTTCCAGCCAGCAGGCTAACAGGGACATGTATGCAAGAATGTGAAGACTGCGTTATCGATATTCGAGACATCACCAAAGTCTATAAAATGGGTGAGATCGATGTGCACGCCCTGCGCGGGCTATCCTTGCGGATCATGCGCGGCGAAGCAGTGGCTATCATGGGACCCTCGGGGTCGGGTAAATCCACCCTGATGAACATGATCGGCTGCCTGGACCGGCCCACATCGGGGGAATACTACCTGGATGGGGAAAGGGTCTCGGATCTAAGGGACGACCAGCTGGCAGAGATCCGCAACCGCAAGGTAGGCTTTGTGTTCCAGACCTTCAACTTGCTGGCACGCGCCACGGCGGTCGCAAATGTAGAGCTTCCCATGCGCTATGCGGGTCAAACGCGCGGCCGCAAGGAGCGCGCCCGAGAGGCCCTGGAGATGGTAGGTCTAGGCGACCGCCTGGACCACCGTCCAAGCGAGCTATCGGGCGGGCAGCAGCAGCGGGTGGCTATCGCCCGCGCCTTGATCAACGACCCGGCGATCATCCTGGCGGATGAGCCAACCGGCAACCTGGACACAAAATCGGGCGAGGAAATCATGAATCTGCTGCTCACATTGAATAAAGAGCGGGGCACAACCCTGATTATCGTCACGCACGATCCGGACGTGGCTGCACAGCTCCAGCGCACGATCCATATCCGCGATGGCGCGGTAGTGGAGGATTGAATGAAGGTATGGGGATCGTTTCTTGAGGCCCTGGAGAGCCTGTCTGCCAACAAGATGCGCTCGGGGCTGACCATCCTGGGCATCGTCATCGGTGTGGCGGCAGTTATTGCCATGATCTCGATCGGTCGCGGCGCCGAAAATACCATCACGGGATCGATCTCAGGCATCGGCACCAACCTGCTTTTCGTTTTCCGCGGCGGCTCGGAGGATGTGCGCAACCCGAAGCCCATCACCCTGGGCGACGCGGATGCCATCTCGGATCACTTCCTGGCGCCCTCCGTAGAGGCGGTGGCACCCATGCTGACAGGCAGTGTGGCCGTATCTTTCGGCGGCGAGACCGCCAACACCCAGATCTCCGGCGTGACGCCGATGTACGGTCCGGTGCGCAATATTGACCTGACCGAAGGGGAGTTTATCTCGGAGGAGCATATCCTCGGGCAGGCGTCTGTGGTGCTGCTCGGGCCGGAAGTAGCTGAAAAGCTGTTCGGACGCACTGAAGGATTGACGGGCGAGACCGTTCGGATTGAAGGCCAACCTTTCCGCGTGATCGGCATCCTGGAATCGCGGGGCGGCTCAGGCTTTTCCAACGAAGACGACCAGATCCTGGTGCCTCTGACTACTGCCCAAGCACGGCTGCTGCGCCGCTCGTCGCGCGATCGCGTCGATATGCTGCTGGTGCAGGCGATCAGCTCCGAGGCCGTTCCGCTCGCGACCGAGGAAGTGTCCCAGATCTTGCGCACGCGCCACCGCACCGAGGTCGGCGCGGACGACTTCACCATACTGAGCCAGCAGGATTTCCTGACCACCGCTCGCACCATTACCAATGTGCTCACCATCTTCCTGGGCGGCGTTGCGGCGATCTCCCTGCTGGTGGGTGGGATCGGCATTATGAACATCATGCTGGTGTCGGTCACCGAGAGGACGCGCGAGATCGGGCTGCGCAAGGCGCTTGGGGCGCGGCGCGCGGATATCCTGATCCAATTCCTGACCGAGTCTTCGGTGCTCAGCATGGTGGGCGGGCTGATTGGCATTGCCCTGGGCTGGGCAATCTCGTACGCAGTCGGGCGCATCGCGGCTGCCAACAATGCGGCGATCAATCCTTCGATCGGCCTGGACACCATCCTGCTGGCGACCCTGTTCTCCACTGCGGTAGGCCTGTTCTTCGGGCTGTACCCTGCCAACCGCGCCGCTGGCCTGGAGCCGGTGGAGGCGCTGCGCTATGAGTAGAAAATATTGGCTGCCAGCCTAACTTATCCTCCTCCTGACCAATATTCGTTATAATCTCCAGCATGGATTCGCCAACCCCTGCCAACGTGCTGCTGTGCGCCCAGTGCGGCGGCGAGCTGCACCCCGACGAGGGGCAGATGTTCCTGACCTGCCCCTACTGCAGCTCGACGGTGTACGTGGATAAGTCTCAGGTGGTGTTCCACTGGTACCTGGCGCCCACCCTGGATGAAGGTAAAGCCCGCACCGCCCTGGCGCGCTGGATGGCAGGCAACGAGACGGTCAAAGACCTGGACCAGAAAGCGCGCCTGACGGGGAGCACCTTCGAATATTTCCCGCTGTGGTATTTCAAGCGCCGTACGGGTGAGAAGGTTATCCTGGAGGAGATCACCCTGGAGCCGGCTGCGGCTACATCGGTCAGCGAGATCCGCCAGCTGAGCCTGCCGGCGGGCGACCTGCGTAAGTACAGCCCGGACCTGGATGCCCAGGCGCAGGCTCCCAGCGTGCCGCTGCAGACGGCCCTCGCCTGGCTCGAGGAGCGGGATATCCCGGCGGCGGAACTGGCAGAGCGCGCCCTGGTGCACGTTCCGCTGTACACCTTCAAGTACAGCTACCGCGACCAGGCCTATACAGCGGTGGTGGAGGCCGGGACGGGCAGGGTGTTCGCCAATATTTTCCCCGCTAAGGCGGAGGTGCCGTACCGCCTGGTAGGCGGGCTGACCGCCCTGGTGGCGCTGTGCCTAGCGACCATACCACTGGGTGGGGCAGTGACCTCCGGCTGGGAGGGCAGTGGGATCGGCTTGCTGATCTGCGCTGGGCTGGGTCTGCTGGCGGCGCCGGCCCTGTTCGCCCTGGCAGCCTGGGTGGCGGCAAAGGTATGCCCGAAAAAGACGCCATCCACGGATTATCCTGCCCCAAGTGCGGGGGCATGGTGCCCATCCCGGAGGGGCAGGTGATCGTGCGCTGCCCGTACTGCGAGCTGCGCTCGATGGTGCGGGGCGAGCGCGGGCTGATGCGCTACCAGGTGCCGCAGCGCATCGACCGCCAGGGGGCGCTGAACGCCATGCGCCAGTTCCTCTCCAGCCATCGCAACATCGCCATAAATGCCGCTCGCCAGGCCAGCCTGCAGGAGGCCTTCCTGGCTTACCTGCCTTTTTGGGCCAGCTGGGCGCGCGTGCTGGGCTGGATCTTCGGGCAGAAGAGGGTGCAGGATGGCGAGCATACGCGCTTCAAGCCGCGCGAGGTGAAGTTCACCCAGGAGGTGAGCTGGACCGGAGCGGCTTGCGATGTGGGCGAGTTTGGCGTCGAGACCCTGCCGCTTACCGACCAGCCCCTGGAGCCGTTCGCCGCGGATGCCCTGCACGCCAGTGGGTTGGTGTTCGAGCCGGTGGGCTCGCTCAGCCAGGCGCGCCAGTCTGCCGAGCAGGATTTCGAGAGGCGCGCCCAGTCATCTGCACACCTGGACCGCCTGGGGCAGGTCTTCATCCGCTACTTGCGCTGGCGCATGGGGCTGGTGTACTACCCGCTGTGGGTGCTGCGCTACCTGTACCGCGGGCGCGCCTTCCAGGTGGTGGTAGACGGCTACAACGGGCAGGTGCTGTACGGCAAAGCGCCGGGCAACACCCTCTACCGGGCCTTGGTCCTGGTGGGCGGCATGCTGCTGGGAGCCATCCTGGCAGTGGACGTATCGGCGACCGCCTTCTACCTGGCGATCCAGGCGGAAGACGGCGGCGACGGCCTGTTCGTCTTTGGCCTGGCTGCCATCGCCGCCGGCGCAATGGTGATGTACTCCGCCTACCGCGCCTTCCGCTACGGCGAGCAGTTCGAGTACCGCCGCCACGGCCCACGCCCCACGCAGGCATTATTCGACCTCAAGGAAATCATCTCTAACAGCCAGGATATTGGATCATGGATCGGCCGGTTGCGTTAATCCCCCTGGTGTGCATCCAGTGCAGCACACCCATCCCTGCCCAGCCCGAGGAAGTGGCCTGGGTCTGCAGCCAGTGCGGGCAAGGCCAGGCGCTGGATGATGAGAAAGGCCTGGCCCCGCTGGAGATACACTACGCTGCCGGCATCCCTCCCCAGGCGAAGGGCAAGCCGTTCTGGGTGGCGGAGGGCAAGGTCTCCCTGAATCGCGACACCTATACCGGGGACCAGAGCCGGGAGGCGGAGCAGTTCTGGGGCCAGCCGCGGCGCTTCTTCATCCCGGCTTTCTCCACCACTCTGGATAACGGGCTGGAGCTGGCTAACCGGCTGCTGCTGAACCCACCCGCCCTGGAGGCCGGCCCACCGGTTTCCTTCGAGGCGGTGGTGGTCGCTCAGGAAGACGTGCGCTCCCTGGCGGAGTTCGTGGTCGTGTCGGTAGAGGCGGAGAGAAAAGACAAGCTCAAGGAGCTGCGCTTCAGCGTGCAGCTTTCGCAGCCGGTGCTGTGGGTGCTGCCGTGAATTATCGCCTGGATAATCTGTAGAATATCATAGAGAATTTTGGAGAGCCGTCCAGGCCTCTCTTGATTGTGATCCAAATCTTCGGAATAGACACCCGATTCTTGCCGGGGGTCTATATATTTTAGTGCCTGAAAAATGATTTTTGACACATGACATAGAATTTGTTTTCCTGTTTAATAGATTTATAAGAAGGTGAATTTGGCAGAGAATAGCCAGATAGA
>CAZGIX010000098.1:0-16313 GCA_964525785.1 uncultured Anaerolineaceae bacterium
ATTATCGGCGGGATGTCACTTTCCATGAAGATGCGACCCGCATGACCAAAGGTGCGGCAGGACGAGTTTTGGCGATCGTCCACAATCTGATTCTGGGCTTACTCAAGATGGCCGGTTTCACGAATGCCGCTCAAGGCCGAAGGTGGTTTGCCGGACACCTTCAGGAGGCTTTCGCCTTGCTGATTGCAGGAAATTCCCTTTCTTGAGAAAGCCATCGAAACGGGTCGCATAACAGTTGCTAAGATGGAAAATTTGTGCTAAAATTTTGTCAACAATTCAAAACTTTCTATCGTCTGGCATGTTGGGATCGTCCATCGCCGGGCCAGGCTAAACTGAGTAGCCTGAAGGTAAAAAGTGTGCGAAATAGGGGCTGGGCTCATAACCCGAAGGTCCTAGGTTCCCTTCGGCTTCGCTCAGGATAAACTCCTCCAAGCCCCGCTACTCATCTGAAACCATAGCTCGTCGGGCTATGGTTTTTTGCTTGGCCTGACGGTGAGAGATTGGCAAAATCTTAAAATCGGAGGATTTTGACATGTTCCGATCTTACCCGAAAAAACCCTATTGAGGGTGACTATCAAATCTTGTTGAGATCGAAAATTCCCCGTGTCAAAATATCGATAATACACAAAGGGGCTATGCACAGCTAAATCCCGGTGTTTACCAATTCCTGGGCATTGGCCTGGATTTTCTTGACCGCAGCTACGGCATCGTCCACGCCTTTGGGGCCGCAGCGGAAGATAGCTTCATCCAGCCAGACTGCTTCGTGCTCGCAAGCGCGCGCGGCTTCAGGAAAGTTCATACTCTTGAAATCGAAATACTGTGGGAAGGCATTTGGCACAGCCAGCCGGGACTTTTGCGGCTGGAAGAGTGTGTAGTTGTGCATGGCTTCGTATCCCACCCAGCAGTCCACACCCTCGGCATACAGCGCGGCGCATAATACGTCGTGCTCCACACCGAATTCCTCGGGGGTGATGGCAAAAATGTAACGGTAGAATGAGCGGGTAGTATGGCGGATATCGTGTTTGAGCACGCGCACCCCAGGGATTTCGCTCAGCGCTTCGTCCATGTAAGCTGCCATCTGCTCACGATGGTTGGCCTGGGCTGTGAAGCGCTCGAGGCCCACCAGCGCCAGCGCCGCGGCTATCTCGCTCAGGCGGAAGTTGCCGCCCACCTGGAACTCCATGCTCTCGTCCTCGGGACCGCCGCCCAGGGCATGGGCGCGACCGCAATCGATGATCGAGGCGGCCTTGGCCGCCAGCTCAGGCGTCTTGCACAGCAGGATGCCGCCCTCGCCAGTGGTCAGCGTCTTGGATGATTGGAATGAGAACGAGCCGAAATGCCCGATGGTGCCAGCACCCATCCCGCGCCATTTTGCGCCATGCGCGTGGGCGCAGTCTTCGATGACGATCAGCTGGTGCTTCTTTGCAAGTGCCATGATGGCGTCCATGTCGGCCATGTTCGAGCCTAGATGAACCGGGATGACGGCCTTCGTTTTCGAGGTGATAGCTTTTTCGGCTTCACCAGTGTCCAGACAGTATGTGCTCAGATCAATGTCCACGATTACAGGAATGGCTCCAGCAGCCATCGGAGCAGACGCGGTCGCCTGGAAGGTATACGCCGGGACAATGACCTCATCGCCCCAACCGATGCCGGCAGCCCGCAATGCCACTTCCATCGTCACTGTGCCATTTGCCATCGGGACGGCATACCCTCCGCCCTGCATCTCGACGAACTTCTTTGCCAGTTCGGCGGTTTTGGGGCCAGGGTACGGGAAACCGCCCCAACGCCCCGATTTGATGACCTCGGTCACGGCGTCAATATCGCGCTGGTCCCAGACTGGCCACTCGGGGTAAGGTTCGGTGCGGGTCTTTGGCCCGCCTAAAATTGCCAGTTGTGACATGTGTTTGCTCCTGCAGGATTGGTTTTCAAAGAGTAAGTTGATGGATGGGGGGAGTTATGACTGTTTGGGCATATCCAATCTTCATTTTTTCATTGACATCTGTGGGCGCTTTCAGGCATGTTAGTCCCACCAGCGCTGGCGAACTCAATCGCGAGCCGATGAGCAGTCCATCAACATATGCTATCATGCGGCGCTTCAGCCTTTCTCCGATCACCCCGCGGTTACCTGGGCGTAGCGCGCCCAATGTCCCTGATTAATCTCCGCACCGATAAAAATATGCCTCGCCAAACGGACTGCGATTGATGTGGATTTAGCGCAAGTCAAGCGGCTGATATTCAAGCTTCGTGCCTGATCCGAGCATGCATCCCAAGACAGGCCCGCCCTGATAATCGATATGTGCACCAATGGGACAGATGCGGCAGGAGGAGAAAATCATACCGGACTGACTTCCTTCTTCACTTCCAGCTGATCCTTGATATTTTGCAATCGTTTGCCGTGCAGTGGATACAACCAGAGCAAAAAGATGGCAATCAGAAAACCGATGGAGGTGGGAACTGTTAGGAAAATTCGGAAACCAAGGTCTACGCTGGCGGGTTGGACTTCGAGTAAAGTGTCATATCCAAATGCGGGCATGATCAGCCCAAATACAGAGGAGACCAATAAACCGCTCAAGGTGATGAGAAAGCCGCTCATGCCGAAGTACATGCCGGCGCGTTGGTGACCTGTTTTGACCTCGTCCTCATCGATCACTTCAGTGATGATCACATCGCCGATAAGCACCAGTCCGCCGAGCCCAATGCCCAGCACCACTGCCGCCGCATAGGTAAAGTAGACGTTGGGCGAAAAGCCCATCGGCACGATGCCGAGGATCATCACCGCGTTGGCAAGCATCAGCGTGCGGCGCGAGTCAAGCTTATTGGCGACCCAATTGCGCCAGGGATACAGCGACAGCATAGCGATCAAAAAAGCGAGGCCAAGGATGTAGGTTGCCAGGCTTTCATCCACCTTCAGGCTGTATTTCAGGTAAAACAGGATCCCCATCTGCAAGGTGCCGGTGCTGAAGAAGCGCATGGCCTGCGCTCCGGCTGCGGTCAGGTAGCTGCGATTGGCAAAGGTATATTTCAGCGCCTTCCAGAATGGAAAACCCGTGTCGTTTTTCAAATCCTGGCGCTCGAAGAGCGCCGGGAATCCGGCATAGATCGCGATGACTGAGATCACAGCCAAAATCGCTGCCATGCCGGGCCAGCCGAACATTTCCGCCAGCAGCGGGGGCAGCGCCGCCCCGAGCACCAACGCGATGGTCTGGAAGATATTCATCTTCGCCGCCACATCTGTCCTCTCGCGGTAGGAGCTGAACATCTCGGGCAGCAATCCGTAAAAACCCGTGGCGAGCGCCGTGTAGAGGCCTTCCCAGATGACAATTGCCGCGCCAAAGTAGATCAGCAGGCCCACGGGGTTATCCCTGCCATCGAACGGCACGCTGAACAGCAAGGCAAATGCCGCCGCGTACGGCAATCCACCGAATAAGACATAAGGGATGCGCCTGCCCCAGCGTGAGCGGGTGCGGTCGGAGAGGTAGCCCAGCGCCGGGTTGTTCAATGCATTGTAGATCGTATACACAAACCAGAACACGGCAAACCATTCAGCCGGCAGGTTTTTGACATCCACTATGTAAAATGCCATCACACCCGCGATCGCTTCGACGGGTGTGGCAACCCCAAGACTCATCAGCGAATACTTGAGACGCGTCTTGGTGCTGGTTCGAAATTCAGAGGCGGTCTCGGTCATAAGGTGCTCCTGGTATTTTTCGGGCGCTGGCCCGCCGATCCTTGAGTACAGGTTACGGGCAGCCGCTGGCGGCTGGCACCCGGCATATCATTTATGGCGGCCTGCTCTTTGCCTGCGCCTGGGCCGGGTGGATGGGTGGGCAGTGCCTGGTGCATGTTACAGCCCACAATGCAGGGCCGCCGGGTGCAGTATCTTCAGCGGCTCGCCGCGGTCGAAAGGCTCGCCGGTTGCAGCCTGCCGCGACTTCAAATCCAGGGCCATCACCAGCTCATCCATACCCTGCGGGTTGAATTGCGCCTTGTAGCAGCGCACAGCCGCAATCTTAGCCTCCCAGGTGGATGAGATGTCTACAATCCGGTTGGGTTCTCGCGTGTAGTAGAACGCAATGGCCTTCAGGTCATGCCCCGCATAGGCTGCGTCCACTGCCGGATCGCTGGACGCGATCTTCGGCAGCCCTGTAAAAATGACGGCTTCGCTGGTCGCTAATCCTGTCTGGATATGGTCACGATGAGCCTCGTAGGTGAGCCAGGGGTCCGGGGCGAAGATTACTTCCGGTCTCAGCCAGCGTATATACTTAAGCAGGTCCCGCCGCAGGTCAAAATAAGCATACTCGCCGGCATCCGGGTAGCCCAGGAAGTAATGCTTATCTACTCCGATGATCGCTCCTGCATTGAGCTGGTCACGATTTAACGCTTCAGCAGCGGCCTCGTCCGATAGCGAGCTGTCCACCACTCCCATCAAATCATCTGTGACGGTCAGATAGATAATTTCAATCCCGGCACTTTTCAATAAGGCGTAAGTCCCGGCGGCTCCAATGTCATTATCGTCATAGTGCGGCTGGATGCACAGGATGCGTTTTGCGGAAAAAATATCAGGGACGGGAAGAATGCTCTCGATGGACATACGATCGCCTCAGGTAGTATCGGACAATTCAGGAAGATTCCACAATGATTTCGCGCCGTTCCTGCATTTGAGTGTGCAGGCTTGCAGCATCGGTAGGGAATACCCGGTAATATAAGGGCGTGACCAGGAATGCGATGGCCCAAAAACCGCATGTCAGTATGAGCAGGGTCCTGGAGAGGCCAAATTGGTCAGCGTAATTGCCAAACAGGATGATGACCACGGAAGCAAATGCGCCGTTGACAAATTCTGTTAATGCCATGGCGGTGCTGCGCAGCTCGGGCCGGACCGCGCTCTGCACCATAGGCTGCATCGCCCCGCGCCGAGTCCAATCCAGGAAAAAACCAGCCAGGAGTGAGCAGATCACAATCGAGGCAGTAGTGGTCGCTCGCGAGAAGAGGTACCACATGGCTGGCAAAGCAATGGCGATCGATATTTGCGAGATCGCCGCACGCCCGTACTTGGGCCAGCGGCGATATGCCCAATCTCCAACCGCGCCGCCCACGAAATTGCCGACCGCCAGGGCGATAACCACGCCTCCAAAAAATAACGGCGCATCCGCTTCTGAAAAGCCGCGATCGTCCACCAGCCAGGTGACATAAAAAGTCGCCAGGGCATTGATGGTGGTAAGCATGAAGATGCCCTGCAGGAAATTCACCAACACGGTCTTGATGCCAAGAAGCTCCCGCACGCCTTTGAGGTCGAATTGGAATCTGGCAGCCGACTCACCCGTGATGATGCTCTCCAGCTCGGGCTCTGCAGCGCCGCGCACCGGCTCCTTCACCAGCACGGCAATCACCAGCCCGGAGATGATGCTCATCAACCCAAGACCGACGAACCCGATGCGCCAGCCATTCTCGGAGATCCCGATGATCTCACCAAAGGCCAGCGCCCCGACCACGATGCCGAACATCCCCACGGCGCTGATGGTCCCCATCGCGCGGCCGCGCTTATTCGGTCCGAACGAGTCGGCCAGCAGGCTGAACGCAGCGGGATACAGGCAGCCCAATCCGATGCAGGCGATCACCCGCACGATGAGCAGCTGCCAGTAATCCGACGCCAATCCGCACACAGAAGTCCATAACCCCCAGATCCCGGTTCCGATCACCAGGATCCATTTGCGATTGTAGCGGTCCGCCAGCATGCCCCAAAATGGGCCGCTGAAGGTCTGGAAGATGACGCGTATGCTGTCGATGTATCCCAGCTGGGCATACGATAGCCCCAGCGCAGTCCGCACGGCCGGCCACAGCATCGGCAGCGCCACATCCTCGGCAGAGTCGATGAAAAACCCGAATCCAAGGGCAGTCAGGATTCGCGAGCGTGCTCTTTTTGGGCTGGATTCCATAGCCTCCTCCCCTAAATCACTTCTATCCCATCCCGTACTTTTCGCGCAGGGCGGCGTAGGCTTTCTGGCAGACGCCCAGCGCATAGAACTCACACTTCCATTGCCCACCCGGTCCACACAATTGTTCCAGTTTTCCGTAAGGGACTTTTTCAGCCAGAAGCCGTTGCAGCGCCTCAAGGCGGGTCTGGTCGCCAGGTTTAAGCCCAAGGTGATCGAGAACGGCGGCATCCTTGCTGGTCTTGTTCTTCCAGCCCGTGGTGCAGCGTCCCTCCTCCTCCGACCAGTAGCCGCACTGGTAGCAGAACAGGTCATAACCGTAGATGCTTTCCACGATCAAATCCGGATCGGGATTTAAATAGTTGACCAGGCTGGCGTATCCAAGCCGGAAGGTTGGCTGGGCGATCAGCGCCTCGAACGCCCCCGCACACAGGTGATGGTGTCCCATCAGGCGCACACGTTCCGCAATATCCTGCGGGATAATACGGCACAGCTGTCCCTCCTCCCAGGGCAATGCGTGGCTTTGGTCCAGTTCCGCGCGCACCGGGGCTGGCTGGGAATTTTCCAATGGCTCAGCCATCATCTGGAACAGCGGTTCCAAATCGCCGAAACGCTCCAGGCGGAACGCTTCTGCCAGGTGCACCTCGCTGTCCCAACCCGCAGCCGCGGCCTGGGCTTTAGCTTGCTCCTGCAGGAACATTGCCAGCAGGGGACGCATGTCCCCTGCCATCGATTCCTTCAGCCAGGGCACATGCTTTCCCCAGGTATTCAGCTGCAGCTGGTATTGGTTGATGGTGTTGCGCATCATCTCCCGGTGGGAGCATAAAGCCTCGATCTTCTTTTCGATAGTCTTAGAAATCTCTTCGTAATGCGTCACCCGGGGCAGCTGGCGGGCGAAATACCAGCGCTCACAAACGGAAAACGGCTCCAGCCCATCTGCGAAGTGTTCGGGGTAATGCTTGTCGAAGCACGCCACCCAAAAAGCCTCGTCCACGGCCTGCGCCACGCGCACGTGATCCTGGTTGTTTTCATAGAGGCCAAATGGGTCAAAGGTGAAAACCGCATAAGGTTTATATTTGCGTAATAAAAAGACGATGCGCTCGCGCAGTTTCCCCAATGGGATATCTGCCAATCCATCGGTCTCGAATCCAAGCTCCACGATCTCGCTCACGCCAAGTATAGCAGCAGCTTGATGGAGCTCTTGCGTGTTGCGGGTGATCGTCTCCTCGATTGTCAGCCCTACAGAATCCTTACGGTCATCGGTGACCCGCACAAGAACGATATTCCAGCCCTGGTTAGCGAATTTAGCGATCGTCGCACCGCAGAAGGCTGCGGCATCGTCTGCATGGGGACTAATAATCATGGCCGTTTGCATGTCTCACCTCATCACATAAAGTTTTCACCGCGCCATCACAGCTCGATATCTACAACTTTCCCGGTCCGGCTCGATTCATAAGCCGCCTCCACGATTTTCATGTTCAGCAAGCCTTCCTGCCAGCCCGGGAGGGGTGTCGCGCGCCTTTCGACGCACTGCATGAAATAGCTCATCTGCGCGTCGTACATGCTCTGCGGGCAATGTTCCTGGCGCGGGAATTCGAATCCGGCTTTGACCACCTCCGCCTGCTTGGTTTGCGGGTTGGGTATTTCCAGCAGGGTCGGGAAGAGCTGTCCAAAACCACTTTCCCCGTAAAGCTGGGTCGCCGCCTCCAGGCCATCGCAGTGCGGCTGCCACCAGCCAGATTCGATGTACGAAGTTGCACCATTGTCCCAATTGACAATAATTACACCAGTGTCGTCAACGTCGAAATCCTTATAAAACGTGCCAATCCTGGCAAAAACGCTCGCCGGCCGCGGGTCGCCGAGCAGGCAGCGCGCCGTATCGATGGCGTGGATGCCCATATCGGCCAGCGCCCCGCCCCCAGCAAGCTGCTTCTGCGTGAACCAGCCGCCCGGCCCCCAGTTGGTATGCACCCCATAGCCCTTCGTGCGGATGATTTTCCCCAGCCGGGGCAGCTGCTCCTTGAGCCACAGCACGTCCTGGTCAAATCGCCAGCAATGCGCCACCATCAGCGGCGCGCCGCTCACCTGGCTGGCTTCGGCCATCTCTCGGCATTCAGCGCTGTTCATCGCCATCGGCTTTTCCACCATCACTGCCAGGCCCGTGTGCAAGGCTGCCAGCGCCTGCGGGGCGTGCAAGAAGTTGGGCGTGCCGATCACCAACGCATCAAACGTAAACGCTGCCAGGGCCTCTTCCACGCTTTCGTATTGCTGCTGGATGCGGAAACGTCTGGCAAATTCCGCCCGCTTATCGGCAAACTTTTCAATCACGGCTGTCACTTCCCCGCCGTTGTTTTTGATCGCCCCGGCATGGATGGCGGCAATGTATCCTGCGCCCGCAATAGCTATTTTCATTACAACTGTTCTTTCATCTGAAGTATCAAGATTTGAAAGTTCATTCTGGCAGAGTATGCGCCAGCCCAAACGCCAGCCCATGCTTTTTGCAGAAGGACGGCAGGCTCTTCAGCGTTTGAGCAGTGATCGCGGGGGAAATCCGCTCCAGCGGTATGTGGCAGGCCCGCAGCGCGGCCTCGTAGCGCCCTGTTTCCTGTCCCTGCAGCCTTGCCATGAGCAGGATCCCAGGCCCCACAAGGTCGCCGTGCGGCCAGCCGTACCCGGTAAAGTTTTCGGCGCAGTAAGCGAAGTAATGCTCGCTGCCCTCCTCCGGGCGCGCATGGCCCACCTGGTTGCACAATTGCACTTCCATGGCAAGGCAGTCGTAGAGCGTTTTTAGCCCCTGCTGGTCGCCGCGCCCGGCAGCTTCGGCGCAGTCCAGCGCGCCGTTCAGGATGCTCTGGGCGTTTTCATAGGCCCATGGGATGAGCTCCATGCCCTCTGGGTTCATGCCCTTTTCGTGAGCAAATTTCCAATCCCAGCATCCGGTGGCGATGGACATGACGTCCGTGATCCCCGCGGCCCGGATGGCGGCGGGGGCGTCGGCGATCACTTCGAGGTCGAGAATCAGCTGGTCTGGAACTTTGGTAGGGAGGTAATAAACACAGCCGCCGCGGCGAATGCCGGAGGCGGCTGTAATGAAGGCGTCCACCGAGAGGGCGGTCGGCAAGACGGTCAGCGGTAAATCCAGCTTTGCGGCCAGATATTTGGCTGCATCTGCGGTCAGGCCCCCACCGACCGCCAAAACGTTATCGAACTGGGCACCCGCATGCGGCTGCAGCAAGCTGTCCCAGTGAGCGGTGGTGGCCGCCGTCGCTTCGACAACCGCAGCCGCGTTCAATCCACGCAGCTTCTCTTTGACGGCATTCCAGGCCGGGGTCGAGGTGACCAGCAATGCCGGGCGTTTTTCGACCAACTCGGCGAATCGGACCAGTTCGACGATGGGAAGGTTGGGAATAGGGTTCATAAGATATCTATCCTCATGCTGGTGGCGCGGTCAAAGAACAGCAGACCTTGAGGGTCTATATCCACTTTAATATGTTCTTTCGGCTTAAGATGCGAAACTCCATTGACCCGGGCAGTAACGCTGCCGCCCTGCCAGTCAACAGTGACATAGGTGAATGGACCAACAGGCTGCACCAACCGGACTGTGGCATCGAAGCCTTTTTGCCCCAGGCTGACAAATTCTGCCCGCACGCCGGCATCAAATGCGGCCTCGGGCAATCTGGTCAAAGTCGGAACAGGGATCTCGGCTTCGCCGACTTTATAACGTAGGCCCTCCTTATCGATAAACTCGCCGGAGAAGAAATCCATTTGCGGCGTGCCGATAAAGCGCGCCACGTACTTGGTGGCTGGCCTCAGGTACACCTCTTCCGGCGAGCCGTATTGTTCAAGACGACCGGCCTGTAAAACCGCAATCCGGTCGGATAAAGACAGCGCCTCTTCCTGGTCGTGGGTCACAAACACGGAAGTCACGCCCAACCGCTGGTGCAGCTCCTTGATTTCACCCCGCGTCTTGATCCGCAAGGCCGCATCCAGATTGGAGAACGGCTCATCGAACAAAAATATGGATGGCTCGCGGATCACGGCCCGCCCAATAGCAACCCGCTGCTGCTGGCCGCCAGATAGCTCACGCGGCAGGCGCTGCATGAGCTTTTCCAGCTCCAGCATTTCCGCAACCCTCTGAACCTTCTCCTGGACCTCGCTTTTGGGGCGTTTTCTTAACCGCAGGGAAAAGCCGATGTTCTCCTCCACCGTCATGTGCGGGTAGAGGGCATAGTTTTGGAATACCATGGCCACGTCCCGCTCAAAGGGGCCCAGCGCGTTGACTGTTTTCCCATTGATTTGGATTGCGCCTGCGGTCACATCCTCCAGCCCGGCGATCATATTGAGGATTGTGGATTTCCCACAGCCCGAGGGGCCCAGCAGGGTCACAAACTCGCCGTCCTCCACCTTCAAGTGAAAGCCGTCCACCGCAGTGACCGCGCCGAACTTCTTGGTAATATCGATCAGCTCAAGGGTGGCCATTATGCTTTGATCGCTCCTTCTACAAAGCCTTCCAGAATGAACCGCCGGAAAATGATTGCCAGGAAAACCACAGGAATGCTGGCAAGTACTGCCGAGGCCAGCATCTGCCCATATAATGTCTGGTACTGCCCCGAGAACTCCGCAATGGCGATCGGGGCGGTCTTCACATTGATGCGGGTAAGGATGATTGCGAAGAAGAACTCATTCCAGGCCTCGATGAAGACGAACACCCCGGTCGCAAATAACGGCGGGAGGGATATGGGCAGTACGATGTGCTGAAAGGTTTGTAAAGGCTGGGCGCCATCCACCGCCGCGGCGCGCTCCAATTCCATGGGGACGCTTTCAAAAAAGGCCTTCAGAATCCAGATGACAATCGGCAGCGTGAAAGACAGATAAACCAGGATAAGTGCGAAGTGCGTATCTACTATGCCCATGCGGCTCATCACCAGGAACAGCGGGATGGCGATGACAATGCCGGGGAACATCTGCGTGGCCAGGATCATCATCAGGATTAAGCTGCTGCCCGGCATGTTCAATCTTGCCAGGGCATAGGCTGCCATTGAGCCGATGACCAACCCTACCGCACTGGTGAAGGTGGCGATGATAAATGAGTTGATCAGTCCAGAGAACAAGCCGCGGCTGCTGTCGAGCACGAGGCCATAATTTTCGAGGGTCATGTTCAGCGGGTTCAGGTCCGGAGGGCGGCTGGTAAGCGCTGTCAGGGGGAGCAAGCTGGTGACCACCGCCCAGATCACAGGCCCGAGAGCAACGCAGGTGAAGATGGCCAATCCCATACGGACAAAGAAACGTGATAGTTGATGCTTGTAGGAGATCACATCAGCCCACCTTTTCTTTGGTTTTGCGCGGCCTCAAAGCGCGAATATACACCAGCGACAGGATGAACATCAGCACAAACAGCACATTGGCGATTGCCGCCCCATAGCCAACATCCAGATTGCTGAATGTTACACGCCATGAGAGATAGTTGAGCAGGACGGTGCTGTCAGCGGGGCTGCCCTTGGTGAGGACGTAGATCAAGTCGAATACCTTCAGTGCCCAAATGCTTTGCAATACAATCGAGATGATGAGCGTAGTTTTGAGTCCTGGCAGGGTGACATGCTGAAATTGCTGCCAGGCGTTAGCGCCATCGAGCCGGGCGGCTTTATATAGATGGGAGGGAATGTTTTGCAGACCTGCCAGAAGCAACAAGGCGATAAAAGGCACAGCTTTCCAGATATCCGCCAGCAAAATCATGTTTAGCGCCAGCACCGGGCTTCCCAGCCAGATAATATTGCGGTCGATAATTCCCAGGCCGATGAGCGCCTGGTTGAGGATGCCGTAGTTGGCGTTGTAGATCCATTTCCACAACACGGCGTTGGCGACGGGGGCCAGCGCCCACGGCACGAGCAGGACCACGCGGAAGAAGGCATGTCGCCCAAGCGGGTGGTTGAGCAGCAGCGCCACGATCAGCGCCAGGAAGGTCACCACGATGACCTCAACCAGTGTGAAATAGATCGAGCGCAGCAGCGCCTCACGGAACAACTGGTTCGTGAGCAGCTCCGTGTAGTTGGTCAGGCCATAGAACCTGAAGCTCAATCCCTGGCCGGCAAAGTACACGCGCAGGAAGGAAAGCACCCAGGATGCCAGGATGGGGTACGCCAGCACCGTCAGCAGCACGATCACAGCCGGGGCGGAGAACCAGATCCCCATGCGGATGCGCCTGCGGTTGTATTCGCTGTTTTGCTGCATAACCAATAATCCTTCACCCCAGCCCCTCCCCTGCCGGGAGAGGGGCTGGGAGCCAGACACTTTATGATCCGCGTTTCTTCACAATCTCTGTCACCTGGTCGGAGGCGTTCTTGATGGCGTCCGCTGCGCTTTCAGACCCAGCCAGCGCCTTTTGCAGCTCCGAGCCAATGGCAGTCGTCACCGCGTTGTAATCCGGCGTGACAAAGCTATCGTAGGGATTCTTGGCCTGTTCGAGAATGACCACCGCATTGGGCGCGGCCGCCTGAACTTCGGGGTCGTTCAACACAGACAGGCGTATCGGCAGCCAGCCTGTGTCGAGCACCTGGCGCTTCTGGACCTCCTTATCCAGGTAGAACTCGATCAGCTGGCGCGCCTTATCGGGGTTGGGGGACAGCTTGGCGATGGTGTAGGCGTCCGTGCCGTCGATAGATGCCGTACCGGCAGGTCCGGCAGGCAGAAGCGCGGAACCCACCTTTCCTACCACTTTGGAAGTGGCTGGGTCATTAGCGGGCTTCCACATGAAAGGCCAGTTCATCATCATCGTAGCCTGGCCTGCTGAGAAGACGTTGGTCGCATCATTGATGCCCACGTAGCTGATGGATCCCGGATCAGTGCTTTCCATCAAATCTACCATGACCTGCAGCGCGTCCACACCGGCCTCATTATTGAAGGCCGGCATGCCGTCCTCGCCGTACAGCTTCCCGCCGGCCTGCTGCAGGAAGCACATCCAGTACGATGCAACCCCGCCGATGCCTTCGGGTGCGCCGTAGTTTAATACCCAGCCGTACCTGCCCCCACCGGTTAGCTGTTTAGCCATCCCCTTAAGCTCGTCCCAATTCTTAGGCGGGTCCGTAATGCCTGCATTGGCAAGATGCTCCTGGTTGTAGAACAGCGTGAGCAAGGAGAGCGTAAATACCACCCCGAGTCTCTTGCCATCCCAGGTGACGGTGCTGAACGAGGAGGCAGGCAGGTCGTCGATCAACTCCTTGGGCAGGTCCTTGACAAAATCGACCAGGTAGCCGGCAAATTCAGGCCCCCAGCCGCAGTTGTACATAATGTCATGCACATACTGTCCAGCCGCCAGGTTGGCAGCCATCTTGTCGTGCAGTTGCGGCCAGGGCGGCGCCTCGTAGACCACTTCGACGTTGTTGTCGGTCTTCCACTTGGCAAAAGCCTCCTCGCTGAATTTAGCGACGCCCGGTGGGGCCGGGTCGGGGGCCGCCGGCACCAGCACGTTGAGTTTCACCGGTCCGCTGGCCCGTTGGGCGCATGCCGCAAGCAGATTGCCTGCTGCCAGGCTGGCGGCGCCCGCTCCCGCCAATTTCAGGAAGTCTCGGCGGGACACACGATTGAAAGTGCGATTTTTATCCATGGTTTCTCCTTTGAATAGCATCAGGTTCCGTTTCTTCACACACGATTGTGTAGATGCCATCTCAAAAATGGTTTGTTGGTGTGTGTGGCGGCTTCGCCACCACACACACCAATATCTCATGTTTTTTAGATAGCCTGTAGATCCTTCAGTCTGTTTTTTGGATGCCTCCTTTTATTTTCCGCCAGATTGCAGCGTTTCGCGCACTGCTGCTCGGATTAGGTCCAGGGATTCGGCCAGCGTCTCTTCCGCGTGCAGGGCGGAGACCGTGAAATCAGTGTGAAAATACAACCCCTTCTCGATGCACTTTTGGAAAAATGCCTTTCGCAAGGCCGGATCCGTCTTTTCGGCGATATCACGATAGCTGCGGACAGGCTGGCGTGTGCCAACGTAAATGCCGAACGAGCAACCTATGCCTTGCAAAATAGCAGGAAAACCCTCCTCATCAAAAATCGCCTGGACTTGTTCGTAAAAGTTATCTGCGCGTGCCAGCCAGGTATCGAAAAAGCCGGGTTGTTCCATAATTCCTAGTGCGGCGATGCCTGCCGCGCATCCAAACAGGTTACCTGAAAAAGTCCCTCCTGCGACGACGGGATGGTGGGGATCCATGATTTTCATCATGATATCTTCCCTGCCGGCAATCGCTGCCAGCGGGACGCCGTTGGTCAGGGCTTTGCCCAGCAGGCACAGGTCGGGGGTCACGCCGTAGTAGCCCTGACCGCACGTGATGCCAGTGCGAAAGCCCGCAAGGATTTCGTCGATAATGAAGACGATGCCGGTCTCGTCGCAGATTTTGCGAATGTCTTCGAGGTATTCTGTGGAAGAGCCGATACAGCCGTTGTTGTAGTCGATTGGGTTCAGCAGGATGGCGGCAATCTCGTGCCCGTGCTCGCGGGCAAGTTTTCTAAAGAGTTCGGCGTTGTTCCATGGGATGACATACAGCGTGTCATCCACTTTCGTGGGCACTCCTGCGCTCGAATGTTTTATTTTCGATAGCCGGTCTCCAGGATTGTCCTGGTCTACAAACTCGGCGAGATTGTTGAGCAGGGCGTAATCGTGCCCGCCGTGGAAGTGACCGTCTATGCGTACAACCTTCTGCCGTCCGGTGAAGCCCCGCGCCAGCCGGATTGCCAGCAGGGTGGCTTCGCTGCCCGAATTGACGTAGCGCACCCGCTGCGCGCACGGGATATGCTGGACGATCTTGCGCGCCAGCTGCACGGTCAGAGGATGGTCGAATTCGGCGAAGAAGCCGATATCGAATACTTTCTGCATCGCTTCACGGATCTCAGGACGGTTATGCCCAAGCGTGCAGGCGCCGTGCCCCATGAAGAAATCGATGTAGCGCCTGCTATCCAAATCGTAGAAGAACGCGCCATCCGCTTTGGAGAGGTACATTGGCCTCCCCGTAAACGGGTTGATGCGAAATGACGAGGACACGCCGCCGACCAGGAATTGTTGCGCTTGTGTCCAATAGGTTGTAAAAGTTGAGTCCATTCTCTTCCTCTCAATGATTGGATAGGATAAACGGTAAATAACTGAACAATGCGCTGCAGTGAGTTGTTGGAATGCGCGTGCTGGCGTTCATTGTTCCTGTGCACCTCCTGAGATAGTTGCAAGTGTCCGGTTGAGAGCGTTGGTGGGCGGCGATTGGCAGCCGCAGGATTCCCGGATAACCAGCTCGGTGGGTAGCAGGGTTAATGGATCCGCCGGCTGGTCATGCAGTAAACGCAGCAACTGGCGGACGGCAGCACGACCCACCTGCTCAATTGGGGAGCGTACGGTTGTCAGCGCCGGGGTCAGATGCTGGGCAAAAGGCACGTCATCAAAACCGACCACCGCCACATCGCCGGGCACATGGGGACCGGATTGCTTTAAGGCGCGCAGCGCTCCGATGGCAGCATCATCATTACCCGCAAAGATAGCGTCCATGTCAACACCTGCGTGCAGCATGTACTGGACAGCCTGATATGCCTCATCTTCATCGAAGCCGCCCATGACGATCAAAGCGGGGTCGAATGGGATTCCGTTCGCATCCAGCGCGTCGCAGTAGCCGCGCTCGCGCCAACGCGAGTCTTCGTGCGCAGGTGGGCCTTGCAAATAGGCTATTCGGCGCCGGTGGTGGACCTTGATCAGGTGATTAACCAGCTTTTTAGCACCAAATTTGTTTTCAACTGTGACAACAGGAATTGAGAGATCCTCCGGCGGGGTATCGTGCAGGAGCACGACCGGAAAACCTTTCCGATAGAGAGCAACCAGCTCATCCTTATGCAGGCTGTCGGTAAAAATAAGCAGGCCATCAGTATTGTGCTCACCCAACACCTGCGGCGAGGAGCTGTCCTGCATGGAGTGGATTAATAACCAATAGCCCGCATGGCGGGCCTCAGATTCGATGCCGCTCAGCATGGGCGGGAAGAAGGATCCGCTGATCTCGGGCAGGATGAGCCCGATGGTGTTGGTCTTGCGGCTGGCCAGCACGCGGGCTGCCGTGCGGGGCACAAATCCCAGCTCGTCGATGGTGGAGCGGACTTTTTCTGCGGTCTGCGGCGCTACGACGGCAGTCAGGTTCAAGACACGGCTGACGGTTGCGATGGAGACGCCAGCCCGTCTTGCGACATCGGAGATCGTGGGCGTTTTATCGACTGGCATAGGATGTAAACGCTTACATGAGTATATGTGAATATTTAATCAGAGTCAAGCATTTATCGGCGAAGGAGTGGCTTGCTCCGTGTTTATCCGTGTACAGCACTCTCTGTGCCTGATAATAGGACACGGATGTTTCTGTTGAT
>CAZGIX010000099.1:0-16256 GCA_964525785.1 uncultured Anaerolineaceae bacterium
ACCGAGCGCTTTATCCAGGCGCTCAACGCCGAGGGCTTCCCCACCCAGGCCTCCTACCCGCCGCTGCACGACCTGGCGGTCTTCAAGAGCGGCGAGTACCGCAAGCGTCTCTCCCCAACGGTAGCTCGGGCAAGGCATGCCTTCCTGCGTGCGACCTTCCCGAATACGCTGCGCGGCGCCTGGGAAACGGTGTGGCTGCCGCAGCCGGTGCTACTCGGCTCGCAGGAGGAGATGTCCCAGGTGGTGCAGGCGATCCGCAAGATCCAGGCGCAAGCGCAGGAGCTGGGGTAGGTGTCTGGTGCGATGCACATTGGAAGTGCATGGCACGTGTCAGTCAGCACCAGTAAACAAGCTGTCAGGGATATAGAGACTTTATTCTTTGGAATAATGAAAGGATGTTTCCAATGGTCGATTTGATGGCTGGCGTAAGCCGGGTGACAATCACCCCACCCGTGGGAATGTACCTGATCGGTATGGAGCGCGGCGAATCGTCTCACGGCTTCCGCGACGACCTCTACGCCACCGCCGTGGCGATCGACGATGGCACGGAAGAAGTGGTTATCGTCAGTATGGATGTGCTCGTCATCCACCCGGATATGGTGCGGCGCGTCCGCCAGGAAGCCGGCGAGCTAACCCGTATTTGCCCTGAAAACATCATGTTCTGCGCTACCCACTGCCATTCCGGGCCTATCATGCACGCTTTCTCGGATAGCGACCCGATGGTCAAAGGCTATCTAGAAAATCTGACGTACTTGTTAGTTGGCTTGATCCGCATGGCGCACGACCAGCTGCAGCCTGCACGCCTGGGTTTTGGCAGCGGCAAAGCGACAATTGCTATGAACCGGCGATACACCCGCCCGGATGGCATTACGGTGATTGCCGCCAACCTGGAGGGACCCATTGACGAAGAGGTCGGTGTGCTACGCATCGACACGCTGGATGGCGTCCCGTTGGCGACTCTGGTCAATTACGCCTGCCACCCGGTGGTGCTGGGCAACGGCAGCAACGTAATCTCTGCCGATTGGGTTGGCGCCATGCGCCGCACAGTGGAAGCTGTGAATAAGAGCAAGGTGCTCTTCCTACAGGGCGCCTCCGCCGATATCAATCCCTGGCCGGGCGTCCCCTGCGATTCCGAAGATGTGCTGGAGCGCCTGGGGATCGAAATCGGCGGCGAAGTGCTCAAGGTCTGGGCGGGCATCGATACTCAGCCACAAGCTACGGTGAAGGCCAATGCCAAAAAGGTGTGGCTTCCCCTGCTGCCTGTCTCGCAATATACCGGCAAACTGCCGGAATTTGTAGAGCTGGCTGAATCCGCCAGCGGGATGACTTATGAGCAGCTCCAGGCCTGGCTGGACGCATACATGCCCTGGAGCGTTGAGCTCTCCGGCAAGGGAGATGACGTCAAAGCAGCTTTGGAGATGCAATGTATCCGCGTTGGTGATACAGCCCTGGCATCGGCTGGCGCGGAGATTTTTGTAAAGACCGGATTAGAGGTCAAACAACGCTCGCCATTGGCGAATACCCTCTTCGCCGCCTATACCAACGGCTGCCTTAGCTATATTCCACTTCCCGAGGACTACCCGCGTAGTGGATACGAGGTGCATGAGGCTTACCTGGGCTACCGCTTGCCCGCCCCGGTTGCGCCGGAAAGCGCTGCCCTGGTAGTAGAGGCTGCCCTGGAAATGCTGGCCTCACTTGTTAGGGAGTAGGCCTGTTGCGTTGTGGATTATGAAAGGAGGTGTGTATAGCGGTCAATCATAGCTGTACAGTGCACTTCACCAGAGACAAGTTGCGTTTTTAGGAGGAACACCATGTCGCCACATATTCGATCAAAGATCCTGATATTTATCAGCAGCCTGGCTGTGTTTTCCTTGCTGCTGGCTGCCTGTGCCCCCCAGGCTACCCAACCGGCGGCTACAGAAGTGACCCAGCCTGAAGCGACCGAAGCGCCTGCGCCTTCAGCGGAGAAGACCAAGATCGTCTTCTGGTCGCATGATTTCCCGCCTCGTGAGAAACTCGACCGGCAGTTCATGGATAAATTCATGGCCGATAACCCCACGATCGAGGTGGAATACGTGCTCGGACCGGGAGATGACGTCCAGTACATTACCAAGCTGATGACTGCTTTTGCGGGCAACGAAGCGCCCAATTGCTTCAATTTGCTCACTTTTAGCTCCGGCCCGCTGCTCAGCCAGGGGCTGGTCGCTCCCGTCGACCCGAGCATTTATGGCTTTACCAGCCTGGAAGAGTTGGAGAAGACCTACATCATCGGCACCCTGGAAGGCTTCAAGCACGATGGTAAGCTGTACGCCATCCCCAGTGAGGTCAGCATCTACTCACTGTTTGCCAACAAGCAGCTGTTTGCTGATGCCGGGCTGGATGTAGAGGTAGATTATCCCAAGACCTGGGAAGATATGGTCCCGCTAGGACAAAAAATGAACAAAGAGGAGAATGGTCAGCTCGTCCAGCGCGGATTTGATTTCACCTATGGCATGGCGGATGATCTTACCTCTCCGGTGCTGTCCTTTGCCGGGATGGCTTATCAGCTTGGCGGTGTGATCCTCAACGAGGATGGCACAGAGTCGTTGGTCAACACCGAGCCGTGGGTAAAGACCTTCCAGTTCATCCAGGATTGGGTCTATAAAGAGAAACTGGGCAACCCTGCCCTGACGGTCTCCCTCGTGGGTTACTACGAAGGCACGGTGGCCCAGGTCCTCTCCGGCTCCTGGTACAGCTCTTACGTCAAGGAGCAGAATCCCGCCGTCTTTGACCAGATCGTCGTCAAGCCTTTCCCGCAGTTCAAAGACGCTGTCCAGAAGAGCGGCGCCTTAATGTACGCCTACGGGCTGTTCACCAACGCCAGTTCCAGCCCGGAAGAGCAGAAAGCCTGCCAGATGCTGATCAAGGAGATGAGCGACCACCCCGAGGACTATCTGCGAGACGCCGGTCTGCTGCAGTCGCGCGTTGACCTGCAGGACACGCAAACCTTCAAGACCGATCCTAACCTGCCAGTATTCTTGAAGGATATGGAAGGCAGCCCTTACTTCCCGGCTCACCCTAAGGCATTCGAGATGCTGGATGTGCTTACCCGCGCCCTGCAGCGCGCGGTGACTGAGCAGCAGGATCCACAGGAATCGCTCGATGCCGCCAAGGCAGAGATCGATGCCCTGCTGCAAAATCCATAACGATCCTTTCCTGGCCTTGCGAAGGTAAGCGGTGCCTGTTTCACCAGAGCCTTCGCAAGGCCGTCTTCTACCTTCTATGAGCGCAGCGCTCCCCTCTCAGAAGCACTCTCGCTGGAATATCTACACCCGCCGGCAGCTGTGGGGGCTGGTGTTTGTGCTGCCGGTGATGATCTTCTTTGCCATCTTCGCTTTCTACCCGATGATCTCCGCTTTTTACTACAGCCTGACGGACTACAACCTGATCTCGCCCCCGGTGTTTGTCGGTCTCAAGGGCTACGAGCGTATGCTGCAAGATGAGCGCTTTCTGATTGCACTCAAGAATACCTTCGTCTATGCTTTCGGGAGCACCCTCCCCATCTGGCTGATCTCGCTCGGGCTGGCGCTGGTTTTTGTGCGCGATTTCCGCGGTCGCAATTTGGTGCGTGTGCTCTACTTTGCCCCTGTGATCGTCTCGGGGGTGGTGGTTTCGATGGTCTGGCGGGTGATTTACCACCCGTATGGGCCGCTGAATGCCGTGTTGGGCAGCTTACTGGGCATCGCCCCTACCTGGCTTACTTCGCGCTCGCTTGCGCCTCTAGCGATTATCGGCATAAATGTCTGGCAGTCGGTCGGGTTCTACATGATCATTTTCATCGCCGGCTTGCAGGAGATCCCCCAGGAGTTCTACGACGCCGCCAAGGTGGATGGCGCCAGTCCCCGGCAGACTTTCTGGCATATCACCCTGCCGCTGCTCAAGCCAACTTCGTTGTTCGTGCTGGTGATCACCCTGATTAACTGTTTTCAGGCATTCACTTACCAGTATGTGATGACCAAAGGTGGGCCAAGTGATGCCACCAATGTGATCGGCCTGTATGTTTATCAATCTGCATTCCAGTACCTGCGTATGGGCTATGCCGCCACGATCTCTGTAACCCTTTTTGTGATTATCATGGGGCTGACGCTGCTGCAGCTGCGCCTGGTGCGCACCGAGGAGGCCGGCTATGCTTGAAAAGATTGGCAGGGTTTTTTTAAAGCTATCCAGCTATACCTTGCTTATCTTCTGCGGCCTGCTGATGATTTTTCCGGTCTTGTGGATGGTTTCCAGCTCCTTGAAGATGCCCGATAAGATCTTCTCCGTCCCGGTGCAGCTGATCCCCAACCCGGTGCGTTTCGAAAACTACACCGAGGCTATAGAGCTGGCACCATTGGGGCGCTATTTCTTGAATAGCATCTTTGTCGGCTTCGCCATCACAGCCATCTCGCTGTTCTTCTCCACCCTGGCTGGTTTCGGATTCTCCAAATACCGTTTCTGGGGCAGCAAGGCACTGTTCATCGCCGTGCTGTCCACGTTGATGATACCGTTCCAGGTGATCATGATCCCGTTGTTTGTCATCGTGCGCAATTTCGGCTGGCTGAATGAGTACGCCGGGCTGATCATCCCTGCCGCGATCAGCGGGTTTGGGGTTTTCTTGATGCGCCAGTTCATCTTGTCAATCCCAGATGAGCTGTTGGACGCCGCCCGCATCGATGGCGCTTCGGAACCGGGTATTTTTTGGTATGTCATCCTGCCGTTGTGCAAGCCTCCACTGACAGCCCTGGGGATCTTCACCTTTTTAGATAACTGGAACAACCTGCTGTGGCCGCTGATCGTGGTCACGAAGGTTGAAATGCGCACAATTGCCCTGGGGTTGACCGAGTATCAGACTGTGCATGGCACGTCTTACCATTACCTGATGGCCGCAGCAACCCTGGCGACGATTCCGATCTTGATCCTGTTTGTCTTTCTCCAGCGCCAGTTTATTCGCGGGGTATTGATCTCGGGGATGAAAGGATGAAAAACACACTCGAAATCTACAACTTTATTGACCCGGGCTACATGCCGCTGGTTTTCTTTGACGGCTGGCAGGTGGCCCTGCTCAACTGGGAGCCGCTCTTCGCTCTGGGCAATGCCGGCGAGATCGAGCGCCACAACCAGACCGATGAGGTCTTCGTCTTGTGGCGCGGCCAGGCGCTGATCTTCACTTCCGACGGCGAGCGCCTGCAAGCCCAGGAGATGCAGCCCGGCGTGATCTACAATGTCCCCGTCGGCGCCTGGCACAACCTGCTCGCCAGCCAGGATGCATCCTGGCTCATCGTCGAAAATCGTGACACCCACCTGGGCGACACCGAACTGCGCCAGATGACCCCTGCAGAATGGACCCAACTGCGCCTTGCCCTGCCAGGTTGGGTAAAAGAGCCGCGATGATCGCCCCGCGCATTGGCCTGTATGCCGTCTACGAACCGCCTGAAGAGGGCTGGCAGGATTACTCCAGCCAGTTGGAGCAGATCGCTGCTGAGCTGGGCGCCGAGGGGCTGCAAGTGTCCCTGGCGCCAGAGCCGGTAAAAGACCCCGCCTCTTGCGAGCGGGTGGGTGCTTGGCTGGCTGCCGGGGGGCTGGATTTGCTCTACGTCCTGGTGGCCTCCTGGTCGTTCGACCATTACAGCGTGCGCATCCAGCAGATGACCCACCTGCCACTCGCCATCCGCAGCGTGCCGGGTATCCGAAGCGGATCTATCGTAGGTGGGCAGCAGCTGCAGTCGGTGCTGTACGACCTGGGCGCTGAACATCGATTATTCTATGGCGCGCTGGGCGATCCGCAGACCGCTCGTCAAGTGGGTGTGTACGCTCGCGCCTGCGCCTTGCAGAAAAGCCTGATTGGCGCCAAGATTGCCGTGATCGGGCGCCGGACAGAGGGCATGACTCCCACCGCTGTGGATGAGATCGAAATCCTGCGACTGTTCGGGGCGCGCCTGCTCAGCTACGGGCTGGACGAGTTTTATAGCCTGGCGCAGCAGGTGGATGCCGCCGAAGCCACAGCAGAGTGGCAGCGCATCGCTGCCGGCGCAAAGCAGGTCGCCTCCCAGCCGGAGCATGGTATCGCCAACGCTCGCACCCTGCTCGCCCTGCGTCACATGGTAGCCAACCTGGATTTGCAGGCTGTCTCGATCGGCTCTTACCCACAATGCCAGGGCACGATGTGCCTGTCGATTGCCCTCTTGAACGAGGAAGGCGTGCCCACTGGCTGCGAGGGTGATGTCAACTCCACTCTGGCGATTTACTTGCTCAGCCAGCTCAGCGACGCCCCGGTGCATTTCGGCGAGATGCTTGCCCTGGATTTCAAAGAGAGCTCGATTGTCACCTCGCACTGCGGCTGCGGTTCGCCCTCACTGGCAGATGACGGGGGCTTCATCTTGTGCCCGGTCCGGCTGGCGAACGATGGGGTGTGTATTCGCTACACCGCCCGACCGGGTCCGGTGACTTTTGTCAACCTGACCGGGCGTAAAGACAATTACCGCATGTGCGCCTTCGAGGGGCAGGCGGTGCCCACCAGTATGGTTTTTGAAGGCACACCGCTGAAGTTCATCACCCGTGCCCCGCTGGATAAAATCTGGTCGGCAGTCACTACAGGCGGCTTCGGTCACCACTGGATGACCGCCTACACCCACGCCGCTGCCGAACTGAGCGAGTTCTGCCGCTTGGCTAACGTGAGGGGTTGTTTCCCTGACCTGGATCTGTGATGAATGGCATGGATGAATTTTATACAATGACTTCTCGCCAGCGGTTGCTCCATACTATGGAGCATAAGCCAGTGGATCACGTGCCTCTGCTGTTACGCTTTTGGTCCATGGGCGGGGAGATAGACAATATCCCCTTCAACTGGTGTGATGAAGTGAGGCGGGTAGAGGCTACGACAGCCCTTGGGCTGGATGACACATTACTTCTCCAACCGCCATTGGGCTATGTAGAGGACTATATCGTAGAACGCGCTCCGGGAGTATCCAGTCACACTGAGCTATTACCGCCGGAGGAAGAGCATGCTTACCCCCGGCTTAAAAAAGTATATCAAACACCAGATGGACCGCTGCAGACCATCGTTCAATTGAGTGAGGACTGGCCACGAGGGAATGATATCCGCTTATTCGATGACTACAATCTTTCTCGCCTCAAAGAGCCACTGATCAAGGATTCTGCCGACCTGCGACGTTTGCGCCATTTATTGCCCGTCCCAACAGACGCACAACTGGCAGAATTCTGGCATCGTGCTGAAATAATGCGACGCGAATCTCAGCGGCTAGGTGTTGTGTTGGATGGCGGCTGGGTGGCGCTGGGCGATGCTGCGATGTGGTTATGCGGCATGCAGCGTATCCTGTATGGGCAAATGGATGAACCGGATTTCATCCAGCAGGTGCTAGATACCATCCAGGAATGGGAGCTCAGGCGGTTAGACCTGCTATTGGAAGCAGGTGTTGATGTAATCGTCCACATGGCATGGTACGAGAACACAGATTTCTGGTCACCACGCACCTACCGAAAGTTATTGAGACCACGATTGCAATTGGAGATCAATAGGTGTCATGCACGCGGGGTTAAGTTTCGTTATATCATTACTCGTAGCTGGAAACCATATCGCCGGGATTTCATCGAAATGGGTATGGATTGCCTGACAGGTGTGGATCCCGTTCAAGATAAACTGGAATTGACGGAGGTTAAAAGCGAGATTGGCAGCCAGATCTGCCTGATGGGCGGGCTAAATTCGGCGGTGATGCTCAGCCAGTGGAGCGAAGAGCAGATCTGCGCCGCGGTGCGCCAGGCGATTGAGATCATGGCTCCCGGGGGAGGCTTTATCCTCTACCCGGTGGACGCTATCTTCAACAACCAGCCCTGGGATAAAGTGCTCCTCATGATTGACGAGTGGAAGAGATGTGCCTAATACAATAAGGAGGTGATAGCATCAATCGAAACCAATCCATTGGCCCCCGGCTGCAAGCCGGGAAAAGTGTAAAATTATCTATAATCATGGAGTTAAGGAGAAGTACCGATGAATCGTCAAACACAGTTCAGCATATTTTCGCTGCTGATCATCCTGGTGATGTTAGCAGCCTGTGGTCCGGCAACTACGCCAGCCCCGGTTGTGACCGAAGCGCCCGCTGCCCCTGCTGCTACCGAAGCACCTGCAGCCCAGGAGGCCCTGCCCGAGATCGTCGTTGCCTGCTGGAGCGGTCCAGAGCACGATAACCTGGTCAAGGTCGCTGCTGAGTATACAAAGAAGACGGGTAACCAGGTGATCGTCGAGGAGATCGCCCGCGAAGCTTACTTCGACAAGCTCACAACCACGTTTGTTGGCGGCGGCTCCGACTACGACGCGGCGTATATCATGTCCGACTGGCCGCCCGCCTGGGTGCAGGCTGAAGCTCTGTATCCGTTCAATGAGTTCATCGACGATCCCAATGTCGCCATGCCCGGGCTGGATTTAAGCGTATTCGGGGCAGGGGTGGGCTTCTTCACCTTTGATGGCAAGATCTACGCTTATCCCTCTGAGGGTGATACTGCCTGGCTGTGGTACCGCTCCGACCTGCTGGAAGCCAAGGGCATCAAGCCGCCCGAAACCTGGGATGAGTATCTGGAAGCCGCCAAAGCCCTCACCGGCGATGGCGTCTACGGCACCGTGATCGGCGCCAAGCCCGATGAGGCCATGTGGGATTTCATGTACTACCTGTTCGGCATGGGCGGCGGTATCCTGGACAAGGACAACAAGGTCATCATCAACAACGAGGCCGGCGTAAAGGCGCTGACGTTCTATGCCGACCTGCTCAATGTCCACCATGTGGTCCCGCCCGACGTGGTCACCTACGGCTACAACGAGATCCAGACTTCGCTGCAGGAGGGCAAAGCTGCCATGGGCATCGAATGGATGGCTGCCACGCAGACCCTGCAGGACTGCGCCCAAAGCCCCAAGGTGTGCAAAGACGGGCAGACGACCCTGCTATACACCATACCGCCGGGCATGAAGGCGGCAGATGGCACGATCGAGCGTACTACTGGCGGCAGCCAGTGGGGCTGGGGCATCCCCGCCGGTGCTAAGAACCCGATGGCAGCCTACAAGTTCATCGAATGGCTGACCAGCAAAGAAGGCGCTAGCCTTTGGGCGCTGAACGGTGGTATCCCCGGCAATACCGAGGCGCTCAGCGACCCGGCAGTCGTGGAGAAGATCCCGCAGTTCGAACTGCTGGCTGAGGTTATGCCCTACCGCCAGATCATTCCACCCACCACGGTCACCTCCGACATGGTCACTACCATGAACGAAGCCATTGTTGCCGCGGTGACCGGCACCAAGACCTCTCAGCAGGCGCTGGACGATGCTGCCACCAAGCTGAAGGAGATGCTCGAAAAAGCGGGTTACCCACAGTAAAGAGTGCACGGCCTGCAGGACTGGCAGTCCCGGTAGAACTGCCAGTCCATAATCTCATGACCTTGCCTGAGACCGCCTTGCCCCCTATCACCCAAGCCCACCACCGCTGGCTTGTCTTCAAGCGCCGCATGGAGCCGGTGCTCTTCATCTCGCCAGCTTTCATCGTTATTGCTGTCATCCTGATCTACCCACTGGGCCACTCCCTGTGGCTCAGCTTCCACGAATGGACCCTGCGCGGCTTCCGTCGGGGTATTCCCTTTGTCGGATTGCAGAACTACCGTGACCTTTTCAGCAACCCCGATTTCCTAAACTCGCTGCGCATCACTGCTAGCTTCGTGCTCCTGGCGGTAGGCATCGAGTTCGTCCTGGGCATGGGGCTGGCATTGCTACTCAACCACGACCTGCGCGGCAAGAACATCATGCGCGCCTTGATCCTGCTGCCGATGATGTGCACCAACGTGGTCATCGGTCTCACCTGGCGCTTGCTACTCAATTACGAGTTCGGCCTGGTAAACTACTATCTGGGGGTGGTGGGCATCGCTCCTCTGGAATGGCTGAGCAAGCCGGCGGTCGCCTTCCCGGCAGTCGTCCTGGTGGATGTGTGGAACACCACCTCGTTCGTCGCCCTGCTGCTCCTGGCTGGACTGCAAGCCCTGCCCGATGAGCCTTTCGAGGCAGCGCGCATCGATGGGGCCTCCCCCTGGCAGAGCTTTGTGCTCATCACCCTGCCCCTGTTGCGCCAGACTATCCTGGTCGTGCTGCTGTGGCGGATGATCGATACCTTCCGCATCTTCGACGTGATCTACCTGCTCACCGCCGGTGGGCCAGCACGCGCCACTGAAACGGTCAGCATCTACGTCTATCGCTACGGATTCCAGTCCTTCAACCTGGGCTATGCCTCGGCAGCTTCGTATATCATGATCCTGATCATGCTGATCATTGCAGCCGTTCTGGCGCGCTTGATAGGCAGGATTGAGAACTGAGATGAATCGCTTTCGAGCCATACGCCTGGTCAGATCGACCTTGATCTACATGGCTGTCATTATTGCCGTCATCCTGTCAGTCGCCCCGATCATCTACTTGTTCGTCACCTCCTTTAAGCCAGCCGAGCTGACATTCGCAGTGCCGCCCGTGTGGAATTTCGCCCCCACCCTGCAGAACTACCGGGATGTCTTCGCCGGCGGCACCTTCACCAAGTATTTCTTCAACAGCTTCATCATAGCCACCAGCACAACCCTGATCGCCCTGACTCTGGGGGCTTTCGCCGGCTACGGTTTCGCCCGCTACCCCTTCCGCGGTAACTACACAATGCGCCTGGGCTCGCTCCTACCGCAGATGCTGCCGCCGATCACCATCATCGTCCCGCTGTACGTGCTATTCAACACTATGGATCTGATCGACACGCAGTGGGCGCTGATCATCTCTTACCTGACTTTTTCTATCCCATTGTCGATCTGGATGGCAACCGGCTTCTTTTCCGACGTGCCAGTTGAGCTGGAGGAGTCGGCAATGATCGATGGCTGTACACGGCTGGGCGCGTTCTTCCGCATCAGCGTACCGATCGCCGCCCCTGGATTAGCTGCAACTGCAATCCTTAGTTTCATCTACTGTTGGAATGAGTTTCTGTATGCGGTGATCCTGACCGGGCGTGATGCACGTACTCTTCCGGTTACCATCACAAGTTTCATGACAAATAGGGCGATTCTATGGGGGCGGATTGCTGCCTCGGGTTCGCTGGTATTACTGCCCGTGCTGATATTTGCCATCATCGCCCAGCGTTACCTGGTACGCGGCCTATCACGCGGAGCAGTGAAAGGATGATGGAGCTAAAACCAAGTGTTGCCTTGATCTTGCTGCGCGCCGAGTGGTTCGACTCGGTGGTGGCGCTGCCGGAGCTGGTAGAAGCAGTGGGACGAGACGCCTCAGAGATTGAGCGCCAGCTTGGTGCGCGATTGGAGATCCAGCACACCTGGGTGGTCAACTCCCTACGAGCATTGCAGGCTGCCGAAACGGGCATTCGCCTTGCCCAGGTGGATTTGTTCATCCTGGTTTTTCAGGTGTGGAGTGAGGACATATACCTGCGTCCGCTGCTGGAGGCCATTGCTGGGCGTCCTCTGGCAGCCTGGAGCTATCTGCCCTGGCGCCGCCTGCCGGAAAGCGTGCCGTTTGTGCAGGTGCTGCGCGGCTCTGGTCCGGTGGGAGCATTGGAGAGCCTGGGTACCCTGCGCAACATGGATGCGCACTTTGCCTTCACTTATGGCGCAGCGGATGACCCGCGCGTTCTGGCAGAATTGGAAGTGATGGCGCTGGCTGGGAGGGTCTATCGTCTTCTCAAGGGAGCGCACATCGGCTTGCTGCCATCGCGCAACGAGCAGATGCAGAGCACTTTCGTGGATGAGTTCCGCCTGCATCACCAGCTGGGACCTGCCGTGGAATATCTCTCGGTGGGCGATCTGCTGCGTGCTTGTGAGAGCCTCCCGCAGTCGGAGGTGGAGGCATTCCTGCAGCATTTGAAGACCAACTACCCGATCCAGGGTGTGAGCCAGGCAGCATTGGCGTTGGGAGCCCGCGCTTCGTTGGGACTGGCACACCTGGCGGCAGAAAAACGCCTGGACGTGCTCTCGTTTAACGACATTGCCCCAGAGACGCACGCAACCCTGGGGCTGCGCCCGGCACTTTATCCGCCGCTCTTCGAAAAGGCGGGTGTCCAGGTGGGATTGGAGGGTGACCTGGGCGCCGCCACTGCCCTGTTTATCCTGCACAATTTGACTGGTTCGCCTTGTCTGTTCACAGAGTTTTGGTTTTGGGACAAGACGGAGAATATCCTCGTCGGCGGTCACGCTGGACCGCAGAACCCGGCGTTAGCCTCTCCCGGTAAAATCTGGATCAGCCCGGATTACGAGTACGCCCAGAGTGATCCCTGCGAGGGTGCCCACCTGCAGTTTGTGGCACGCCCCGGACGCGTGACCCTGCTACAACTGCGCGGCACACCTGACGGCTGGCAGGCCATCATCGCGGCGGGCGAGGCGCTCGATTCCCCGCCGCGCCTGGAGGGCTACCCGCACGCCGTCATCCGCCTGGACGCACCGCTGGATCAGTTCCTACGCCAGGTAGCCCGGGTCGGCTCCACCCAACACTGGATCATGGCGTATGGCGAGGTCCTGGCAGAGGTGAGCGCCCTGTGCGAACTACTGGGCGTGCCGCTGGAGGTGATTCGCTAGTCGCCCATACCGCCGCCAGAACCCAACGTCTGTCTACCTACAACTCGCCAAACAGCCCCCAATACTGCTCGTCGATCTCGCTGTCATTCAGATGTGCATACAGCTGGGTGGTAGAGATCTCTTGGTGGCGGGCCAGGATCTGGGCCAGGCGCAGATTGCCAACCCGCGCAGCACCATGGTGACAAAATAATGGCGGAATGTATGTGGGGTGATGTGCGAGACAGTCTGGCCATCTCTGCTGGCGCGCTGTTGCCGCTCGCGCATTAGAAGTGCGGTATCAAGCGGCGAGTAGAATGGGATAGTGAACAACGTGTTCGAGGCCGCTTTTCGGCGGGCGACGCTGGCAGGTCCAATCCCGTATTACTTCGTCATCGACGAGGCGCAGGAGGTGGGCTCCGGAATGCGCCTGGAGGCGCTGCTGGCTGAGGGTGCTAAGTTCGGTGCGCGAGCCTTCGTGCTGGCCCAGTCGCTGTCGCTGCCGCGCCGGGTTGAGGGCTTCGAGCCGGTAGTGCAGGCCTTGCTGGCCAACACTTCCACCCAGGCTTTCTTCTCGCCGCATCCGGAGGACGCCGACCTGGTGCGGGCGGTGCTCTCTTCCACGGTGCGCTATGGGGCCACCACCCCTGACCTGCCCACGCGCCAGGCATGGCTGCGGGCGCGACTCAAAGGGCGCTGGCAAACGCCTGCGTTAATCGAAGTCGAGCCGCTCAATCCAGGGGAACCGGCCCGGGTGCAGGCCCTGATCCGGGAGGTGATCTCCGCTCACCCAGGGGACTATGCCAGTCCGGATGGCTGGCAGGAGCAGGCCGTGGCTGCGCTTGTAGATCTGGTGCCTGTTTCATACCGGCAGCTGCTCTCAGAGCTGTTTGTCCCGACGGGGGCGAAGGGGCGGGCGGGAGAGGCGCGCCACCCCCCGAGAAGGCGGACCATCGGCGGCTGGGATTTTGAGACTGTTTTCAGGAGAATGGTGATGATACGGGAGATTTTGGCTGTCTCTTTGATCGTAGCCGAGCTGGGGCTTTTGGGGCTGGGTATTAGCCGCGCCGGATCGGATGCTGCTGGGAGTTCCCGTGGTCGTGGGATAGTTAGAGATAGGCCTGGAGCCTTTTCCGCTCCAGACGGAAGGTGTCGAACTGGGATGAAGCGGGGCACCGTTTCCTATTGAAATGCACCCAAACCCACTTTAACCCAGTATCAGCCAAAGTCACACCATGCCGAATAGTTTACTCGATCTCTTTTACGATGGCGATGTTTTCTGCAGGGATTTCAGTCCTGGAGCCGAGCGCTGAATGAAAGTGAATATGTAACAGCAGCGGCCCAGTAAATTAGGCCGCTCCTGTTGCGCATACAACGCCATCCCCCGATAGGCAATTAACCTATAGATCCAGTCGCTTTCCAGACCTTACGAAAAAAGTTAGGATCCACCAATATCACGCTTCCATTGGAGCGGCGAATCGACTATTGTCCCAGGCTCATGCGCTGTGACCAGGACATCCAACGCCTGCCGGATCACTTTACGATGGGGCTCGGCGTCGTTGGCTGGCCCCAACGGAGCACCCAGAGGAAAATGAACAAATAATGTCCGTGGGGGTTTCATATTCTGAGCCACCTCCCGGCGCATGACGATACATACGGTGGAGATCCCCGTTTCTTCCAGTGTACGCGCGATCAGTCCGACAGACTGCTGGCAGATCGGTCAGCAGGTGACCAAAAAGGCGACTTCTGCACCGGCTGCTTTCAACTGGCCGGCAGCGGCCGGCGCGGTATCTTGCAGCAGTTGTATCGGCTGGGGCAAGATACCGGAGAAGTTGATCGCCGGATCAACCAGTCGGCCGATTTGCCCGCTGGCTGCAAGCTCTTAAGATAAGGCAGCTGGAAGGCAACATTGGGGTCCTGAGTCACGTGAGTATGATCGTAGTGCGCATGGGCGAAATTTCACGCATGTTCCTCAATCGCCAGGCACAATCACTGGCGAAGGCCAAACGGCACGACAAATTTTAGATGTCCGTTACTCCCGCGGCGAAATTACCAGGGAGCAGTAAGAGCAGATGAAGCAAGACCTGAGCGGGAAGTAAATAATTCCAGATCGATAACTCGTGATGAAGAGATGGGAGTGGACTAATAAGCTGCTCCCATCTCTATTCTATCTTCGCCCGGCGATGGCTTTTCCTCTGCGAGGAGAACAGGTCAGGTTTGCCTTTGCCATAGACTTGTTGCGGTAGATATTCATATGGCTTTCCTGGCGGCTCGCCTCTTGGGACTTGCAACTGCCGTCTTATCAGTCAACGCGTTCTCCTAAAGACCCCTCGGAAGTGCTATAATCGAATTCCAAACTTGCCGTTGTGAGAAGCCGTAACGATGTTTACAGAAGCGATTGAGTTCATCCAGACGATATCAAACCATCAAGAGGCAGTTGGTTTCGTCCCAGGCGTCGTGCTTGGTGATGTACTTCGGGCATGGAGCACTTTGTATGGAAGCGACGGGGTGCTGCGAGTGCGCTTGCCGTACCGGCCCGGCCGCAAAGATCGCCAGCTGGCTTCAGTCCTGCTGCAGGTGCTAGGACAGCCTCCTTTGAAGCAGGGCGTCTCTACTGCTAAAGCCTGGGAGAAGATCACCAGCTTATGCCAAGAATGCGCCTGCCGGCTGGTTGTGATCGAGAATGCCGACCTGCTGGATCGGGACGGCCTGGCCTACATCAGTAGCAGGGTTCTCCCGGCGGTGGTGTTAGTGGGGGGTGAGCGGCTGGCGCAGCAGATTGCCCGGAACGCAACCTTTGCTCAGGACATCGTGAGTTGGGGGGCGACGAGCCCGGGCGTGGCGTGAAGCACTTTTGTTCACTCAGGTAGAAATATATAATTGTATAGCATCGGTAGTACGCAGATAAATTTGCAGAAAGGCTACTGGCAACCGCCAATTTTTGCGCATAGCCATAACCACAAGAAAACCCAATACAAAACCTAAACACCACAACAACCCTAGAGAGGCACACATGAATCCTACAGCCTCTCTAAGGAACCCTTTTTTATAGTCAGTGACTATCCACTTATTACCACCCGGTATCTGGGCTAATTTTTTGCGCAAACCATGAATATGAATACGCAATAACTGGTCGGGTGGCGATTTGTATGTGTCAGCTTGAATAGCTTGGATCAATCTATTAGACCTGATTAACACACCAGGATTTTCAATAAACAAGGCGAATAGTTGAGCTTCTTTTCTGGACAGCCTGACTGTAAAATCTTTGTAAGTGACGTGCCCATTTATAGAATCCAACACAATAAAACCGTGCCTTTTAGAAAAACGGAGAGGCGCGTCGGGGGATACAGAGTCTTGAATTTCTGATACATAAATTTTTAGATATTCATCAACATAACGAGAAACCTCATAGGGTTGGACACCCAGATCTATCAAGGTGGACACAACCAAATTGAGGATAGCAAGCGCTTTGGACTTTCCAGTCAAATTGTCCATAAGAATTATGAGCCATTAGAGAACTAAACCAGCCAGATCAATGGCTGATTATTTAACCTTATTATACTAACCTTGCACTTTAAGAACTTCATAGAGCCAATTGAGCGCTGATCTGTTCGATTGTGCAGCCGGTCTGGAACTGCTCCTGTAGCCAGATTAGCAAATTCCTG